>NZ_SJPQ01000004.1:300000-596426 GCF_007859945.1 Pseudobythopirellula maris | reverse complement strand
TTTACCCCCTGCACGTCCCGCTCGCGGATGCGTTGCTTCTTCGAGGCCATGCCGGCCACGATGACCGAAAAACCACCGCCGCGCAATCCCATAAATCAACGCGCAAATATGGCGCCGAACAGGATTGGGCTTGTACCGCAGTGCGGTGCGAAGAGCAGAATCAAACCTTCGAGGCTGGGCGCCATTGCCACGATTGCCGTGGCCATCCGACTCCTGGGAAACTCACCATCGTCCTACATGCCCAATCCACCGCGTGGGCATGGCGCCGGCTCGGAATCGTCAGCACACTCGCGAACCACAAACTACTCGGCGCCGCCCGCTTGGCGCTGGGCGAGTGACTCCAGCACCGCGTCGTAAACGGGCTTCGGCTGCAAGTTGCGGTCGAACAGCAGCGGGTAGTTGGTCCGCCGCCACGGGAAGTAGTTCAGCCAACTCTGCCCGTCGTGCAGGTTCCAGAAAGAGACCCGCTCGATGATGTCGCTGTAGTCGTCGAACAGCTCGAACAGCGCGACGTACTCCTCGATCAGTTGCCGCTCGACTTGCGTCGGCAGGCCGTCTTTGTAGGGGTCGTGGTCGGCCAGTTCGTCGCGGTGCTTGCCGCCGTCGTCCCACCAGCGGCTGCGTGTGACGACGTCGATGTCGAGTTCCGAGACCACCACCTTCAGCCCCAGCTCGCGCAGCGCGTCGAAGGTCTCGCGCAGCTGCGGGAGCGAATCGTCGCCCAGCTCAAAATGGCCCTGCATGCCGTAGGCGTCGACTGGCGCGCCGTTCTCTTTGAGCAGAGCCAGCAGCTCGAGCAGCTTCTTGCGTTTCGCCGGCTTGTGGCCGTTGTAGTCGTTGTAGATGAGCAGCGCATCGGGGTCGTTGGCGCGGGCCGTCTGGAAGGCCGTCACGATGTAGTCGACGCCGCTTGTGCGTGAGAAGACCGAGTCGCGCAGCAAGCCGTCCTTGCCGTCGCCGATCGCCTCGTTGACGACGTCCCACATCGTGACCGCGTCGGCGTAGCGTCCGACGACCATCTCCACGTGCTGCTCGATGCGTTGCAGCAATTTCGCCTTCGAGACCGGCTCCCCGTCGTCTTCCATCATCCAAGGAGCCGTGCGGTCGTCCTCGGCCCACACCAAGCAATGGCCAGCGACCTCCAGCCCGTTCGCTCGCGCGAAGTCGACATAGCGGTCCGCGCCGTCAAAGCTCCAGCGGTCCTCGGCCGGGTGGACCTGCTGAGGCTTCATGCAATTCTCGGGGGTGAGAATGCTGAAGTGCCGACGGAGCAGCTCCGCTTCCGCGGGGTTGTCGAGCACCCGGTGACCAACACCCACGCCGATCTTGTAGCGATCGCCGACCGCCGCTTTGAGCGAGCCGGCGCCGCTCGGCCGCTGCCGCTCCTGTTCGTCTGCAAGATGAGACGCCAGTTCTTCGGCGTGGCACTGAGGCAAGACCGCGCCGACGAGCAAGCCGACGAGAAGCAGCGTTCGTTTGGCAAAAGAAGAGGGGGCCCAAGCCACGGCGAAACCCTTTGCTAAGTGGAGGCGACATTCAGAGGAGTGCTACGATTCTAGTTCCGCCAATCACCCCGTGGAATAGAGCAACGCCACTCGCTGCGTGTCCTGAAACCTAAAGCCGAATCAGGTTTGCTTCTCTTGTCGCTACGCAAGCGCACCGGGTAGCCCAGGTTCTCGAACCTGGGTGGCGAAGCCACAAGAAGCCGCGGTTGGGTGTTGCCGGCCGGTTGCCTCGTTCGCTACACGGCGTTTGCACGCGTGCTTCTTGTCGCCTGCGGCGACCCAGGTTTGAAAAACCTGGGCTACCCGCCCGGCCTTTACTCACAGTAGACAGGGCGGCAGACCCGCCTTCGCCGCTACTCCCCGCCCGCGACCGCCAAGATCGCCTCACACGCCTCATCGATCCGAGGTGAATCGACGTCGAGGTGCGTCAGCGCCCTGACGCGTTGGGGGCGAACCGACCACGTGCGAACGCCGCGTGTTTCGAGACGCTGGCAGAAGGCGTCGCCCGTGCCCATTGAGGGCTCGACGTCAAACATCACGATATTCGTGTCGCACCGGTCGTCGACCAACGTGAGGCCTGGCGCCTCGCGGACGGCGTCGGCCAACCGGTCGGCGTGGCGGTGGTCTTCTGCCAAGCGGTCGATGTGGTTGTCGAGCGCGTAGATCGCGGCGGCCGCCAGGATGCCCGCCTGCCGCCACCCGCCGCCGAGCGCTTTGCGCAGCCGCCTCGCGGCGCGGATCATCTCCTTAGGCCCGGCGAGCACCGAGCCGACCGGGCAGCCGAGGCCCTTGCTGAAGCAAACGCTCACCGTGTCGAACGGCTTGCTGAGGCTCGCGGGCGACTGGCCGGTGGCGACCGCGGCGTTCCACAGCCGGGCGGCGTCGAGGTGACGCCCCAGGCCACGGCCCTCGGCCCACAGGCAAACGCGCTCCACCTCGGCCAGCTGCAGCAGCCGGCCGCCCCAACGGTTGTGCGTGTTCTCCAGCGTGAGCAGCCGGGTGCGTGGGGCGTGGTCGCTGTCGGGCCGCACGGCGGCGTCCAAATCGTCGATCGCGGGCAGCCCGTCGGTCGACACAACCGCCCGGGCCGCCAGGCCGAACAGCTGGGCGTAGGCCGCCTGCTCGTAGTTGAGCACGTGGCTCTCGGCCTCCGTGAGGAACTCGTCGCCCGGCTGGCAGTGCAGCCGGATGCCGATCTGGTTGCCCATCGTCCCCGACGGGACAAACAGCGCCGCCTCCTTGCCGAGCGTGTGGGCGACCCGCTCCTCGAGGGCGATCACCGTGGGGTCTTCGCCGCAAACGTCGTCGCCCACTTCGGCGCGGGCCATGGCTTCGCGCATACCGGCCGTGGGGCGTGTCATCGTGTCGCTACGCAGATCGATCATTGCAGGAGGGACCAGGAGGCAGGGGGGGGAGGTTCGGGGAGCGGGGTTCGGGGGACCGAGTTACTGGCGCCAGGGTTCAGACCGGGCGATTGTACCGATGGGCCACGACCGCCGAAAGCACGCCGCCGTGGGCCGGGCCGCCACTGTATACGGCCGCCCCGGCGGGGTAATCTAAGGGTGCTATGAAGCTCAAAATCGCCCGCATCGACGCCCGCCGCCCCGAGTCTCTCTCCGCCCTCCAGGAGCTGCGCCACAAGCTCGCGCCCGACGGCAATGTGGTCAGCGACGCCGGGCGCCGGAAGACGATCGAGGTTTTCGGCGAGCCCCTCACCCCCACCCAGGTGGTCGAGCGTATCTGCGACGACGTGCGCGACCGTGGCGTGGAGGCGGCCTTGGAGTACGGCGAGAAGCTCGACGGCGCGCGGCTCGCGGCCGACGAACTGCGTGTGCCGGCAGAAGAGCTGGCCGCCGCCCACGCCGCGGCCGAGCCGGAGTTCCTTGAGACGGTCCGCCGCCTGCGTGCGAACATCTTGCGGTTCCAGAGCGCGATCTTGCACACGGACGTGAGCGTCGACCTGCCTGGCGGCGGCTCGCTGCGGCAGCGTTACTTGCCGCTGGAGCGCGTTGGCCTGTGCGTGCCGGGCGGGGCGGCGGCTTACCCGTCGACCGTGCTGATGACCGCCGTGCCGGCGCAGGCGGCCGGCGTGAAGGAGCTGGCGGTGGTCGCGCCGCCGACGAAGTTCGGCAGCTACAACACCGACCTGCTGGCCACCTGCCACGAGCTTGGCATCGACGAGGTTTACCGTGTGGGCGGCGCCCAGGCCGTGGCGGCGATGGCTTATGGCCTAGATCCCTCTCCCCCGCAGGGGGAGGGGATTTTAAGGAAGGTCGACAAGATCGTCGGCCCCGGCAACCTGTTCGTCGCGCTCGCCAAGCGGCACGTGTACGGCACGGTCGACATCGACTCGATCGCCGGGCCGAGCGAGGTGATTGTGATCGCCGACCAGAGCACCCCCGCCCGTTACGCCGCCGCCGACCTGATCGCGCAGGCCGAGCACGCCCCTGGCTCGGCGGTGCTGGTCACATGGCACGAGCCGCTCATCGAAGCCGTCGCCGAAGAACTGGAGAAGCAGCTCGCCGAGCTGTCGCGCGGCGAGCTCGCCAAGCAATCGCTCGAGGCGTTCGGCGCGCTGATCACCGTAGGCGATCGCGCCCAGGCCGCCCGGCTGTGCGACGAGCTGGCGACCGAGCACCTGCACCTCGCGTGCGAGCAGCCTCAGCAGCTGCTGGACCAGATCCGCTGCGCGGGCGCCGTGTTCATGGGTCCCCACAGCCCGGTGCCGGTGGGCGACTACGCCGCCGGCCCGTCGCACGTGTTGCCCACTGGCGCCACGGCCCGCTTCGCCAGCGGCCTGTCGAGCAACGACTTCCTGCGGTCGAACAGCGTGATCGAGTTCACGGCGAAGGACCTCAAGGCGAACGCGGAGGACATCGTCCGCATCGCGGAGAAAGAAAGCCTCACCGCCCACGCCGCGGCTGTCTCGGTTCGATTAGAATAAGCCGCTCATACGCGGGATAAGCGCGGATGCGTTCTCTGCTTCAAGCACTGACTTGCTTGCAGCCGGTCAGGCAAAAAGCCGCCGAACGACATCCGCGGCCATCTGCGAAAATCAGCGGCTCATTCCTTACTCTCATCCATTTAGGCGTCTCGATGTTTCTCAAGGTTGCTCTTACTGCGGTGCTCGCTTCAGCGGCTCTATCCTTGAATTGGTGCCACGCGCAAGACACCACGACTTTCCCCACGCTCGGCGAAGTGGTGCGGCTCGATCCGGCGCTCGACGAGCTGATCGAGCCGGGCGCCAAGATCGAGGTGCTCGCCGGCGGCTTCGATTGGTCGGAGGGTCCGGTCTGGGTTCCGCGTGACGGCGGGTTCCTGCTGTTCTCCGACATCCCGCCCAACCGGGTGATGAAATGGGTCGAAGGGCAGGGGGTGAGCGTGTTTCTCGACCCGTCGGGCTACACCGGTGTCGGCCGCTACAGCCGCGAACCGGGCAGCAACGGCATGTTCCTCGACCCCAAGGGCGACCTCACGCTTTGCGAACACGGCGACCGCCGCGTGGCGATGATGACCTGGGACGGCGGCAAGCGGACGCTCGTCGACAACTACCAAGGCAAACGCCTCAACAGCCCCAACGATTGCGTCTGGTCCGCCCGCGGCGACCTCTACTTCACCGACCCGCCGTACGGCCTGCCGGGGCAGTGGGACTCGCCGCAGCGGGAGCTCGACTTCTGCGGCGTCTACCGCCTGTCGCCCGCGGGCGAGCTGTCGCTGGTCGATCGCACACTCAATCGGCCGAACGGCATCGGCCTGTCGCCCGACGGCCGCACGCTTTACGTCGCCCAGTCGGAGTCGCGTGCGGCGATCTGGCGCAAGTACCCCGTGGCCGACGACGGCTCGGTCGGCGACGGCGAGCTGTTCTTCGACGCGACGGAGCAGGGGCGCCAGATGCGCGGCCTGCCGGACGGTTTGGCCGTCGACGCGGCGGGCAACGTGTGGGCCACCGGCCCCGGCGGTGTGTGGGTCTTCTCGCCCGAGGGCGAGCCTTTGGGCCGCATCGCCACCGGCGAAGCAACGGCCAATTGCTGCTTCGGCGGCGCCGACGGGAGCCACCTCTACATGACGGCCGACATGTGGCTCTGTAGGATTAAGACCAAATCGAAAGGGCAGGGGTTCTGATCTGCACTCCCGATGATTCTCTCCCTCCCCCCCTGGTGGGGAGGGCCGGGGAGGGGGGATAACCCGGGTACCCGGGTTCTTTCAGGCGCGCCCTGTACCCAGCACATCACCCCGTATCCCTATAAACACGGCCTCCTCATCAAGGCGAGGGGAACTGTCGTCGCCAACAGCTAAAAGCCAACAGCCAGCAGCCCTACTCATGTTCCGACCCGAGATCGAGCGGATGCGTGGTTACCAGCCCGGCGAGCAGCCGCGCGGGACCAAGGTCGTCAAGCTCAACACGAACGAGAATCCCTATCCCGCCTCGCCCAAAGTGGCCGAAGCGGTCGCCGCCGCCGTCCCTTCGCTGCGTCGCTACCCCGACCCGCACGCCACGGCCTTTCGCATGCGCGCGGCCGATGTGCTCTCGCAGCAGAGCGACGCGATCACGCCCGACTGGATCCTGTGCGGCAACGGCAGCGACGACATCCTGACGATCGTCACCCGCACGTTCGTGGGCGAGGGCCAAGTCGTCCGCTACGCCACGCCGAGCTACGTGCTCTACCAAACGCTCGCCGAGATCCAGGGCGCCGCCCAGGAGATCGTTCCGTACGAGAGCGACTGGTCGCTGGGCTTCGAGTTCACCGCGCCCGACGAGCGGCTGCGGCTGGCGTACCTGGCCAACCCGAACAGCCCCTCGGGCGTCTGCCTGGCGCCGGGCGAGGTGGCGGCGATCGCCGACATGCTCCCGTGCCCGCTGCTCGTGGACGAGGCGTACGCCGACTTCGCCGACACCAACTGCTTGGACCTGGTCCGCTCGAACGAGCGGGTGATGGTCAGCCGCACTTTGTCCAAGAGCTACGCGCTCGCCGGGCTGCGGTTCGGCTACCTCGTGGCCCAGCCGCAAGTGATCGAGCAGCTCGGCAAGGTGAAAGACAGTTACAACTGCGACGCCCTTTCGATCGCCGCCGCCACGGCCGCGATCGACGACCAGGCGTGGCTCGAGGAGAACGTCAACCGGGTCCGCGCCGGACGCGAACGCCTCATGGGAGGCCTCGAGGGCCTCGGGTTTGCGGTGACCCCGTCGCAGGCCAACTTCGTGTGGGTCACGCACCCACGCGTGGGCCACGATCAGCTCTACCTGTCGCTCAAGGAGCGGGGCGTGCTGGTCCGGTACCTCAGCTATCCCAACTGGGGCGACGGCCTGCGGATTACGGTGGGCGACGACGCGCAGATCGACACGCTGCTCGCGATGCTCGGCGAGATGGTCTGACAAGCACGCGGCGTCCGGCGGCGTGTTAATCGGGGTTGTTTGCGCAGCCTATGCCCATCCTCCAGGTCTCGGCTGCCCCCGGACGCCCGGCGCAACCGATACTCCCGTCAGGAAGGGAACCACCCGGCCCGCTCGCGTTGCGCGGTGAGGCCGGGACGGTGGCGCAGTCCGCGCCTTGGGGGGGAACCGATGCTCAAGCTAGCAGTGCGCGCCGCGCTTCGCCGTTCAGTCGTCGCATTCACCGTGGTGTCGTTGTCGGCGTCAATCGCCGCTGCCGCCGGCGTTGCGCCGCGGCATCTACTGGAACCACAACCGGATGCTGCGGCGCCCTACGCGGCCCAGCCGGGCATCGCGTTGTACGAGGCGCCGAGCCAAGCGACCACGGCGACCGGCCGCTACGGCGAGCCGATGGCTTTCGGTGCGCAGACCGCTTACGACACCACACCCGCCGACGGCGCCGAGGCGATTCCGAGCGACATCCCCACGGTCGACCCGAGCGCCGGCATGCTCGCCGCGGCCGCCAACACATCGACCGCTTACCCGAACGACCAGTTCCACCGCCAGCTCATGGCGGCGCGGGGCGAGCCGACCGCCTGCGGCCCGCAGCACCGCACCGGGCCGGGGCGTTGCGACGACTGGCTCGTGGGGCCCAACTGGCGCGTGTCGCTCGACGGCGTGCTGCTGTACCGCGACTCGGTCCCGATCGAGGCACTGTACGACGCCAACCCGCCCGCGCCAGATCCAGCCCCGTTCGAAGTCGACAACTTCAACCACGCCTCCGGCGCCCGCCTGATGGCCTTCGGTCACTGGCCCCAGTGCCGCGGCTACGAGCTGATGATCGGCTACGTGGGGGTTCAGGGGTGGGGCGCCGACGCCCTGTTCCCCGCCACCACGGTAACACCCGCCGGCAGCGACGTCGATTTCCAGCAGCAGCGCAAGTTCGAGTACGACTCGCGTCTGCACTCGCTCGAGTTGAACTTCCAAGAGCTCAACGACGGCTCGGCCAAGGCTTACTTGGGCGTCCGCTACTTCTCGCTCGACGAGACGATCGACGACCGCTTCGACCAGTTCGACCCCGACCCCCTCAACCCGACGCCGCTCATCGGCACGGAGTTCTCGGTCGAGATCGACCGCGCCAACACGCTGCACGTCGACAACGACCTGATCGGCTTCCAGTCCGGCGTACGGGTCGACCTGTGGAGCCCCGGCCCGCGGTTCTACGTCAGCGGCTTCGGCAACGCCGGCGTGTACTGCAACATGGTCCACCGCACGCGCTACGTGCGTCAGCAGTCGACGACAATCAGTCTCGACGACCCGACCACGCTCGCCGACAACGAGGCCTCGCAGACCGTGGTGAACACCGGGACGCGCACCTCGACGCGCGGCGCGAACGTTGCGTTCGCCGGCGAGGCGTCGATCGCCGCGGTGCTGCAGCTCAACCGCTGCACGTCGCTCAGGGGCGGCTACCAAGCGATGTACATCGACGGCGTCGAGCTGGCCGAAGACGCCTGGCTCACGGCGAGCCCCCGCGAACGCGACCTGCTGCTGCACGGCTGGTTCGCCGGCCTGGAGTACCGCCGCTGAGGCGGCCGGGGCGACGGTCGACGCTATCGTGCTCCCGGGTCGCCGACATATACTGCTCCGCTCGGGAGTGGTGCGGTCTTGGGGTCCACGAGGGATCCGCCGAAGTTCACCTCCGCCCGAGCGAGCGGAGGCCCCCGGCAGAAAATGATCCCACAACGCTTCACCCCTAAGCTGTACACCCTCCTCAGGGAGGGCTATGGGGTTTCGTCTCTCAAGGCGGACGCGATGGCCGGCCTCACGGTCGCCATTGTGGCCTTGCCGTTGGCGATGGCGCTGGGGATTGCGAGCGGCGCCACCCCCGAGCAGGGGCTTTTAACCGCCATCGTGGCCGGCTTCTTCATTTCGGCGCTGGGCGGCTCGCGGGTCCAGATCGGCGGGCCCACGGGGGCGTTCGTCGTGATCATCGCGGGCGTGATCGCACAGTACGGCTTTGACGGTCTGGCGCTGGCGACGCTGCTCGCGGGCGTCATTCTCATCGTCGCCGGGTACGCCCAGCTCGGCCAAATCATCCGCTACATCCCGCACCCCGTCATCACCGGTTTCACGGCCGGCATCGCGGTGATCATCGCCTCCTCGCAGGTCCGCGACTTCCTGGGGCTGCCGATTGACGAAGTGCCGGCCGAGATCATCCCCAAGTGGGCGGCGTACTTCGCGGCCTTCAATGCGATCGACCCGTGGGCGGTTGGGGTTGGAGCCGGGTCGCTGTTCACGATCCTGCTCTTACGCCGTTTCGCCCCGCGGGCGCCGGGGTACCTGATCGCCGTGCTGCTGTCGGCGTTGTTTGTCGCGGCGACGCACGCGCCGGTCGAGACCATCGGGACGAAGTTCGGCGAGGTCGAGAGCGCTCTGCCCTCGCTGTCGCCACCCGCTTGGGATTTCGAGAAGCTAGCGAGTGTCACCCCCGCGGCGTTCACGATCGCGTTCCTCGCGGGAATCGAGGCGCTCCTCTCGGCTGTCGTGGCCGACGGCATGACGGGTTACCGGCACCGCCCCAACCAGGAACTGGTCGGCCAAGGGGTCGCCAACCTCGCCTCCGCGTTGTTCGGGGGATTGCCGGCGACGGGCGCCATCGCGAGGACCGCCGCCAACGTGAAAGCGGGCGGCAGAACGCCCGTGGCGGGAATCATTCACTCCGCCTTGCTGATGGCCATTGTCTACTTCTTCTCGGGATCGATGACCTCTATCCCGCTGGCCTCGCTGGCGGCGATCCTGTTCGTCGTGGCCTGGGGGATGAGCGAGCACCGGCAGTTCGTTCACCTGCTCAAGCTCCCGAGCTCGGATCGGGCGGTGATGCTCCTGACCTTCTTGCTGACCGTGTTCGTCGACCTGACGGCGGCCATTGGCGTGGGCGTCACGATCGCCTCGCTGCTGTTCATGAAGCACATGTCCGACTCGGTGAGTGTGACCCCGCAGGGAGGCCTCGTTGCCGACGCCCTCGACAACGAGCAGGAAGACACCACCCAGCGGACCGAGCTCCCCCCTGGAGTGGAGGTGTTCCGCATCACCGGCCCGCTGTTCTTCGGCGTCTCGAACGCGTTGGTCGACACGCTCCACGACATCGGCCAGAAGCCCGAGGCGATGATCATCCGCATGAAGCAGGTCCCGTACATCGACGCCAGCGGCGCCAAATCGATCCGCGAGATGATCAAGGTGTGCCGGGACGACGGGATCAAGGTCGTGCTCAGCAGCCCACGCAAGCAGCCGCTCGGGTTGCTGAAGAAGGCCGGCGTCTTTGAGAACGGCGACGACGTGGTCTGCGCCCCGAGCTACGACCGGGCGATCGAGATCGCCCAGGACATCGTCGAGCAGCGTGCACCGAACCCGTTTGCCGAAACGGGCTGACGCATCCCCCACGGCCTCGCCGACAGCAGCGAGTGGCCAAGAATATTCCGAATGCCGCGCCGCCGTTAGCTTCAGTTTTTTTCTCTCACGCAATACGCGGAGCAATTCGCACGAATAACGCACTGGGGCGGCGATTCATCGGGCAGGCGACCGGAAGAACGCAGCGGCGGCTCGCTAGAGTCACCCCCTGCGGCGCCCAATTATCTTTGTAGCAGGCGTTTCACCTAATTTCGACAATCGCTTTTGGCCGCGCGCGCAGCAGCGATTCTTGGCCACCCGCGATTTTGTCGTAAGCGTTGTGGCGGCAACGCCTTGCGAGATGTTTCTGGCGGCCGCGAATCTCGTTTCTTCACACCAAGAATCTCTTCGCCCGTTTTTGGCCGCCTGCGGCTTGTGTGCGTGACGCAACGACGCCACGCGGCTGGGGCTTAAGCGACCGATTCGTTTGTTGGCCAAGGAGCCGCCAATTACCCTACGTTGAGCGTTCATCGCGGCGTTCATCCAGGCGTTTTATTCATTCTTAATCTATCCTTCTCATCCCCCTTCAGGACCGCCGACGTCGGCGGCGATCGAGTCGTCTCATGAATCCTATTACCCCGGCGCGATTTGCTTCGCGCCTGCCCCTCCTTCTTGCCGCACTATCCGCGGCCCTCGGCGCCGGCGAGGCCGTTGCGAATGACTTTGTACTCGAGCATCGGTTCAGCGGAGGGTCGTTCCGTCAGGGCCTTCAGCAAGGACGCGCCGAGATCCCGCCGTCGCCCAACGGCGCCGTCGGGCCGCAAGAGATTGTTGAGTTCACGTCGTCGACGTTCACCGTTTACGATCACACCGGCGCCAGGCTGGAGCAGACCTCGGACGTCGATTTCTGGAACACGGCCCTTGCTTCGACCGGCGCCCCCTCGGCGCTCGAGATCATCCCCGGCATGCAAACGTTGTACGACCCCCACACCGACCGCTGGTACGCCTCGGCTTACACCGTGGGCGCGAGTGGCGGGACGCCCAACCAGTTGCTGATCGGGGTCACGCTGGGCGCCGACCCTTCGCTCGGCGAGTGGCGAGGGTTCTCGGTTGATCTCGACCCCTCGACGGCGGTTTCGGCCCTGTCGGTCCCCACGCTCGGCATCGACGGCGAGGGTCTCTACGCCGTTGTCGATCGCGCTCGGCTCAGCGGTGAGACGCTGCGCAGCGCCAACCTGTTTGGCGTGCCGCTGACGAGCCTGACCGATCCCACGCCTAGCGTCGCCGGACTCCGCAGCCAGTTGCGGTTTGGCGTGAACAGCCTTGGGTACCGCGCCACCCCGGTGATCGACCTCGATGGCGGCGTTGGGTCGCAGCAGTTGGTGTCGGCCTTCAACGAGAACGGGTTCAAGAGAACAGTGCTGCCCAGCGACTGGCTTTCGGGCGGATCGGAGGTCTCCGACACCTTCGAGCTGAGCGATTTCGCCGACGAGTTGGCGATCTCGCACATGGACCTTGTGGTGGACCAGCCGGGCGGCTCGCTGGCCGTCGGCAGCACGTCTTTGAGCGGCGGCGTGGTCTCGCAGAACGGCAGCCTGTGGTCGAGCCACGTGATCCGGCACGGCGGGCGGAACGCGATCCAGTGGATGGAGTTCAGCGACGACGCCGGGCAGTTTACGGTCAAACAGTCGGGCGTGATCGCCGATGCCGAACTCGACTTTTACTACCCATCGCTTGCCGTCAACGACAACGGAGATGTGGTCGTCGGCTTTAGCGGCTCGAGCTCGCTCTCGCCGATCAGCTCCTACGTGGCGGTCGGTCGCACGGTCGACGGGGTCACGAGCGTCGGCGATCCGGTGGTCACCCACGCCGGCAGCGGCAACTATAGCATCCTGGCGTCGGGCGAAGCGTTGCCGCGCTGGGGCGGCCGCAGCACCACGGTGCTCGACCCCAACGACCCGCTCGCGTTCTGGACGTTCCAGCCGTACGTGTCGAACGTCCCCTCGGTCGACATGGGCGAGTGGGTCATCGGCGTCACCAAGGTCAAGATCATCCCCGAGCCGTGCGGCTTGTGGCTCGCGGCGATTGCCGTCGCCGCGCTGCCGCGTCGGCACAGCGTAGCTGGGTCGGCGCCGCGGGCTTAGAGCGGTTTTCGAATTGTTGTGGACGAGCGGGGAAGCGATTGGCGGCGTGGCGAGGAAGCCGAAGCAGGCAATGCGGTGCATTGTCGATGCAGGCTGACGAAGCCATGACGCCGATCGCGAGCCGAGCGTCTACACCTATGAGCAAACCGCTCTGCCCCTAAGGCTTCTGGCGACTCGACGCCCGCACGGGCGGCGCCGCTCGCCGCAAGTCAACAAACGATCAAGCCAAGACACGAAGGACATGCGCCCGCACGTCCTTGTTGAGCTCCCGCGATCAGGGTGTGTCGGGCTGGTGCAGCTGAATGAGCGGCTTGGCCTCCGCTTCGGTAAACCCGACCCGGCCGTCGGGGAAGAGCGCCTTCACGGGGACGATCAGCATGGGACCGGCGTCCAGGTCGATCAACACGTCGAGCATCTTGCGGCTGACTCGGTTGATCCCTGAGAAGTCCCAGAGTGTGTCGCAGCGAGCCAAGTCGATGGCGCCGTTGGCTAGTTGGTGCTCTTTGGAGGCGTAAATGCTGGCGGTGTCGATCTGCTTGGCAACTAGTTCAGGCGGCGAATCGGCGTTGTACATCTGGATGCCGCACCGCGGGCACTTTGCACCAGTACGACTTCCACACTTGGGGCAGATAACTGGCCCGTACCCGCAGAAGGGGCAGCTGTTCGGGGCCTCCGGATTGAGAGTAGGCGGGATTGTCAGCAGCGGATTGGGGCCCGCTAGGAAGTAGAGTTGCTCACCAATGCGTTCGGGCTCAGTCGCGTAACGGGAGCTATTGGCATAACACAGTTCTGCTTTGCGAACACCCAGCCCCGAAAGGTTGGTCGCACTCAGTTGCTTGGCCAGCGTCTCCGTAAATAGCAGATAAGGATTGCTGCCAGCGTATTCCTGAACGAGCGGGGTGAGCGGCCCTTTTCCGTTGATCTCGACGAACTGAACGTCGTTCGCCCATTTGTGGGTGACGTGGCTGGGAGAAACCGAGCAATCATGCCGCTGTCCGTAGAGGCAACGTCCACCGCCGCCTGGGATGCTGTCCCATTCTGCGACCCAGTCTTCGAACCCGCGAGGAAAGTAGTACGCAAACTCTGGCCCCCAGAAGACAAACTCATCTTCGCAGAAGCTCTCCCAATCTTGCGACCAATCGGTGAGACTGCTCGTTCGATAAATATCGTAGAACAAGGCGTCCGGTATCGTCGTCGGAAAAGTCGTGCGGTTGATCATCCCATGGCTTTCAGAGAGTTTCGTAGAGTCAGAATCCGCCGGTCTCATCCGCCATTTCGATCTTGGCTCAGATAGCCGGACGCACTGGCCACCCTTATTGTGGTTGGGCGAATCTGGGGGAACTCACCTCCACGAAACAAGCCCTCGCTACCGCGTGTGCTTTGGCTCGGCCACCCTACGCCGTGAACCCTCTGAGCTGCTATGCGATTTTGATCAGCTCTTGTAACGCATTAGCGACGTTAGGTGGTTGGGTTCCTGGCAGGTTCTACTTCTTGCAGGGGTAGTCGCGGCTGGCCTTGTTGGTTCATTGGTAGGCGTCGATGAGGGCGTGGGCCAGTTCGTCTTCTAGTCGGACCGTGGTGGCGCGCATCGCGTGGCGGAACACGCCCTTGGTCTTGATGCGGCATCCTGACCTCCTGTCAGGCTTGGTGGGGGATTGAACCACCACGCCCCGTAGGGCGACCCGCCAAGCCGGCATCAAGACCGTTTATTCATCACGCAACCGCTGCACTGCTGTCAAGAAAGGGTTCACGGCGTAGCCGACCACCGGTCTGGAAGCCTAGTCTGTATTGCCAGCATCAAATGGTCGGTAGAAGTCGATCTCTTCCCCAGTTTCAAGGTCGTGATGCAACCACTCGTCCTCGCCAACCTGCGTGCTTCTTACCAGACGAGACTCCGCTTCAGCAGCATAGAAGCATAGTTGCAGATTGAAACTGTTCGCTATCTCCAAGCCCAGAGAAGACACGTCGCATAGAAGGCCTAACTTATACGAGACAATGCATATGGGTGAAAAAGAAATTCTTTCTCGAAGTATCCTTAAAGATTCCGTTGTATCGGCACTCTCAAATGAAGTCACGACAAGAGCACTTGCCTCACGCAGAGTCAGTTTCCGAAAATCTCGATATCCAAGAGGAGGCAATCCTTGGAAATGTCTTGAGACAGATTCTGCTACGTACTCGTAGACAACTACTGCTATTTCGGATGAAGGGTCGTAATCAACAGAAAACAACAGCCCTTCGTTAGGCGGATTTTCACGCCAGTAGGCCGGGAGGTCGATTTGCATTGCCTGAGACCCGAATACGGTGTGTGCGGAAGATTGTCGAAGCTATCTACATCTCTAATCATGACATCGCCAAAATCCATCAAGATACTTCCCCCCGCTCATTATAGATTCGCCAGTAACCAGCCAGCCGCACCTGAGAGCTTGTCCCGCAGTGCGGTGCGGAGAGCGGATTCGACCCTCGGAGCGATCTGCCGCGGTGAATTAGGCAGCCGGGCGGTGCGGACGATGCAGACGCCGATCAGGCGCCCGTTTTGGTCAGCGCCGAAAAAAAGCCCTGCGGCGTTTTGGCTGCAAGGCTTCAAAAGAGATGGGCGCCCGGAGCGTCTCGCCGTCACACAAACGTGCGTTCGACGAACGTCGTGTCGATCCGGCCTTCGACGAACGCCGTGTGGCTGAGGATCTCTTGGTGCAGCGGCTGGGTGGTCTTGATGCCGTCGACACGCAGCTCGGCCAGGGCGCGCTGCATGCAGGCGATCGCCTCGGCGCGGGTCGGCTGGTGCACCAGCAGCTTGCCGATCATCGAGTCGTAGTACGGCGGCACGACGTAGCCGCTGTGGGCGTGTGACTCCCAGCGGACGCCGTAGCCGCCCGGCACGAACAGCCGCTCGATCCGCCCAGGCGAGGGCTGGAAGTTCTTCGCCGGGTCTTCGGCGTTGATGCGGCACTCGATCGCGTGGCCGTTCTGCTTGATCTCTTTCTGCTTCATCCAGAGCGGCTCGCCCGCGGCGACACGGATCTGGGCCTTGATCAGGTCGATGCCCGTCACGAGCTCCGAGACCGGGTGCTCGACCTGGATGCGGGCGTTCACTTCGATGAAGTAGTAGTTGCCGTCGCCGTCGACGATGAACTCCACGGTGGCGGCGTTTGTGTAGTTCGACGCCTTGAGCAGCCGCACGGCCGACTCGCACATCTCGTTGCGTGTCTTGTCGCTGACCGACAGGCTGGGACTCTCCTCGATCAGCTTCTGGTGACGGCGTTGCACGGAGCAGTCGCGGTCCCACAGGTGGACGACGTTGCCGTGGTGGTCGGCGATGAGCTGCACCTCCACGTGGCGCGGGCGCTCGATGTACTTCTCGAGGTAAACGGCGCCGTTGCCGAAGGCGGCCTCGGCCTCGGCCTGGGCCTGTTGCAGGGCCGACTTGAGGGCCAGGTCGTTCGAGGCGACCCGCATCCCGCGCCCGCCGCCGCCGGCCACCGCCTTGATCAGCACGGGGAAACCGACCTCGTGGGCGAACTTCATCGCCTCGGCCTCGTCGGTGATCAGCCCCTCGCTGCCGGGCACGACGGGCACCTTGGCCTGACGGGCCAGCTCGCGGGCCTCGTTCTTGTCGCCCAGCTTGGCCATCGCCTCGGGCGTCGGGCCGATGAAGTCGATGTTGCAGCTGCGGCAGATCTCGTTGAAGTGGGCGTTCTCGGCCAGGAAGCCGTAGCCGGGGTGGATCGCCTCGACGTTGCCCACCTCGGCGGCGGAGATGACGTTGGCGATCTTCAGGTAGCTGTCGGCCGCCTTGGCGGGCCCGACGCAGAACGCCTCGTCGGCGAGCTCCAGGTAGTGGGCGCCGCGGTCACCCTCGCTGTAGATTGCGACCGTGCCGATGCCCATCTCGCGGCAAGCGCGGATCACCCGCTGCGCGATCTCACCACGGTTGGCGATCAGGATGCGTTGGTACATGGGTGAGTAGTCTCTTGGTAGTGACGCCGAACCGGTGTTGCGTCGCGGGCGGCGGGGCTAAGGAATTACGAAGCACGGATGCCGAATGACGAACCTCTCGGCGTCGCCATCCGATCTCGTCATTCGTCATTCGGATTTCATCATTCGGTCACAGGGCTCAGGGCGGCGGTTGGGGGGATCCGAACGCCCCCGCTGCCGCCGCAAGGGGACGCCCCCTTACCCCTTCTCGATCTTGAACAGCGGCTGGCCGAACTCGACCGCGGCGCCGTTCTCGACCAGCACCGCGACGATCTTGCCCGAGCAATCGGCCGGGATCTCGTTGAAGACCTTCATCGCTTCGATGATGCAGATCGTGGTGTCGGGACCGACTTGGTCGCCCGGTTTGACGAACGCCGCCGACTCGGGGTTCGCCGAGGTGTAGAACGTGCCGACCATCGGGCTGGGGATGACCTCGGCCGCGGCGTCCGCCGCGGGTGCGGCCGACGGGGCAGGGGCCGGCGCGGCCGACGGTGCGGCGGCCGGGGCCGCCAGAGCGGGGGCCGGTTGGGCGGGGGTCGCGGCGATCGTGACGGGCTCGCCGCCGCGCCGCAGTTTCATCTTCTGCTCGCCCTGCTGGAGAACGATTTCCGCCAGGTCGTGGTCGTTCATCAGCTCGACGAGCTGACGGACCTTGCTGACATCAAACACGTCTCCCGCACCGGCGGGGTCTTTTTCACTTGCCATGCTGCACCCGGAAGGAGGGCTCTCGACGGATCGGGGGGCCGCTATGTTAGCGTGGCGGATCGAGGAACGCCCCTGCCGATCAGGGGCCCCAAGATCGGCCCGGCGGCCGCGAATGAATCTAGCAGACTAGCCGCCGCGTGGGCCGCTCACAACCCCAGGCAGGGCAATGGATTCGGGCCCACCACGCCCCGCCAGGGGACGCGAAAACCCGTCCCGCCCCCGCCGATTGCACCCCAAGGCAGCCGAATGACCTCTTCCACGCCACCAGCCGACGAGGCGGTTGCAGACCACGCCACGGAGCCAGTCTCCCGGTGGCCCCGCCGCCTGCGGCGGCTGGCCGCAGTCGCCCTGGCCCTGGTCGGCCTGCAGCTGCTGGGCGACTTGGTCTACTCGGCCTATATCGCTGCGGCGATCGAGGCCTGGGAGGAGACCGTGGCCTGGAACGCCGATGGGGTGCGGGAGGGATGTGGCGCCCACTCGCTCGGCCCGGTCGACGACCCGTCGGCGACGGCTTTACTGCTGGTCCACGGGTTCAACGCCTCGCCGCGCCACTGGGACCTGATCGCCCCCGAACTGGCGGAGCGCGGATTCGCGGTGCGTGTGATGCGGCTGCCGGGGTTTTGCGAGCGCGTTTCCGAGTACGCCGACAGCCGGGCCGAAGAGTGGGTAGCCGCTGTCACCAAAGAGCTCGCCCAACTCCGGGAGAAGCACGACCGCGTGGGGGTCGTGGCCCACTCGCTCGGCGGGGCGACGACGATCGGGGCGTTGCTTGACGGGGCGCCGCTCGATGGGGCGGAGCGGGGCGACGACCCGATGGTCGACTTCGCGGTGCTGCTCGCCCCGGCGGTGAAGGTCTCCAGCGCCCGCGCGCCGATCGGCACGACCCGTTTCTGGCACGAGTTCTCCAAGCGGGCGTTTCTGTTCACCGACACGCTGCGCTCGCCTTACGACATGGACTGCCACGACGAGTCGCGGCTCGGTTGGCCCGGCCGCACGCCGTTCTCGCCGATCGCCGTGGTCGACAGCCTGTACGGCCTGATGGATCGCAACGCTCCGCGCGCCGAGTTGTTCCGCACGCCGCTGCTGATGGTGCTCAGCAAGAGCGACATCATCGTCGACACCGCGGCGGCGGCGGCGTACTACGAGCGGATCCCCTCCGAGACGAAGGAGCTGCTGGTGCTGGAGAACAGCGGGCACGCGATCCCGCTCGATTACCAGTGGCGTGAGGTGATGGAGGCGATCGCCGGCTTCGCCGAGTCCAACGGCGATTGATGCGCCCATGGCGATTGATGTGGGAGGCGTCTCCGACGCCGATGACGCGTTGCTAGCCGCTCTCGGCTGAAACGACGGTATCGGCGTCGGAAACGCTTCCCACAGCAATGATTTGAGGCTCAGCAGCAGACCGCTGTACCCGTGGGCTTTTCAACCACGCCACGGCCAAGACCGCCAGCGCCACGAGCGAGACCCATCGGATCGCTCCGCTTTCGAACACCACCGTGCCGTTCACGACGATGAACAGCATGAAGGCGTGCAGCGTGCGGCCGAGGGCCACGGGGCGGGCGGCGTAGGCGGCGGGGGCGGCGTACCACCAGAGTGCGTCGCCGCACCACAACAGCGTGAAGGCGTAGGAGACGAACACCCCCTCGCCCCAGCCGGCCGCCTGGCGGGTGTGGGCCACGGCGTGAGCGTGCGACCAGTGGTGGTAGAAGTGGAACGCCATCGCCAGGTGGACGACGAACGCCGCGGCGCCCCACGCCCAGCACTGCCGCGCGGCGGCGCCGGCGAGCGTCTCGGCCCGCCAGCCGGCGGCGCCGAGCCGCGGCATCAACAGCAGCGCCGCCAGGTAGAACGCCAGGGCGAGCCGCACGGTGTTGTGCGTCAGCGCGGCGCCGGCTTCGTCGGAGGCGGCCGACGCCGAGAGCACCCCACCCAGCAGGGCGGCCCCGGCGAGAAGCCCCCACACGGCGACGCGTGTGGGGCAGAAGCCGCGGCTGGGGCAGGTGGGGGGCATCGGCGGGGGAGGGGAGCGGCTCGCGGCGCAGGGCCCGTGGAACGGTGTGGAGGCGGGTTGCAGCGGCGCTTTTAAGGGACATCGGCCCCGACCGGCTTGAGGTAGAGCCGCCCCAGCTCGGGATCGTACCAAAGCTCCTTGTGGCCGGCATCCCGCGGAGAGACCTTAAAAAATCGTGTGCTGGGGATCTCGCGTCTCAGCTCGCCCAGGTCGGCGGGGTACTCGCCGTGGTTGGCGTGGTAGCTGGTGAGCTCCTTATCGAACGCGTTGCTTGTTTTTTTACGGTAGCCCGCCTTGTAGCGCGTCCACTCCACTTCGCCGAGCATCGCCTTGTGGATCTCGTCCTCCGTGGGGACGGGGTCGATCGTTGCGCCCAAGCGGAGGCGGCCGAAGGTGCGCCGGTCGCCGGGCTCAATCGACACGAAGTCGAGCGACAACCGCTCGACCCCCCGCCCGTCGGGCGAGTAGGCGATCTCGTGGACGTCGAACCAGCCGGTGCTCTCCTCGACGACCCGCATGTCGGCGGAGAACCTCATGCTCGACCGGCCGTCGTGCGACTGCGCCGCGGGGGTCCCGTAGCCGACCGCGTCTTTGTAGGAGCCTTTGGTGAGCTTGGTGCCCGCGGGCGCGCGGACGACGAGCCGCCAATCGGCATGGAGCGATCCCGGCGGGGCGAGCACCGCGACGGCGAGGCTGCCATCGTCGCCGGGAGTGCAAACGAACTCGTGCTCGCCGAACGGTGTGATTCGGTACCCCCTTATGGCTCTCGGGACCACGCTGCGCGGGGCGGCGTCGACTGCGAAGTAGGTCGTTCCCTCCGGTGTGAGCTTGGCACGCGGGCCGCCTCCGCCGGCGGGCACCGCGTCGGCGACCAGCCGGATCAGCAGGCGTGGCGGCGTGGCGCCGTCCGCGTCGACCAGCTCGAACTCGAACCGCGCCGAGCCGCCGTCCCACTCGGCCTCCTTGCTCCACAAGACCCTCTTGGGCGAGCTGTCGAGCGCCTTCTCGCCGGGGCTCTGGAGCGCCTTGCTCAGCTGGCCGTAAATTGCGCTGCTCGCCATCTCGGCGTACTTTTCTGCGACGACCAACAGGAACGCCGACTCGTTGCGCAGGTAGTCCACACGGGAGAAGACGCGGGAATCGCCGCCGTAGTGAGCGATGTTGCGGTCCAGTTTGTCGGGCCGGAACCGCTCGAGCGACAAGTCTTGTGGGAAGCGGAGCTCGAGGTCGCCGATGTACAGCGGCGACCACTCGATCGGAGACCAGGGGAGCTTGGATAGCTGGACGGCGGG
The DNA here is from genome assembly GCF_007859945.1 of Pseudobythopirellula maris. Taxonomy (GTDB): domain Bacteria; phylum Planctomycetota; class Planctomycetia; order Pirellulales; family Lacipirellulaceae; genus Pseudobythopirellula; species Pseudobythopirellula maris. Next base: position 576,039 of record NZ_SJPQ01000004.1, on the reverse strand, counting down.
GATCGGCCGCGCAGAGCGTGGGCGGTCGGCGGAGGGGAGGCCGAGGTCTCCCTGCCTGCCGTCGTCGCTGCCCGACGGCGTGACCAGGCGGACGTACAGGTTGGGGTCGACGTCGGTCGAGACCGTGCGGACGCTGCCGTCGGCGAAGGCGTGCCCGACCACGCCGGGGTGGTTGCTGCTGGGTCCCCAGCGACGGTCGTGAGCGCCCTTCCAGTACGACGCCTTGAGGTAGGGGTCGGCGGCCGCGTCGAACGACCGGTCGCGGAGCGAGGTGAGCCGGGCGCCCGCCCCCGGGTCGGCCCAGGTCAGTTGTTTCTCTCCCCCCTCGCGGGGCTGGAGGGTGGGCGGCTCGGCGGCGGGCCACGACGCCACCATCCAAGCGGCTTGCCCGTCGATCAAGGCGGAGTAGGCCGGCTCGATCGTTTCGGCAAACACCAGCGTGTGGCGTCTGCCGTCCGTGACCGCGGCGTAGCTCCGACCCCGTTTGTTCACGCGGCCGCCCACGAGACCGGGGAAGGCGATCAACCCGTTGCCCGAATGAGCCCCGCCCACGAGCTCTTGTTCGGGGTCGTCCAGCAGCACGCCGTCCTCCGTCCGGTAGAGGTGGCTCCCGGCGAAGGCGTGGTAGCTGGAGACGGCCGGGGGGAGCCCCGCGAGGCCGGCGTAGTCGTGCTCGCCCGCGACGCGCGACTCACCGCCGTACGCCGGGCAGACTAGGCGGGAGAACTCGACTTCGTAAGGACGCGTCTCATCGTAAGGGGGCGTTAGCAAGAGGTCCGCGTCGAACGGCGCCTTCTGGAACCGGTCGCTCGCCCTCGACAGCCGGTCGTAGAACACGTTCTCCTCGATGAACGGCATCATCTTGGCGAGCCAGCTGTAGCCCGCACCCCGCTTGGGGTCGGCGGAGCCGGGCGCGTGGTCGAACGGCTGGCTGGAGGCGAGCGGGAGCGCCAAAAAAGCGTCGTGGTGCCTGAACATCGCGAGCCCCAGCGTCCTCATCTGCTGGAGGCAGAAGGTGCGGTCCGCGTTGCCGCTGGTGGCGGCCAGCGCGGGCAGCAAGAGCGAGCCGAGCAGCAGCGCGGCCAGCACGGCGCCGAGGAGGTCGGTGCGAGAGAATCCGCTCGGGGCGCGTAGCATCGATCGACTCCGGCGGACAAAAAAATGGCGGTAAAGAAAGCCCCAACTTAGCCGGCCGCACAAGCGTCCGCCAGAAAACGCAGCGCCAGGGGCGCCGTCGCGACGCGCTGGGTAGGGGATCGCACGATTCGGCGTATTTATTCCACCGAAATACGTGCGATCACGTGCTCGGGTCGGCCCGCCCCTTCGCCCCGATGCCCCTTGCTGCGGCCCCTGCCCCCGAGGGCGATCTCGGCCCAGATTCTCCTCAACCCACGCGACCGGTAAAGTCGATCTAGTCGACAGAGTAGGGCCGGTGCGCGCGTGGCGCGGCGGCCGACGCTTGCACACGCGACCCTAGCCCCTCCCACACCGGCGCCAGCATGGATGCGAATCAACCGACGCGCCGCGGCGGGTTGCTGTCGGCCGCCGCCGACGCGATCGTCGATCTCGGGGCGCTGCTGATCCTGTGGATCGAGGGCGTGGGCGACATCACGATCTTCGCCGGGAGGACGGTCTCGTGGCTGCTCACCCGGCTGCCGAGCCGCGCCCTGATCGTCGACAGCTTCTACCAGGTCGGTGTGCGGAGCCTGCCGGTGGTGGCGCTCACCGGCACGTTCATCGGCATGGTGCTGGCGGTGCAGGCGTACTTCCAGTTCTCGCGTTTCGGCATGGAGACGCGGCTGGGGGTGATGATCAACCTGTCGATGTTCCGCGAGCTGGGCCCCGTGCTGGCGGCGACGATGCTCGCAGGCCGCGTGGGCAGCTCGATCGCCGCGGAGCTCGGCACGATGCGTGTGACCGAGCAGATCGACGCCCTCTCGAGCATGGGCGCCAACCCGATCCGCCACCTCGTGGCGCCGCGGTTCCTGGCGTGCCTGCTGATGATCCCCTCGCTCACGATCATGGCGATGTTCATGGGCGTGGTGGGCGGGGCGTTCTATTGCATCTACGTGTTCCAGGTCGACCCGTACTTCTACTTCCACAACTCGCAAGACGGCACGAGCCCCTGGGACCTGTTCTACGGCGTCTTCAAGAGCGTGTTCTTCGGCGCCGCCATCGCGATCATCAGCTGCTACCGCGGGTTCAATTGCGCGCCGGGGGCCGAGGGGGTGGGACGCGCTTCGACCAGCGCGTTTGTCACGTCGTTCGTCGTGATCCTGGCGCTCGACTTGCTGCTGAGCGTGTTCCTCGACAACGTTTACTTCTTCCTCTGGCCCGACGAGATCAACTGATGGCCGGAGCGCAGGAAAAGAAACCCGCCGAGGCGGGCGAGTCGCTCGTCGAGGCCCGCGGCGTGACCGTGCGGTTCGGCGATCAGACCGTCTTGGAAGACGTGTCGCTGCACGTCGAACGCGGCGAGACTTTGGTCATCATCGGCGAGAGCGGTTGCGGCAAGACGGTGCTGATGAAGACACTGATCGGACTGATCGCGCCGACCGAGGGGCGGGTGGTGTTCGGCGGCAAGCGGCTCGACAAGATGGGCGAGAAGGAGCTCAGCCAGCTCCGCACGCGGGTGGGCTACGTGTTCCAGAACGCCGCGCTGTTCGACAGCCTCACGGTGGCCGACAACGTGGCTTTCCCGCTCGTGGAGCACGGCCGGGCGAACCGCGAAACGGCTTACCAGCAGGCGATCGAGCGGCTCTCGGCGGTGGGGCTCCCGCCGTCGGTCATGGCCAAGCGTCCGGCCGAGCTGTCGGGCGGCATGCGCAAGCGGGTCGGCCTGGCCCGGGCGCTGATCGTCGAGCCCGAGCTGTTGCTCTACGACGAACCGACCACGGGCCTCGACCCGATCATGAGCGACGTGATCAACGAGCTGATCACGCGCACCTGCGAATCGTCCCGCCAGCAAGGCGCCGCGGTCACGAGCGTGATCGTCACGCACGACATGCGCAGCGTGCTGAAGCTGGCCGACCGCATCGTGATGCTGTACCCGCACACCCGGCTCGAGCCGGGCGAGCCGCAGGTGATCTTCGAGGGGACCCCCGACGAGATCGAGGCGTCCGACGACCCGCGCGTGTCGCAGTTCGTCCGCGGCGAAGCGGGCGAGCGTCTCGACGAGATGCGCGCCGAGGCGAACGCCTAACCGTGCTATCCCGACGGCCGTAGGCCGTCGGCTGCTTACTAACCGCTAACGACTAACCGCTAACGGCTATCTATGAGCGACCGACAGCAACAATTCCGAGTGGGCGTGGTGGCGCTCGCCACGATGTTGATCGCGGCGCTGCTGGTGTCGCTCAACTCGAGTTTGCCGATCAGCTTCGGCCAGGCGACCTTCCCGCTGCGGATCCGGGTCGACCGCGCGCCGGGCGTCGGCCAGAACACCCCCGTGCGCAAGGACGGCGTGCTGGTAGGCCGTGTGGTCGGCACGGAGATCTTGCCCACCGGCGGGGTGGTGATCACCGCCAACATCGAGGAAGACGCGCTGATCTACAACACCGACGCCTGCCGCATCCAGCCCTCCAGCCTGTTCGGCGACGCGGTGATCAATTTCAGCTACGCCGGCGACCCGACCCCGGCCCGGAGACGGATCGAGCCGAACGCCCTGGTGGCCGGCGCGGCGTTGCCCGACCCGATCGAGGCCCTCACCAGCCTGCAGGTCGAATTCGGGCCGGCGATCGGATCGATCGGCGAAGCGGCCAACGGCGTGGCCGAGCTCACCAATCGGATCAACGTGGCGCTCGGCGAAGACATCGACCAGCAGCGGATCAGCGGGATGCTGACCCAAGCCAACGAGGCGATGATCCAGTTCTCGCAGACCATGGAGCAGATGTCCGAGACGCTCGCCTACGCGAACGACCTGCTGGCCGATCCGGTCATGCGGGCCGACTTGAAGAAGGGGCTCAGCGACGTGCCCGCCTTCCTGACCGACGCCCGCGAGACGCTCCAGTCGTTCGACACCGTGATCGACAGCGCCGGCCGCAACCTCTCGAACCTCGAGGGCCTCACGGCGCCGCTCGGCGAGCGCGGCCCCGAGCTGTCGCGGCTGCTGATCTCGGCGATCGAGAACCTCGACCTCACCCTGGCCGACACGGCCCGCTTTGCCCAGGCGCTCAACCGCGGCGAGGGGACCATCTACAGGCTCGTGAACGACCCGGCGCTCTACGACAACATGGCCGTGCTCATCACGAACGCCAACACCGTGCTCGCCCGACTGAACGACACGATCAAGGACCTGCGACCGGTGGTGTACGACGCGCGGGTGTTCATGGACAAGATCGCCCGCGAGCCGGGACGCATCGTCGGCGGAGCGCTGAACCAGGGGCCGGGGCTCAAATGAGGCGATCCCTACAGGGGGGCGTTGCCGTTGTGAACAGTCAGTAGCTGTAGGGAACGCCCTCGGTGGCGTTCCTGCGCCGGGCACACGCGATCAGTACACGCGACCCGATTTTCTCCTCAGCAATACCCAAGTCGGGTCCAAGCCGCCCGCCGGGGCCGGATCGCCACGGAGGGCGATCCCGACAGGATGCGCCGCCGCTGTGAACCGATCAGTAACGGAAGTCTTGCGGGGCCTGCGGCGCGGGCGTCGCCGGCAGGTTCGAGGGCGCCGTCGGTGAGAACGGGTCGCTCAGCCCCGTGGGCTGCGGCGCCGCGAACTGACGCGTGTAAGGCTGCGTGCCGACCGGCGCCGGCGCCGGTGCGGGAAAGGGGTTCGTCGCTGGCGGCGGCGAGCCGACCAGCGGCATCAGCGCCCCGGCCGGGGCGATCGCCTGCGGCGTGTACTGCTGACGCAACTGCTCGCCGCGGCCGATGATCTCGGTCGCCGGGGCCATGCGGGCGGGGGCCATGTTGAAGGCGACGTTGCGGTCGTCGCGGATCGTTTTCGGCGCCAGGTTCTCCGCGACGAAATCGACCCCCGGCGTTTGGTACCACGGCGCCGGGATCGGCTGATTGACGGTGAGCGTTTCGTAGCCCGCCTTGGTCATGCGGATCTCACGCGTGCCGTAGTACACAAAGTCGACCGAGCAGGGTGTTGTGCCGATCCGCTGGTTGTCGACATAGACCACGGCGCCGGGCGGGTTGGTGCGGACCGTCAGCCGCCGCCGAACGCAGCCAGTCGAAGCCAGCATGGCGATCGCTAGCAAAGCGACCACGCCCCAGCGCGGCCATCGCTGGGGGGGCGTGCGGTCGGATCGGGTGTTTCCTGCCATGGGCGAGCAACGCAGCGAGAATCGAAACAGCGCCAGTCGGAGGCGCGTACAGCGGGCGGAGAAGCATATCGAGCCACGCCTCGAGCGGCCAGGGCAAAGCCAAAAGCCCGCCGCTAGCTAAGAAAACAGCCCTGGGCGGTGGTTGTCACGGGCAAAGGGGCCAGAAACGCTGTCGCTCGCTTGGCTTGTTAGATAGCATAGAGAGACCGGCCGCTCGAACGCCTTTACTCCTGCGGCCCTCCCGCCCACTCGCCATCCGCTTGCATGTCCGACACCCCGGAAACACGGTTCAGGATCGAGCACGCTTTCCGGTCTGACGTGGGGATGCGTCGTGCGAACAACCAGGACGCGATCGCGGTTTATCCCAAACGCGAGAGCGGGTTGCACGAGGGCGACTGCTTCTATGTGGTCGCCGACGGCATGGGCGCCCACGCCGCCGGCGAAGAGGCGAGCAAGATGGCCGCCGAATCGGTGCCGGTGACCTTTCTGAAGCTGACCGATCTCATCCCGCCGGCCGCGTTGCGACAGGCCGTGCGCAACGCGAATCACAAGATCCACACCAAGGGGCAGAAGAACCCCGAGATGCAGGGCATGGGCACCACGTGCAGTTGCCTGGCGGTGCTCGGCAACAAGGCGCTCGTGGCGCACGTGGGCGACAGCCGCGTTTACCGCCTGCGCAGCGGGGTGCTCGAGCAGCTCACCTTCGACCACAGCTTGGTTTGGGAGATGGCCGCCCAGAACAACCTGCGCGAAGACCAAATCCCCAGCGGCGTGCCGAAGAACATCATCACCCGCTCGCTCGGCCCTCAGGAAACGGTCAACATCGACCTGGAGGGCCCCTTCGAGCTCCGCGACGACGACGAGTTCCTGCTCTGCAGCGACGGCCTCAGCGGCGTGGTGAGCGACCACGAGATCGGCGCGATCGTCGGCGCGATGGCGCCCGACGAGGCGACTCAAACCTTGGTGGACCTCGCCAACCTGCGCGGCGGGCCCGACAACATCTCGGTCATCGTCGCACGCGTCTCGGGCGTGCCGATCCACAAGCACAACCCCAACAGCGACGGCAAGCTCACGCCTAGGCAATGGGTCGCCACCTGCGCGGTGGCGGCCGCCTGCGTCGCGGGCTTCGGGCTGTACCTGAGCTGGGGAGACGGCTCCGGCATGGCGGTGATGGCCTCGGTCGCCTTGAGCGCCATGCTCACCGCCTGGCTCGGCCGGCCATCGGGCGAACGCCCCACGGAAGAGCCCCTCAAGGGAGGCCCTTACGGCAAAGGGCCGTACCGCACGCACGAGTGCGGCAAGGCGGCCCCAGCCGCCGAGGCGTTGCAAGACGCCGCCACGGAACTCGAGCGGCTCAAGCACAACGAGGCCCCCAGCCCGGTGGCCGACCTCATCGGCGACTGGAAGGTCTTCGACGAGCAGCGCCGGGCCGGTGAGTCGGCCATGAAAATGAAAGACCACGCCGTGGCGGTCCGTTGCTTCAGCTCCGCGATCCGCGACGTCATGCGTCAGGCGAGCGAAGACCGCACCCGCCGCTACCCGGCGGGGGGGATGTTCGAAGACCCCTCGCGGGTGATCTGAAGCCCACGCTGGGCACAATGCTGTGGGCAATGCTGTGGGAGGCGTCTCCGACGCCGATAACGGCGCGCCAGCCCCAGCTGCTAGCAAGGCGTTATCGGCGTAGGAGTCGCCTCCCACGTTTGAGTGGAGCATTCAACGGGTATTTGGTCGCGGGGATTGTCGTTCACCCAGCGGGCCAGCCTTGCTAGATTGCCCGCCTCGCGTCTTTCCCCTTACCACCGTTTTCGTGAGCTGCCCGCCTTGCGGATCCTGACCCGACACGTTCTCGCCGAGTTGCTGAAGGTCTTCTTGGTCACGCTCGCCGCGCTGACGGCGCTGATCTTTGTCGGCTTGATCGGCAAGGAGGCGGTGCGCAAAGGCCTGGGGCTCGGCCCGTTGGTGCGGATGGTCCCCTACATGCTGCCGCAAGCGATGCAGTTCGCCGTGCCAGGCACGATGCTGCTCGCCACCACGAGCGTTTACGGCCGCATGTCTTCGTCGAACGAGGTCGTGGCGATCAAGTCGATGGGCGTCTCGCCGTGGGTGCTGATCTGGCCCACCCTCGCGCTGGGAACACTGGTGAGCTTCGGCGCCGTGCTGCTGAACGACGTGGCGGTCTCTTGGGGACGGATGGGCGTGCAACGCGTGTTCGTCGAGTCGATCGAGGAGATCGCCCTCAGCCAGCTCCGCCTGCACGGCTCGTACTCGATCGACGGGCTGCAGATCAGCGTGCGACGCGTCGAGGAAAACCGCCTGATCCAGCCGACGATCACCTGGCACCCGAACAAAGACGAAAAGCCGACCACCGCCACCGGCGGCTGGGCCGTCATCGAGCCTGTGTCCGCCGACCACAAACTGGTCGTCGTTTTCCACGGCTTGGAGGGCGAATGGGAGGGGCACCACGGGGTGATCCCCGATTCGATCCGCCGCGAGTTCGACCTGAACCTGCTGATGGGCGACCCGTCGGAGGACCGCAGCGCCTCGAACCACGCCCTGGCCGAGATCGGCCGGGCGACCGACACCGAGCACGAGCGGCTCGCCCTGCTCGAGCGCGAGCGGACCGCCGAGGCGGCGCGAGCGTTGCTGTCGGGCGATTTCGAGCGGCTCTCGAGCGAGGCGTGGACGCCCTTCGACGCACAGGCGGGCAGGGCGCAATACACACTCCGCCGCCTGGCGGTGGAGCCGTACCGCCGCTGGGCCAGCGGCTTCAGCTGCCTTTGCTTCGTGATGGTCGGCGCGCCGCTGGCGATCTTGCGGCAGAAAGGCGAGTTCCTCGCTAGCTTCTTCCTCTGCTTCTTGCCGATCTTGCTGGTGTATTACCCGCTGCTGATGGCCAGCGTCGACCAGGCGAAGGGGGGCGACATGCCGCCCGTCGTGGTCTGGTCAGGCAACGCCGTGCTGGCGGTCTGGGGGCTCTGGATGATGCGCCGCGTGGCGCAGCACTAGCCTCACACGCCTGCAAGCAAAGCCGCTGCTTGCTGCATACTGCTCCGGGCGCGTAGTTTACCCGCCGGAGGTGGGCTTGCGGCTCGCCCGATATCTGCTGTTCTAAATTTTACAAACGGCGTTGCTCCATCGGCGGCGGCGTCTGTATGCTCCGCGCGTCGCTCGGCGGCCCAAGGAAGGGCATTGGCGTCGGGCGTTTCACGTTTCACAGGCGACTAGGAGGTCGACCCGTGCTCACGCACCGGCCCATCCGCGAGAAGCTGCGCATCGGCATCGGGCTGTTGGCCCTGAGCACGATCGCCCTGTTCGGCGCCGCCCTGTACGGGCTCTACGCCTACCGCGGGCTGGTCAAGTCGCTCAGCGCGCGATCGGCCGAGCTGCCGCTCGCCAACGAGTTGAGCCACAAGGTGGCCGACCTGCGAGTGGTGCTGGGCCAAGCCAACCAGCGCGTCGCCGGCCTGCCGCAGTACGACATCGGCTTCGACCCGTTCCTCGACGAAGTGAACGACGACGGGCAAGACGCCGTCGAGAGCCCCGCCAAGGGCGCGAGCGACCCGATCCTGCTGATGCTGCGCAACGAGTACCGCACGAAATTCAACGAGTTCAAAGACGAGCTCGCCGCCTACCGCGCCCAGCTCGCGCTGGGCGACGTGCGCGACACCGCGCAGATCGGCGGCGCCGGGCTCGAGCAGGCGACCTTGGCCCGCATCGACGAGGTCCTCAAGCGGATCGACCAGGAGCGGCTCGACGACGAGCTGTTCTTCAACGAGCTCGGCGCCGGGACGAGCGGGCTGCAGGACGAGATCGAGAAGCTCAGCGCGCTGGCCGGCAAGCTGCCGAGCCACCTGCACGGCCGCTTGCAAGACCTCGCCTACGAGGTCCGCGATCAATACCACGTGGCGATCCCGCTGGCGTGGTCCACGTTCGTGCTGGCCGTGGTGCTGCTGGGGGCCTCGGCCCAGGTGTTCCGCTCGTCGATCGCCCACCCGCTGCGGCGACTGGTGCAGGCTTCGCGTCGCGTGGCGGCGGGTGATTACAGCTACCGCGTTATGGTCGAGGGCCGCGACGAGATGGGCGAGCTGGCCGACGCGATGAACGCCATGATGGCCAGCTTCGAGCAGACCCGCGACGACCTCGACCGCCAGGTCCAGGCCCGCACCCGCGAGGTCGTCCGCAGCGAGCAACTGGCGAGCGTCGGCTTCCTGGCGGCCGGCGTCGCCCACGAGATCAACAACCCGCTGGCTTCGATCGCCCTCTGCAGCGAGTCGCTCGAGGGCAGGGTGGCCGAGCTGCGGGAGTCGCTCGTCGAAGAGTCGGCCGGCGACGCCGAGGCGCCCGAGTGGCAGGTCGTCACGAGCTACCTGGAGATGATCGGCCGCGAGGCGTTCCGCTGCAAGCAGATCACCGAGAAGCTGCTCGACTTCTCTCGGATGGGCGACTCGGAGAAGCGGACCACCGACCTCCGCGAACTCGTCGAGGGCGTCATCGGCATGGTGCAGCACCTCGGCAAGTACCAAGACAAGAGCGTCGAGCTCGTGGCCGGTGAGCCGGTCCTGGCCGAGGTCAACTCGCAAGAGATGAAGCAGGTGATACTGAACCTCATCACCAACGGCCTCGACAGCCTCGACGCCGGTGGGCGGGTGAGCGTTGCGGTCGACACGCTCGGCGAGCGGGCGCGGGTGGTCGTTTCCGACAACGGCTGCGGCATGACCGAAGAGGTCATGCGGCACCTGTTCGAGCCGTTCTTCACCCGCCGGCGGGGCGGGCAGGGGACCGGGCTCGGTCTGTCGATCACTTACCGCATTGTCGAGGAGCACAACGGCGAGCTGACGCCCGAGAGCGACGGACTCGGCCTCGGGTCGCGGTTCACGGTGCAGCTGCCCCGCCAGCAAAGCTCCAAGGCCGCCGCTTGAGACCCCGGCCGCAACGGACAACCCACGTTAATCACAGATCCAACGACACCTCCCCCCGATCGCTATGGCCACGAAAAAGACCGAAACGAAGCCCGGACTCAGCCTGTTGTTCGCCGACGACGAGCGTTCGCTGCAAGAGCTGATGAAGATCGAGCTGCCGCGCATGGGGCACCAGGTGACGGTCTGCCCCGACGGGCTGACGGCCGTCGCCGCGATCGAGAAGAACAACTACGACGCGATCATCGTCGACCTCGACATGCCCGGCATGACCGGCGTCGAGGTGATCGGCCGCCTCAAGGAGCTCTCGCCCTCGACCGAAGCGGTGATGCTCACCGGCAAGAGCACCACCGAGAGCGCGATCGCCGCGCTGCGTTACGGGGCGTTCGACTACCTCACCAAGCCGTGCAAGCTCGTGGAGCTCGAGGCGTTGCTGCACCGCATCGCCGCCAAGCGGGAGCTGACCAAGAAGTACCAGGCGCTGCAGCGACGGGTGAAGACGCTCGAGGGGGCGCCGCGGCTTATCGGCGACACGCCCTCGATGCAACGCGTCAAGTCGATGATCGAAAAGGTGGCGCCGACCGACGCCACGGTGCTCATCCTCGGCGAGACCGGCACGGGCAAGGAGCTCGTGGCCCGCGCGGTGCACGACCAGAGCGCCCGGGCCGACATGCCGTTCGTCGCGATCAACTGCGGCGCGTTGCCCGAGACGCTGATCGAGAGCGAGCTGTTCGGCCACACCAAGGGGGCCTTCACCGGCGCCGACGAGCACCGCGTCGGGCTGTTCGAGGTCGCCTCGGGCGGCACGATCTTCCTCGACGAGATCGGCGAGCTTCCTAAGCCGATGCAGGCCAAGCTGCTGCGTGTGCTCGAGAGCCGCGAGATCCGCCGCGTCGGCGAGAACAAGACCGTGAAAGTCGACGTCCGCGTGGTTTGCGCCACGCACTGCGACCTGCAAGAGATGGTCGCGATGGGCGAGTTCCGCGAAGACCTGATGTACCGCATCAACCCGTTCGAGATCCACGTGCCGGCCCTCCGCGAGCGGCTCGACGACATCGGCGACCTGGCCCGCTGCTTGCTCGAACGGTTCCGGCCGCACGCCAAGCCCTTCGACCAGCAGCTCCGGTCAGACGCCGTCGAGGCGCTCCGGCGCCACGTCTGGCCGGGCAACGTGCGCGAGCTGGCCAACGTGATCGAACACGCCACGATCCTCTGCGACGAGGGCCCGATCTCGGCCGACGACCTGCCGCCGCACTTCAACCGCCGCAAGCTCAGCGGCTCGGCCCGCTCGCGCGGCCCGCAGACGCTGCGCGACATGGAGATGGAGGCGATCCACGAGGCGCTCGAGCGCCACGACGGCGCCAAGCCGAAGGCCGCCGAGGAACTCGGCATCAGCCTCAAGACGCTCTACAACAAGCTCAACAGCGAGGCGAGTTTGCGGCAGGCGGGGTAAGTTTTTCCCCTCCCCCGTGGGGGAGGGGGCTCAAGGCGAGGGGAGCTCTACGCCGCCATACGCACCGTTTCTTGCATCGCCTCATTGCGCCGCATCGGCACGCTCGGAGGGTCCTCGGGCGGGTCTTTCGATTTCTTCTTCCAGCGTCGCCAGACGGCCGCTCCCAGCGGCGCCAGGAGCAGGGTGAACAGCAGCTCGCCGTAGTCGGAGGCGATCGACATCACCCGCGTCGCGATCGGCACGTGCACCACGATCTTCCGTTCGAACGTCTTGATGGTGCGGGTCAGCGAGTCGCGGTCCACACGCACCTGGGCCGACAGCGTGAGGTGCAGCGGTTGGGCGTCGGCCTGCGTGGGACGGATCTGCCAACGCCACTGCGTCCGGTCGCGGCGGCTGACGGCCTGCGACTCGGGCGTGATCGGCTCGATCTCGAACCCGAGACCCGAGAGCCTCGCCTCCATCTCGTTCGACACCTTCACGCGGGCCGACTCGACCGGCCCGGGACCGCTCACCCCGGCGGCCAGCTCTTCTTCGCTCTCGGTCATCGACAGGAGCAGCTCGATCATCGCGGTCTCGCCGAGCGGGATCTCCTCGGGCGTGTTGAACGCGATGTCGGCGATCGGCAGGGCGTCGAGTGCGTCGTCGATCGCCGTGTCGCTCAGCGGCTCCGGCTCGGAGCGTCTCGCGAATGAACGCTTCCTCGACAAGCTCTCGGTAGCCTGGCTCAGTGCTTTCGCGACGCGTGTCGGAGACTCGGCGGCGCTGGCGGCCGCTTCCTCGAACTTGTCGGCGACGGCGCCCTGCGCCGACTTGAGCTTGCTGAACAGGCCGCTGCCCCCGCTTGCCATTGGGGCCGGTCCATCTTCGTCGCCCGCCGGCGGCGAAGCCATCGCCATCGGAGCAGCCGACGCCGCCGGCGCCGCGGCGAATAGTGGCTCGCTCGTGCCGAGTTGGGAGCCTGTCATCCGGTCGACTTCGGGGATCTCAAGGTCCCACTCGCCGAACGCCTCGTCATCGCTTGCCCCGGCGCCAGCCGCTTCGCTCGCGACGCTGGCGCCCGGCGCCATCTCTTCCCGCTCCTCGGCGCCCCATTCCTCCTCGCCCCACGCTTGCTCACCCCACGAGCCGTCGGCGGTGGAATCTTCGGCCAACGCCTCGTAGGCCATGGACTCGTCCGCCAGCATTGCTTCGTCGGGCCCAGCGCTCATGGCTGGCGCACTCTCCATGGCGAAAGAGGGCGCCGCCCTCCGGTCGCCGGCCCGCTCGGGCGCCAGCAGTTTGACGCCGGCGTAGCCGATAAACAGCCAGGCGGCCAGCAACAAAGCGGTGCGTGTTCTCATGGCGTGCTTCGCCTCAGAGCTTTCGGTGTCGCTGCGCCGCGTGCGTGACGCTCGCGCGTGGGTGTGTTAGCTTGCATGGGTGCGGGCGCAGCGGCCCGTGTTCTTTTTCTCTATCGGTCGAACAAGCGATGCGCCTGCTGTTAGAAAGCCCAGTCCCCTCGATCGCCGTGGGCGCGATGCTCGTCACGATGGCGGCGATTGTGTACTCCCAAACCCGCCGGCAAATCGCGCTGCTAGCGATCGCCGGGGCCGTGTTGCTCACGCTGCTGGCGTGTGTGGGCGAGCGGTTGTGGGTCACGCCCCGCGAAGAAGTTACGGCCGCGCTCAGCGGGCTGATGGCCGACATCGAGGCGAACGACCTCACGGCGGTGCTGGCGCACATCGACCCGGCGGCCGTGGACATCGTTTCCGACGCCAGCACATTGATGCCGCAGTTCGCCGTCGAAGCGGCCGGCGTGGGGAGCGGCCCGGAGATCACGCTGGACGACGAATCGGCGCCCACGGTCGCCACGCTCGGCTTCAAGCCCGTGATCCGCGCCCGGCACAAGTCGAGCGGCGCCACGGGCGCCTACTTCGACGGCATCACGATGCGGTTCGAGCTGCGCGGCGGGCGCTGGCTGCTCACCCAATACGAGGCCGAACGCGAGTTGCACGGCGCCGCCTCGCAGCTGGGTCGGCCGTAGCCGGCTCAGCCGCACGGGTCACATGCGTCCGCGGCCGTCGCCGCGGCGCCCGTCACCACGGTGGCCGCCGACATGACCTCGCCCGCCGTAGTAGGGGTACGGGTAAGGCGCCCCGTAGAAAGGCGCCCCGTAGAAAGGCGCCCCGTAAAAGGGGGCCGGGTAGTACGGCGCCGGGGCGTAGGCGGGCGGTGCGGCCGCCGCCGAATCGTCGCAGCACGGCTCCTCGCCTTCCGTCGCGGGCGCCATCGCTTGATACCCGGGGGCGTAAGGGCCGTAGCCGCCCACGCCGCCGTAGCCCGCTCCGTACCCATAACCACCGCCGTAGCCCGCTCCGTAGCCGTACCCACCACCGGAAAACAACCACGGGTTGCGGCGGAACGGACGCAGGGCGTCGAGCGTGGTGAGCGTGGCGTCGAAGCCGCGCTCCCACTCGGCGTCGAAGCCGCCGCGGCGGTTGCCAAACTTCTGCACCTCGTACCAAGTGTCGTTCGAACCGTTGGCGCCGCGCAAACGGGTGCGTGTGGTGCGGTAGCGGCTCACCGTGTCCCGAGGGTCGTCCAAGGGCTCGACCCATGCGACCTGCGCGTATTGGCCCACGCGCTCGCCCGTCTCGGGGCTGTGCGAGTAGTGGCTCGGCCGGAAGACCCAGCTCGCCGTGTCGGCGTGAGAGGCGTCGGCGTGCAGCACAGTGGCGGCCGCGGCCAACAGGCCGAGCCGCAGCGAGGGAATGTTCATGGGATTGTCGGCAGGAAGGAGAGCAGGAGAGAAGAAGAGCAGGGGCGGGGGCAGCGAGGAGGGAGAGCGTAAGGCGGGGCCTATTTAGCCGCGGGCCAATGGCCCGCGGGCCGACGTTCATTGACCGCCGGCTAAATGAGGAGGTTTGGGGCGTCAATCGGTGGGGTTGGTCTCGTCCGCTTCGGTTTCGACTCCGTCTTCAACTTCAGCGTCTTCCTCAACCACCGGCCGCTTGTAAAGCTGGTGGTCTTCGGGGTTGTACCAGTACTCGTAGTCGCCATCGAGTTCCGGGAGCGTGATCTGGTTGAACTCGATCACCTTCTCCATGAACTCCTCGTGCGACTTCGGGTAATCGCCTTCGGAGGCCCAGTACAAATTCAGGGCGTGGGTCACCATATCGAGGTTGAGCCGCTGTTCGGCGACCACGCGGCCGCGCATCACCGTGGTGAGGTAGCCGCCCCCTTTGAGGTCCTTGCCGCGCTTCATGTCGTCGGTCGTCACGAGGCTCGGGTCTTGGTTGGCGAATTCCTCTTTGCGGCGCTGCTCGGCGGCAGCCTCGGCCTCGGCCTTCTTCTCGGCGGCCAGTTTAGCGGCGGCGATGTCGCGGGCCTCTTGTTCGTCAGCCAGGCGCTCCATCTCCGACAGGCTCGACCCGCCGTCGCCCGATCCGCAGCCCGGGGCGCCGGACAACAGGGCGATCACACTCATTGCGATAGCGGTGCGGTACATCAGGGAAACCTTGGGTTCGAATGGATTGATTGGTTCAGACGCCCGCGGATTCGGGCGCCGTGAGGCCCCACGAACGCATCGACTCGAGTTGGTTGTGTTGGGTGCGGTCCAGCAGCAGCGGGCTGAGCGACAGCGCGCCGTCGCCAACGGCCACCAAGTCGCTGTCGGCCGCGGGCGCTTTGGCCGGCGGGGCGCCGTCGACCCAGTAGTAGCGACGGCCCTTGGGGTCTTGGCGTTCGTGGAACACCGTGGTCCAGGGCGTCACGCCCATCGTGGTGATTCGCAGCTCCGGCGCCGCGCTGGCGCCGTCGGCCACGGCCGAGGTCGGCACGTTCAGGTTGTAAAGCGGATGGTCGCGCCAGGCGTCGCGCTCGAGCATCTGCTCGATGACGCCCGCCGCCAAGGCCGCGGCGCGGTCGAACCGCGGGTGGGTGTCCCACTCGAGCGAAACGGCGATCGACGGCAGCCCGTGCAGCGCCGCCTCGCTGGCGGCCGCCACCGTGCCGCTGTAGAGCACGTTGATCCCGACGTTCAGCCCGCCATTCACGCCGCTCACGCAGAGGTCGATCGGCCCGTCGCAGAGCTCGCCGGCGGCGAGTTTGACGCAGTCGGCCGGGCTGCCCTCGACGGCCCAGCCACGCAGCCGGTCGCCGTCGTAGACTTCGCTCGCCATCAGCGGGGTGAGGAACGTGATCGAGTGCCCCACGCCGCTCTGCTCGGTGGCGGGCGCCACGACCGTCACCTCGCCCAGACGCTCAAGGGACTTGCGCATCGCCTCCAGGCCGGGGGCGTAAATGCCGTCGTCGTTGGTCAGCAGGATTCGCATGGCGGGGATTCGGCTCTCATCCTTGAGGGGAGGGGGCGGGGGGCCGCGTCCGTACGCACGGGCCGCGGCCATAGCTCCATAATAAGCGCGGCGCCGCCGCGGCGGCAATGAATCGAGCCACCCGCAGCTAGTGGGGCGACGCTACGACCCCTATAATCTGCGGTTTCGTTTGAAAAAGGGGGCCGCCACAGGGGGATTGGCGGTTGCCGCCGTGGGGGCCGATCCGGCATCCTCGACTTTCCCCCGCGCCACGACGCCCCGCCTTTCCCGAACCGCACCCGACCCACGGACGACGATGACCGACGTTTCGACCAACGAAACCACCACGCCCGCCCCGCGCCTGACCGACGAGCGCGTGCTGGTGCTCGATTTCGGCTCGCAGTACGCCCAACTCATCGCCCGCCGGGTGCGTGAGCAGAACGTTTACTGCGAGATCGTGCGGCACGACATCACGGCCGAGCGGATCAAAGAGCTCGCCCCGGTGGGGATCATCCTCTCGGGCGGCCCCAGCAGTGTGTACGCCGACGGTGCCCCGCAGTGCGACCCGGGCTTGTTCGAGCTCGGCGTTCCCGTCTTGGGCATCTGCTACGGCATGCAGCTCGCCTGCAAGGCGCTCGGCGGCGACGTCAAGAACGTCACGAGCCGTGAGTACGGCCGGGCCCATTGCGACGTGGTCGACGACAGCGACCTGTTCCACAACGTCGCGCCGCAGACCGAGGTCTGGATGAGCCACGGCGACCAGGTGACCGACATCGCCGAGGGGTTCATCGCGTTGGCCAACACGCCGACTTGCCCTTACGCGGCGGTGCGGCACAAATCGCTGCCCGTGTACGGCCTGCAGTTCCACCCGGAGGTGACCCACTCGGTCGACGGCAAGCGGGTGCTGGGCAACTTCCTGCACGAGGTCTGCAAGGCGACCGGGGCCTGGCGGCTGGGCGATTTCGCCGACGAGATGATCGCCCGCGTCCGCGAGCAGGTCGGTTCCGACCGCGTGATCTGTGGCCTGTCGGGCGGGGTCGATTCGGCCGTGGTCGCCGCGCTCTTGGCCAAGGCGATCGGCCCGCAGCTCAGCTGCATCCTGGTCGACAACGGCCTGCTGCGCAAAGGCGAGCAAGAGGCCGTGGTCCGCGAGTTTTCCGACCACTTTAAGACCGACCTGCACGTCGTCGAGGCCGAGGAGCAGTTTCTCCGCGTGCTCTCGGGCGTGAGCGATCCGCAGGAGAAGCGTCGCCGCATCGGCAATGAGTTTATCGAGTGCTTCAAGGCCGAGGCGGCCAAGGTCGAGGGCGCCCGTTTCCTGGCCCAGGGCACGCTCTACCCCGACGTGATCGAGAGCGGCGCCGCCGTGGACGGCCCCGCCGACACGATCAAGCTGCACCACAACGTCGGCGGCCTGCCGGCCGAGTTGGGCTTCGAGCTCGTCGAGCCGCTCCGCGACCTGTTCAAGGACGAGGTCCGGCGGCTCGGTTTGCAGTTGGGGCTGCCGGAGGAGATCGTCTGGCGTCACCCGTTCCCGGGTCCGGGCCTAGCCGTCCGCTGCCTCGGCGAGATCACCAAGGAGAAGCTCGAGACGCTCCGCGAGGCGGACGACATCGTGGTGGGCGAGATCAAGGCGGCCGGCTTGTACCGCGACACCTCGCAGGCGTTTGCCGTGCTACTGCCGGTCCAGAGCGTCGGCGTGATGGGCGACAGCCGCACCTACGAGAACGCCCTGGCCGTGCGGTGCGTGAACACCGACGACTTCATGACCGCCGACTGGAGCCACCTGCCTCACGCCCTTCTGGCGAAGATCTCGACCCGCGTGATCAACGAGGTGAAGGGCGTGAACCGTGTGGTCTACGACATCTCGAGCAAGCCGCCCGCCACGATCGAGTGGGAATAGCCAGCCCGGGCGGCGCCCGTGGCTGGCGAGTGGCGAGCGACCCAACGGCCCGCGGCCGACACGATCTCAGCCGCTGATCGTGTCGACGTTGTTGCCGAGGTTCGTGTAGTCGACCTTTTCCCGCGGGTCGGTCCCGTTGAGGAACTCCTCGACGTTCGTGTAGCCGTCGCCGTCGGCGTCCGTGGCGCCGTCGTCGGCCGAGTCGCTGGCGAGACCGTGCTCCTGCTCCCAGCCGTCGGGCATGCCGTCGTGGTCGCTGTCGGCGGGCACTTGGTCGGCGTCGTAGGCGTACTCGGGGTATCCGCCTACCTCGTCGGGGTGTAGCAAGACGCCCTCGCCGTGGCTGACCTCGCCGCTGCGGACCATCTCGGTCACGCGCTCGTCGACCGCGTCGCGGCGGGGCAGGGTGGCGCCCGACTTGGAGAGCACTTCGTCGTAAGCCTGATGGGCCGTCTGCTGGTTGACCGGCCAGGCCTCGAACGGGGTGAGGACCCGGGCGTGCTCCATGTCGAGCGAGCCCGCCTTCAGCCGGATCCCCTTCCAGTTGTCGGCCGTTACCTCGGGGAAGCCATCGACGTGGTTGCCGGCCACGTACCACTTGCCGGGCCGCTTGCCGGCGGTGGGGTACCAGCCGCCCGCCTTGAAGCGTCCCTTGGGCGAGTTCTGATCACGCTGCTCGATGCGAGCGATGATGTTGACCATGTTGTCGTTGGTCGCCGGCCCCGACTTGTAGTAGTTGTTGATGACGTTGATCAGCGACGTCTCGTCGCCGCCGTCCATCGTGCGGTGGCCCCAGTTGAAGATCACGTTGTTGCGATAGTCGAACTTGCCGCTCATGCCGATCGACGGGTTGCGGCCCGTGTTGCAGGCGAACAGGTTGTGGTGGAAGGTCGAGTCGCGGCCGCCCCAGGTGCCGCCGAACTCGTGCCCCGGGCCGAGCGCCTCGCTCGAGATGCAGTACTGGATGGTGAGGTTGCAAACGGGGTGCTTGATCTGGGCCACGTTGCCGTGGATCGCGGGGACTTCCGCCTCACGGTCCACCCAGCGGTAAAGCGAGAGGTTCTCGTCGCGTCCCCAACTGGCCGAGCAGTGGTCCACGATCACCTGCCCGCGCGGGTGCCCGCCGATGTTGTCCGAGCCCTGCCCGCCCGAGGGATTGCCGCGCCGCACTCGCAGGTGCCGCAGCACGACGTTGCTCGTGTTGATGTTGAGCGAGTGGTTCGTGATGCAGACTCCGTCGCCCGGCGCCGACTGGCCGGCGATCGTGATGTTCGGGTGGTCGATGTCGAGGTTCGACTCGAGCTCGATCTTGCCCGCGACGCGGAACACCACGATCCGCGCCCCTTCCGCGTCGATCGCGGCCCGCAGGCTGCCCGGGCCGCTGTCGTCGAGAGTGGTCACCGCGATGACTTTCCCGCCGCGTCCGCCCGTGGCGTACATCCCTCCGCCCCACGCGCCGGGGAAGGCCGGCAGGCCGTAGGGGATGTCGAACGGCATCGGCGGCGCCATTGCCGGCGTTGGCTCGGCGGCCGACGAGGCGGGGGCGTCCGCAGCGGCCGGCAGGCTCGTGGCAATGATCAAGAAGGCCAGCAGTGCGGCGCCGAGTTGTTTAACGCGGGGGGTCGTCGTCACGATGAGTAGGCTCCGAGGAGACGAGAGAATGGTCGATTGCGGCGTGGGGCCTGAACGTTCAGTCCTGCTCGTTCACCGCATCCGCTAGTGAGTTGGGCCGAGGCGAGAAAGACGCTGCACACCCCGACAAAGAGCGTTGCAGCGCGAGCCCGTGAAAAAGCACGCCGCCTCCAATGCGGACCATTCTCGCCCGCCGGCCGCCGGCAAGCAACGATCCGAGGGCCGTAAACCAGCACCGGTTTTCAGCCATCGAGCAGCGAAACGGTAATGGAGCCCACTTACCGAGACGGTCCGGTCCGCAGAGAAGCAGAAAAACAGCCCCAACCCCGCCCCGTGTGCGCAGCCCTGCCGACCAGACCAACCGCCTGCGCAGCGAGTCGCCCGGAAAGCTAAAAGCGGATACGGCGAGGCGTAGCAGCAGCGGCGCTCACGGCTTCGAAGCCACGCTCGCCGCGCGCGTTTTCAGCCGCTCTTCCATCCGCGTCACCAAGTGCATGCTGCTGCTCGGGCCGGCGTAGCCGAGCACCCGGCCGGCGTCGCGGTCGAAGCGGATCTGGCCGTCCGTCTGGCGAAGTCCCAAGCAGCCGCACCATGCGGCTTGGGCGCCGGTTCTTTACGGAAATGCCAGAGCGTTCTCTACTCGCAACGTGGTACTCTCGCAGCTTCTATCGCATTCTCGATAAACGACTGCACGAGATCGCACAAAACGCCATCGCCACCACCGTGAAGCCCATTGGCTCGGGCACGTAGACCAGTTCGGCGCCCATCGTCGCATTCCGATATAGAGGGTCGTCCGATACCAGTCGGGCAGCGGCGCCTTGCCGGAGTTCAAACAATCCCCCATCGTTGCCGCTAACTACGGCGTAGAGCGAGTTGTGAGGGCCGAAAGCCATCGCCCGGATAACGCCCTCGAGCGAGAACGAGGCTTGGAAGGCGCCCGTCGGATCGAACAGGGATGCATCGCCGTCTTCCCCATTCGCGATGGCGATGAATCTGCTGTTTGAGAGAGCCAAGGTCGCTCCGGGGGCAGGCGCGCCCAAAGTCGTTAAGTCGATCAGGAGTTGATCGTCGACAATCTCATAATCCCCCGAGAGGTCTTCGACGTACTCCTGACGGCGCAAGCCGTCTTGAGTGAGAAGTAGCAGGGTATTGGTCCCGTCGAATTCAAGGTCAATACCGAAACCTAAAGGGGTCTGTACTCCCCTTCTGCTTTCACTAATCTCGTAAAACCAAACAGCGGCCCTGCCCGCCGGCAAGGTCGCAAATACCCCGGTGCTGCTCGCCGAGAGCCCTGTACGGATAGTTAATATGAATTCATCCTCTACTAGAAGCTTGGGAGGCTTGCCCGGCTGAACCTCGTAGATCCCGTTGTAGGCGCCCGTGGGCGCGATCCCATAGACTCGGCCCCCCGTGGAGTCGAGAGCGCCAACAGCTCCTGACATGGGAACGGCTTCCAGTAGGTTGCCGTCGATGTCGTTAAAAGAAACTTCCGCCCCTTGGCCAGGGTAGTAGGCAAACATCCCCGCGGCGAAGCAGGTTAGGCCCGCGGAGGAGTTGATAATAGTCGCCGCGACCACGAAGGCAAAAAGCTTTGTCGTGCATCGAGAGCAACTTGATGATTTGCAGCGTTCGTGATGATCGAGCATGGATGCGGTAATTGAATGCCGTGCGGTAGTTAAACGCATGGCTGGTATTGTAACAGACGGACGTTAGGTCGGAGAATCGCCAGCTCAAACCGCTTGGCCCAAGAATGGTTTTGCGCGAATTGCACCGATACCGTCCCGCCGATTTCTCGCCGCAAGCCGGGCGTGGCGCCCCCCACCTACGACAAAATCGCGAGTTGCCAAGAATGGCTGCTGCGCGCGACCCAATAGCGATTGTCGAAATTAGGTGAAACCGCTGCTACAGAGATAATTGGGCGCCGCAGGGGCGTTTTTCTGACGACTTCTGCATTCTTTCGGACGAGAGCGTCATTTTACCTCGCAGAGCTGCGTAAAATGGATGCCCGTTCCGGGGGGACGTGTGAAAAACTCTTTTCAAGCGGCCCGCGGCGCGCGCCTGAAAAATATTTTTGGCCGCGCGGAGTGGCGATCCGCTTTCAGCCCCAAAATGCTGACCGCAGACAGCTGATCGCTAATTCCCCTCACTTTGGCTTCGAAGCCACGCTCGCCGCGCGCGTTTTCAGCCGCTCTTCCATGCGCGTCACCAAGTGCATGCTGCTGCTCGGGCCGGCGTAGCCGAGCACGCGGCGGTCGACGTCGAGCCGCTGCGAGAGCACCCGGCCGGCGTCGATGTCGAAGCGGATCTGGCCGTCCGTCTGGCGGGCGGCGAGCTGACCGTCGATCTCCGGCGTGGTCGAAGAGAGCACCTGGTACTGCAGCTTGATCACGGCGACGCCGTTCTCGACCGAGCTGAGCGTGAAGTGCCGCCGGCATTGGATCGCCTTCGTGCCGCCGCCGTTGAGTTTCACCTGCACCTCTTGCGGCTCGTCCCAGCTGTCGCCCACGGCGACCGGCTCCTTGGGCAGCAGCACCGTGATCGAGGCGTTCGGGTCGGCGGCCGGTTGGTGGTGCTTCACGTCGCGCGACTTGACCTCGCCCCACGGCGTGATCGTCACAGAACTGAGCACCACGCCGACCGCCTTGGCCGCGTCCTCGAATCCGGGCGGCGGGGCGTCGTCCTCGGTGCTGTCGAACACCATCTCGGCGCGGTCGGGCAGCTTGTTCTCCATCCGCACGCGCTCGACCAGGTTCTGGAACTCGATCGAGCCGTCCGGCGTCACATCGATCACCTTCCAGACCTTCAGGCTGGTGGTCTTGGTCTGCGCCTGCTGGGTGGTCCCCTCCATCGTGTTGCGAACGCTGGAGCGTTGGTCGACGTCCCAGCGGAGCGTCTCGCCCGTGCGGAATTTGTAGCGAAGCGTGTGCTTCTCGTCCCGCTTTTCGGCGGCCCAGGCGTCGGCGCCCATGAGGGCGATCATGGCGACGAGCGTCGCTGTGCGAAAGAATCGATTGAGCATGCTCAGCTTCCTTGCTGTTAATAGTCGATTTTCTAGGGCGTTTCCTTTGGCGCTCGCGGGCGGCTGCCCCAGCCGAGTTTGTTGCGGAGCGTTCGGTAATATGTTTGTCCGGCGACCTCGACCATCTGGAACACGGCGGGCGAACGCTCGACGCGGACCCGGTCGCCGGGCCTCAGCGGGCCGACCACCTTGCCGTCCACCAGCAGCCGCGTGCCGGGATTCGGGTCGGCCACCACGATCTCGTAGGTGCGGTCGGGCGAGTCGACCACCGGCCGCACAGTCAGGGTGTGGGGGTTGATCGACGACAGCACGACCGCGTCGATGTCCTTGCGGAGGATCGGGCCGCCGATCGCCAGGTTGTGGGCCGTCGAGCCGACAGGCGTGCCGACCAGGAAGCCGTCGCAACTGTAAGTCGCCGCCAAATCACCGTCAACGTAGAGTTGGGCGTCGATCATGCGGAACGGCTCGCCCGCTAGCACCGCCGCCTCGTTGAGCGCGAGCCGCGAGGTCTCGGCGCCGTCGGCCGCCACGAGCGTGCAGTCGAGCATCACGTGGCGCACGATGCGGAATTTGCCGGCGGCGATCTCGCCGAGCGCCTTGTCGAGCCGCTCAGGGTTGAGCCCCGCCAGAAACCCGAGTCTGCCCAGGTTCACACCGACGATCGGCGCTTGGTTGCGGCCCATCGCCCGGGCGGTGCGCAGCATCGTGCCATCGCCCCCCATGGCGACCACCCATTCGGCCCCGTCGGGACCGAGCTCCTTCTCGTCGATCGCCTGGTCGAGGTCCTCGTGGGTCGAGGCGACCTCAAAGTGCTGGCGGACGATTGGCGCCAGCGCGGCGGCCCGGTCACGCAGCTCCTGCCGCGAGCCGTCGAAGGCGAGGAGGACACGGCTGGGGGGCGGGGTGGGCATACTGCTTAATGGGAATGACCAATGACCAATCCCCAATGACCAAATTTGTTTTGCCCCCACGCCGTAAGGGGCATCGGGGCTTGGCCATTGGGATTTCTAAAAATCTGCGTTTGCGTCCACGGCGGAAGCGTGGGCGGTGTTAGCCTCGCGGCACGTACGGGCGACACCCGCGGCGTCGAGCCCCAGGTCGGCGAGCAGCTCCTCGCGTTCGCCGTGCTCAATGTACTGGTCGGGGATGCCAAGCCTGCGGACGTGGCTAGTGTTCACACCGGCGTCGGCGGCCGCTTCGAGCACCGCGCTGCCGAAGCCGCCGGCCAGGGCCGCCTCTTCGACAGTGACGACGAACGGCGCCTCGCTCAGGATCGGCAGGATCGTCTCGCTGTCGAGCGGCTTGATGAAGCGGGCGTTGACGACCGTGAGGCTGAGGCCCTCTTCCGTGCGCAGCCGGTCGGCCGCCTGGAGGCACTCGCCCAGCAGCGCCCCGCCGCAGAGGATGGCGCCATCAGGACCGTCGCGCAAGACTTCGGCCTTGCCCAGCGTGATCGGCTCCCGCGGGCCCTCGACGAACGTCTCGGCCGACTTCGGGTAACGGATCGCCGCGGGGCCGTCGTGCGTGAGGGCCCAGTCGAGCATCGCCGTCAGGTCGGCCGCATCGCCCGGGGCCAGGACGGTCATGTTCGGGAAGACGCGCAGGTAGCTGAGGTCGAACACGCCGTGGTGCGTCGGGCCGTCGGGGCCGGCCAAGCCGCCGCGGTCGAGGGTGAACGTGACCGGCAGGTTCTGCAGGGCGACCTCCTGGAAGATGTGGTCGAACGCCCGCTGCAAGAAGGTGCTGTAGATGTCGACGATCGGCCGCATGCCCGCCTTCGCCTGGCCGGCGGCGAACGCCACGGCGTGGGCCTCGCAGATGCCGACGTCGAAGAGTCGCTCGGGGAAATCGTTCCGCACGCGCTCGAGCTTGTTGCCCTGGCACATCGCGGCGGTGATCACGGACACTCGTTCGTCGCGGCCCAACGCGGCGTGGATCGCTTCGCTCGCGGTGTGCGTGTAGGTGCGGCTCGACGATTTTTTCATCGCCACGACACGCCCCTCGCTGCGCTCGAACACCGGCGGGGCGTGGAACGTCACCGGGTCCTCGGCCGCCGGCCGGAAGCCGTGGCCCTTCTCCGTCACGACGTGCAGCAGCACAGGCCCGTCGCTCGCCTTGAGCATGCGGAGGTACTTGCGTGTGAGTCGCAGGTTGTGGCCGTCGATCGGGCCGACGTAGCGCATGCCGAACTCTTCGAACAACATGCCGCCGTGCAGGCCCGCCTTGGCGGCCTCTTTGACCTGGGCCAAGAGACGCTCGGTCGGGTCGCCCAGCAGCGGCACGTGCGAGAGGACCTTGGCGACCTCCTCTTTGAG
Organism: Pseudobythopirellula maris; assembly: GCF_007859945.1. GTDB lineage: Bacteria > Planctomycetota > Planctomycetia > Pirellulales > Lacipirellulaceae > Pseudobythopirellula > Pseudobythopirellula maris. The sequence goes on along the minus strand of NZ_SJPQ01000004.1, from coordinate 551,242 downwards.
GCCCGTGTAGACGGGGTTCATCCGCAGGCGGTCGAAGTAGTCGGCCACGCCGCCCACGCGTGGGCAGATCGACATCTGGTTGTCGTTGAGCACGACCAAGAGACGCCGGCCATCGCGCTTAGCGTTGTTGAGCGCCTCGTAGATGGGCCCCGAGGGGAATGCGCCGTCGCCCACCACGGCCACGGTCCAGCGGTCCTCCTCCTCACGCATCAACCGGTCGCCGCTCGCCAGGCCCAAGGCCGTCGACACGCTGGCGCCGGCGTGGCCCGTGACAAAGAGGTCGTACTCGCTCTCTGTCGGGTTGGGGTAGCCCATCAGGCCCCCCTTCGTGCGGATCGTGGGGAACTCGTCGTAACGCCCCGTCACGAGCTTGTGCGGGTAGATCTGGTGCCCGGTGTCCCAGATCAGCCGGTCGCGGGCGAAATCGAACGTGGTGTGCAGCGCCAGGCAGAGCTCCACCACGCCGAGGTTCGAGGCGAAGTGGGCGCTGCGCGCCGCCACCAGGTTGCAGAGCGTCTCACGGATCTCCTCGGCCAACTGCTCGAGCTCGAGGAGCGAGAGCGGGTCGAGGTCACGCGGTGAGGCGAGCTTCGGCAAGATTTTCAGGGAGTCGCTCATGCGATGAGTCGTGGATCCGGATTGCGGCGCCGCGGCGAAGTGGCGGACCATTCTATTGTAGTCACGCCGGGGCTAATGGCTGCGGTGATGCACCTTATCGACGAGCGCCCGCAGCGGGTCGGCCGTCGCGTCGAGCGGCTCGAGCGACTGCAACGCTTCGGCGGCCGTGCGATCGGCGAACTCGCGGGTCGCCTCAACGCCCATCAGCACCGGGTAGGTCAGTTTGCCGCGGCCCTCGTCTTTTCCGGTCCGTTTGCCAACTTCTTCGGCGTCGCCGGTGGCGTCGAGCAGGTCGTCGGTCACCTGGAACAACAGCCCGAGCCGCTCGCCGAAGGCGGTGAGGGTGGAGAGGATCTCCTGGCTTGCCCCGGCCACGATCGCGCCGAGCCGCAGCGAGACGGTGATCATCGCGCCGGTTTTGCGGGCGTGGATCCGCTCGAGCCGCTGGCGGAGCTGCTGGGTCTCGACGAGCGCTTCGGCGCCGGCCAGGTCGTCGACTTGGCCGCCCACTAGCGCCTCGGCTCCGGCGGCGCGGGCCAGCTCGGCGCAGCAACGGGCGGCGGTATCGGCGGGAGAGAGGCCGGCGAGCAGTTCGAAAGCCAAAGGCTGCAGGGCGTCGCCCGCCAACACGGCGGTCGCCTCGTCGAAACGCTTGTGGCAGGTAGGCCGGCCGCGACGCAGGTCGTCGTCGTCCATCGCCGGCAAATCGTCGTGAGCGAGTGAGTAAGCGTGGATCAGCTCCACCGCGCAAGCGGCGGGCAGGGCGGCCGGGGCGTCGCCGCCGCACGCCTCCGCCGCCATCAGCACCAGCCGCGGCCGCAGCCGTTTGCCGGGGCCGAGCACGGTGTAGCGGAGCGCTTCGGCCAACAGCGGCGGGCAGCGATCTTCGCCCGGCAGGCAGCGCTGGAGAGCGGCCTCGATGATCGCGCCGTGCGGGTCATCGCCAACAGTGGGGAACGGCGCGGCGTGGTCAACGGCGGCGGAAGGGGAGGGCAGCGGCATGGGCGGGGGGCGATGAGGGCGGGATTCCTTCAGCACGTCAGTCTAAAAGAGCCCGCCGCTATCGTCCACGCCGCCCCGCGGCCCGCCGCCGCCCTTTGCGGCTTTGGCCGTTCTTTTACCGGCCCGGCTGGGCCCGGAGCCGCCGTCGGAGGACTCGTCGAACGGCTCGGTCACGGGGTTCCCCTCGGCGTCGAAGCCGCTCAGCAGCTCGATCCGCCGCTCGGCTCGCTCCAGCTCGGCGTGGCAACGCTTGAGGCTCGCGACGCCCTCTTCGTAGCGCTCGATCGCGTCCGACAGGCCGAGCTCGCCCCGTTCGAGCTCCTCGACAATCGTCTCCAACGAGCCGAGCGACTCCTCGAACGAGACTTGATCGTCCGGTGCTTGGTCGTCGCCGGCCGGTTTCTTCTTGGCGATCTTCTTTTTCTTTAGCGCCATGGGGCGGCTCACCGTGCGATGGTTTGTGAAGCAGTATAGTGCTGGTGTCTGTAGGGAACGCCCTCTGTGGCGTTCCGGCCTCGGGGACACGCCCGTCCGCCAGGGGTCGGAACGCCACGGAGGGCGTTCCCTACAGGAACTCGAAACTCCTTACGATCATCACTCTTCTGACGCGACGACGCTGTAGACCGTCCCGTCGGCTAGCCGCGTCGCTAGCCGTTGGCCCTGTTTCGTTTCGCCGGCCGAGCGCACCAGGCGGCCGGTCTCTTCGTCGGTCGTCACGCTGTAGCCACGCGCCAGCACGCCTAGCGGGCTGAGCGATTCGAGCTGGGCGGCTTGGGCCGCCAGCTGCGCGCGGCGGTCGCGGCCGATCCGCTGCGCGGCGCGGCGGCCCTGGGCGTCGAGCTCGTCGAGCCGGCGGCGGGCGTCTTCGACCAGTGCGAAGGGGCGGGCCAACGGCCGCCGTCGGGCGAGTTCGGCGAGACGCTCGCGCGCCATCCGCACACGCCGCCGCAGCACGCCGTGCAACCGCTCGCCGCGGTCAGTGAGGCTGGCCGTGACTTCTTCGAGCGAGGGGACCACGCGCTCGGCCGCCTCGCTCGGGGTGAGCGCCCGCACGTCGGCGGCGAAGTCGCACAGCGTGGTGTCGATCTCGTGGCCGACGGCCGAGACGGTCGGCGTGTTCGAAGCGGCGATCGCGCGGACGGCCGGCTCTTCGTTGAACGCCCACAGGTCCTCGATGCTGCCGCCGCCGCGGCCGACGACCAGCACATCGAGAGCGGGTTGCACGCGGTTTGCGGCTTCGATCGCGCGGGCGATCTCCTCGCTGGCCCCATCGCCTTGCACGCGGGTGGGGATGACGAGCACCTCGGCGCCGGCCCAGCGGCGACGCAAGACCTCAAGAAAATCGCGCACGGCCGCCCCGGTGGGGCTCGTGACAAAGCCGATCCGCTTCGGAAAGCGGGGGAGGGGGCGTTTGCGGTCGCGGTCGAAGAGGCCTTCCGTCTCGAGCTTGTCGCGCAGCTTGCGCAACGCGAGCTCGAGGGCGCCGACGCCTTGCGGCTGGGCGCTGTCGACCACGAGTTGGTAACTCCCACGCGGCGCGTAGACATCCAAGCGGCCGCGGCAGACGATCTCGAGCCCGTCGGTCAGATCAAACTTGAGCCGCTGCGCCGAGCCGCGCCAAACGACCGCGCGGATCTGGGCGTTGTCGTCCTTCAGCGTGAAGTAGCAGTGCCCCGACTGCGGGCGTGAGAAGTTTGAAACCTCTCCCGCGACCCACACGGAGGGGAACGAATCTTCGACGAGCCCTTTGATCTGGGCCGTGAGCTGCGAGACGGAGAGCGCCTGATCGGCGTTCTGGGCGTCGTGGTGGGGGGCGAACGACAAGCGGGCGGTCCGTGCGCGAGGCTGAGGCGTCGTGAGTAACGCCGGCATTCTACGCCGCGGGCCGGCAGGTTTGAAGCGACTCATGCACGTTGGGCGCCGCTTGGCGCCGGCAGGCAAGGCCGTCGGAGCGGCTCACACGGCCCTCGGCCCACGCCTCCGCCTGCTCGTTCACGTCGACCAGCACGCGCTCGACTTGCACGCGACGCCGTTCGAGCCCCGCGCGGTTGAGCCCGGCGGGCACGTGCAGCGGTTCGCTCATCACCACGCGCGCGGTGGAGAAGGGTCGCGGGATCACAAACCGGTCCCAACTCGAGAGCCGCCAAGGCTGCTTGCAGCCGAATCCGAGCGCGACGATCGGCACGCCGAGCTTCGAAGCCAAATAGATCGGCCCGGGGGCGAGCTGGCGTCGTGGGCCGCGGGGGCCGTCGGGGGTGATGGCCAAGTGGCGATGGCGCCCCTCGGCCGCCAAGGTTTTGAGCGCCGCCACCCCGCCACGGCCGGTCGAGCCGCGCACAAAGCCGAACCCCGACCGGCGGGCGATCACCTCCAAAACGTCGGCGTCGCGGTGGCGGCTCAGCAGCATCGTCACCCCGCAGTTCGGCCGCAAGTAGAGCGGCAGCAAGATGTTCTCGTGCCAGAAAACGAACAAGTAGGGTCCCGCCGGCCCGTGCACCGGGTCCACGCACGGCTCGGCGTAGGCCACACGGTAGCGGAGGGTGCTCATCAGCGCGTAGATCGACCATTGCACGCCAACGCCAAGGGCCTCGTTCGCTGTGGGGCTGTTGATCTTCATTCCGTTAAAGATTGGGAGCTGCTCTGACCAAATCCCATGACCAATGCTGGAATCCAACCCCCTTGGACACTGGGCTTGGTCCGTTGGTCATTCCTGTTCACTCGGGCCACTCGCCGGTGAATACCTCCACCGCCGGGCCGGTCTTGTACACGCGGTTGTCGGACTCGTTCCACTCCAATTCGAGCTCGCCGCCCAACAACTCGACCGTGATCTTCCGTTCGGTGCGGCCGGAGAGCACCCCAGCAACGCAGACGGCGCTCGCGCCGGTGCCGCAGGCCAGCGTTTCGCCCGACCCACGCTCCCAGGTGCGCTGCCTCACCCGGGTGGGAGAGATGAGTTCGACAAACTCGGCGTTCACCCTCTCGGGGAACATCTCGTGGTTCTCGAGGTGCGGCCCGTAATTGACCACCAGGTCGTGCGGCGCGCCCGGTTCGGGCAGCTCGGGCACGAACTCCACGCAGTGCGGGTTGCCCATCGAGACGGCGGTGACCTTGAGCAGCCGGTCGCCGATCGTCAGGTCGGCGTCGCAGACGGCGCCCTCTTGGTTGGCCTTCAGCCGCGTGGGGACCTTGGCGGGGTCGAGGATCGGCTCGCCCATGTCGACGCGCACACGCGTCACCTTGCCCCCCTCGACCACGAGGTCGAGCGGATAGGTCTCACCGAACGACTCGACCGTGAGCGTTTCCTTGGTGCAGCGACCGTGGTCGTAAAGGTACTTGGCGACGCACCGCACGGCGTTGCCGCACATTTGCGACGCGGAGCCGTCGGCGTTGAACATGCGCATCTCGGCGTCGGCTTTGTCGCTCGGGCCGATGAGCACGAGCCCGTCGGCGCCAACGCCGAAGTGGCGATCCGACACGCGGCGGGCCAGCTCGGCCGGGTCGCTAGGCGCCGTCTCGGAAAAGCAATCGACGTAAACGTAGTCGTTGCCGGCGCCTTGCATCTTGGTGAAGCGCATGGGGGTCTCGGATCGGTTGGCTGGAGGCGGCGGTGGTCGCCTAAGGTTTAATCATCCCATCAGATCGAGCCGCTCTCCGGCGCCGCCGGTCGAGGGGGGACGCCGTTTCGATGGGGCCGTGGGGGAGTCGCCATCCGCCGCAGACTCCCCCGACTGTTGCTGCTCGTCTTGTTGGTCGTCAGGCTCTTGGTCGTTGGGGCTTTCCCACAGCTTGCGGCCGTCGGCGTCGCGGTCTGCGGCGCCTTGGTCCTCGTCGGTCTGCCCCACGCCCGAGGCCTTCTCGGTCTTGAGGCTGGAGTCGACGCTGCGCTCTTGGGCGCTGGAGTCTTGCTTCGCTCGTTCGGCCGAGCCGGCCGATTGCTGCAAGGGCGAACCGGCGGCGCTGCCGATGATTCCTCCCACGGGTCCCATGCTCATGACATCGCTCCTTTGAAGGACACGTTTGTCGGGGCGCGCCGGCGGCCGGGGATGGGCGTCAACGCGGGTTGAAGTGCTTCGCTAGGCTTCGCTCGTTGTCTCGCTGGTCGGAAGGGCGTCAATCCAAGGTGTTACGTAAGTCTACTGCGCCGATTGGTGGGCGGCGCCCCCGTGCGAGCGGCTTGCCGCTCCTGCCTTCGCGTGGTGTTTATCGCACGCCGATATTATTGCACGTAGTTGCCTGGGCTGGTGGGGGCGGCTCGCGCGGGGGCCGGCCCGGCCGTGTAGGGCGCCGCCGCTCCCGGGGCGCCCCGGGGCGAAGGCTGGAAGTCGTTCTGGATCTGCTCGAGCATGTTGCCGACCACCGGCAAGGTCTCACGACGGATATCGGGCTTGTCGGTGGTGCCCAGCACGCGAACGCGCCAGAACTGTTCGCTGGCCTGCCCAACGAAGTTGCGCAGCACCGGTATCGCCAGCTCATTGCGTCCGACAAGGCTGTGGAACACGAGGTTCAGCTCGCGGTCGAATTTGGCCTCGCCGCGGCCGTAGAGGCTCACCGCGTCGCCCAGCAGGTCGAGGTCTTGGAACTCGATCACGTCGCCCCGGAGCGTGAACTTCGACTCGCAGCGGTTGAACGCCGTGGCGTCGGGCGTGCGGTTGCGCAGCACCTTGAGCATGCTGACCATCAGCGGCAGCTCGTAGACCTGGGCGTCGGAGATCGTCATCTCGCCGCGGCCCTCAAGGCCGTAGATCGACGGCCCGTCGCCCCGCAGTTCGAGCCGGCCGTCGACTCGCCCGGTGAGCGACTCCTGCCGCTGCAAGTACTCCGAGGCGAAGCGGGCGAGGTCGGCGCCTTCGATCGTCATGGCGAGGCCGTACTTCGGTCGGCCGGCGTGCTCCAGTCGGGCGTTGAGCCGCAGCTCGCCGCCGTACGCCTTGGCGGTTGCGGCGGGGGCGGGAGCGATTCGCTGCTTGTTGGCGGCGCCCTCGCCGATCAAGAACTCCGCCCCATCGGCCCACAACAGGCCGCGTGCTTCGGTCAGCTGCACGTTGTTCCAGAACAGCGAGTCGAAATCGAAATCGCCCCCGGTGCTCACCTGGCGTCCGTCGCTCGAGCCGCGCAGCCGCACCGTGCCGCAGAGGCCTTCGATCGGCAGGCCGGCGTTGATGTTCGCCTGATGGCAGTCGACGCCGATGTCCCACGATGTGGTGAGCTGCGGCGCGGCGTTCGACGCCTGGACCGCCTCGAACGCGCCGCCCGAGAGGCCGAAGCCCCCCACCGGCTTGAGCCTCTCGATCACCCCGCGCAGCCCCGCCGGAGCGGCGAGCATCAGGTCGTGATTGAACGCCAGCCGGTCCGCGCTGAGCCCCTCGAAACGGAGCCGCCAGCCGCCGTTGGGCAACGCCTGCCACGCGCCGTTCGTTCGGAACGAAGTCGCGCCGTGCACGGCCCTCACCTCGGTCATCGTCAGCGCGTCGTTGTACCACTCGAACTGGCCGTCGACCTGGTCGAGGCGGTAGCGGGCCGAGCGATCGGAGAACGCCGGCTCGATCGACACGCTGCGCCCCGCGGGACGCAGCGACACGCGGATGTCGGGTCGCGGTTCGCCCTCGAGGTGCGACACGTGGGCGGCGAAGTCGACTTGGCCGCGCGGCAACAGCCCGGCCCAGGCCGTCTGCACCCCCTCGGGGAGCGCTGCGCGGAGCCGTTCGTCGAGCGGGATCGTCTCGCCGTGGAAGTAGAGCATCAACCGGTGCGAGTCGTCCTTCGGCGCCAGCCCGCCGTGGCACGACACGAGCTTGCGGCCCGCGGCGTCCTTGCTCTCGAGATCCGTGAACTCCCAAACGTCGTCGCGGAGACGCAGATCGCCGTCGACGTGCTGCAACGGGTAAGGGAACCGGTCGTAGCTGAGCTCGCAGTCGCGGAGCCGCATGTCGAGCGCGATGTCGGGCTTCGCCTGATCGACGCCGGTGCGGTCGGCGCGCCAGTGGATGTCGACCCAGCCGCGGGGGTGGAGCGACTCGATCACGAGTTTCGCCTTGTCCTCGGGCAGGGCGGCGAGCACCGCGGGGGTGACCGGCGTCGACTCGCTGTCGATCGTGATCCAACCGACGGGCATCGGCTTGACGGCGGGACCCGGCAGGCCGAGTCCGTGCAACTGTGCGCGGATCTGAACCGGACGCCCCTCGACCTGGGCGGTCAGATCGGCCGCCAAGCGACAGGGGGGCAAGCCGAGCGGGCCGACCGATTGCGCCGCGTTGGTTTCATCGGGCGCGACCGTCAGCCGACCGGTTCCTTGGGTCAGGCGGTAGTCGAATTTCTCGGCGTCGCGGAACGACACCCGGCGGCAATCGATCGTCGCCTCGGGGCGCCAGCGGGCGCCGTCGAACGCCACTGACGCGGTCACGTCGACCACGCCGTGCGGGTCGAACCTGGCGAGCAGCCGTTGGGCCGACTCGGGGAGACCCTGGCGGGGTAGCCGGTCGAGGTCGAGCCCGTCCACGCGGCAGCGGGCGGCGAGGGGCGAGAACAGCGACCAGCCCTCCCGGTTGCAGGCCGCCACGAAGTGGGTGTCGCCCAGCAGCCCCTCGAGCCGAGCGACGCTCAGCCGCTGGTTGTCGCACGCCCCCTCGATGCTCAGATCGGTGATCGGTGCTCCCAGCCGGGGGTGGCGAATCGTTCCTTGCGACACCCGGAAGTTGGCTCGCCACGCGAGTGGGGCGGAGGACGAGGGACGCGACACGCTCAAGCCGCCGTCCAGCAGGCCGCGCAGCTCGCTCGGCGCCAGGCCCAGGGGAATCGCGGCGGGCAACCACGCGATCAGCGAGTCGGAAATCGCGAACCGCTCGGCCTGGGCGTTTACCGACAAGGCGCCGCTCGCCGCGTCGAACTCGCCGCTCGCCTCGAGCCGAGCGGCGATCACGTCGTCGGCGCTCGCCTCGAACCGGTAGTGCTCGCTCGGCGGCGCGCCGGGCTTTTGCGTTACGGGCGTGACCTTAAGGTTCACGTTCTGCACGACCCGCGGCGGTTTGCCGGGGGACGCTTCGTCCTCGACCAGCAGCGTGGCGTCGGTCACGGTCACACGCGGGGCGCAGTCGCCCTCTTTGGTTGACTTCATGGCGGCGAAGTTCCACTCCCCGCCCGGACGTCGCACGGCGTGCAATCGCGGCCGCTTGAGCACGACGTGCTCGACGCTTGGCTTGCCGCTCAGCAGACTGCCGACATCAAACTCTCCTTGCAGCCGCACCTCCTCGACAACGAGCACCGGCCGCTGTCCGCCCGCCCCGACGCGTTCGGCGAGCTCGACGTCGTACATCACCACGCCGGAGCCCGTGACGAATCGAGCCGATCCGACCCGCACCGCCATGTCGGGAAAGCTGGCGGCGATCGAGTGCTCGGCGATGCGGCGGGTCTCTTCATCGAGCCGCAAGTAGAGGTACGCCCCCAGTCCGAGCGCAGCCGCCACCCCGAGGGCGATGACCCCCTTAAACACGGCCCAGAAGAAATTGATCAGTCGCGTGAAGATGGCGGCGTAAGTCGCGTGAAGACTTGGGGTTGGCCGATGGGACCATCGGTTTGCGCGGGATAGTAGGCCTCGGGCTCCGCACGGGTCAAGACGACACGCGTGGCGGCCTGCCGCCGCGGTGCTAGCAGCCCCACGGCGAGGGTCAGAATCCTACTGACCCCGCTTCGGCGCCAGCACCATGGCTCGGCGGCCGCCGCGACCCTCCACCAGGGCGTGAATCGCCCCCGGCATATCGCTGGCGGCCGAATCCCCCCGAGCGATCGCTAGCAGTTCGGCCCAATGACGGGCGGCCATCGCCCCCTCGGGCCAGCCCGCCCGCCGCCACGCGAGCTTGATCGCCTCGCGCGCCAGCAACGCTGACGCCTCGGACAACGGCTCGCAAGCGAGCCGCACAGCACCGGGGCTGCCCGCCGGCATCTGAGCCAATTCGAGCAAACGCGCCGCCTCGGCGGCGATGAAGAGCTGGGCCTCGGCCGCCTGCTCGGCAAAGCGAAGTACCGCCTCGTCGACTCCTTCCCCCATCCGCTCGCGGATCTGAGGCAGCAATTCTCCACGGAGCCAGTTGCGGGTGAAATGACGCGAGTCATTCGACGAGTCGTGGCGGTGGTCTTGGCCGAGCCGCTTTAGATACGCGAGCGCATCGGCGCCCTGTAGGCCGAGCATCGGCCGGACGACCGTGCAGCTGGGGCTCAACACCCGGCAGCGGGGCGTGCCCGCAGCGCCTCCGAGCCCTGCGCCACGCAGCAGGCGGAACAGCACTGTTTCCACCTGGTCGTCGGCCGTGTGGGCCGTGGCGACGAAACGAGCCCCCAGCCGATCGGCCGCGGCGCGGAAAAACGCGTATCGCTCGTCCCGGGCCGATTCTTCACTGCGGGCTTCGCCCTGAGCGGAATCGGTCTCGAGCGGCAGCCCCAATTGCGAGCAAAGCGAGGCAACGAGCCGCTGATCGCCCTGTGATTCTTCCCCGCGCAAGGCGTGGTTGAAATGGGCCACGATCAGACCGCCCTTGCCGGGCCTAGCCCGCGCAAGCGACGCCAACGCTCGCATCAACGCCAAGCTGTCGCCCCCCCCTGAAACGGCGACCAAGACGTTCACATCTCGCCATTCGGCGGCGGGCCACGCCTCGGCCACGGCCCGCTCGAAGGGGTCGCCTGTCGGCTCAAAGCAGGCTTCGGAGTCGCGTGGCGGGTGGCTCAATACGGTGTGTGTTTCTTGGGTGCGTTGGTTCCCCGCCGGAAGCCAACCCATCGCGTTTTCAGGGGGTCCCATGTTGCGGCAGGGTTAAGAATTGGTTACATTTCGTCCAGTTTGATCGCTACGTCGCAACCCTAATCACTATAGTGATTTGGGACGACCGTCGGCCTCGAATCTCGAGCTCCCGACGAGGCGTGAAACGCGTGCTTCTCGCTTTCTCCCGCCGCTGGCAAGATTGCCCGCCGAGGGAGTCTTCACGAGGGGCGACGCGTGACCGAAGAGTGATCAAACCGCGTCCGGATTCATTGCTGTCATCTTTTTTATCATCTGGATCGTGAGCCGGTGGCGGGCCAAGCTCGGCGCCGAACAAAGAGTCGCACAAGGGAATCTTCCCACTTTGACACGTACTGTACAACCAACGTTCTCCCTGCTCATGATGGGGCTGCTCTCACGGCTGCTCGCTGCGCTGCTAGGCGTGTGCGATCGTGAGAGCGCCGAGGCCGGCTTGCGACGCGAGCCCGGCCTTTGTCCTCATCAAGCCACCGCGGCTACCAGCTCTGCCGGCCACGCCTTTGGGCAAGCCCGCAACGCTGATTGCCGTCCCCAGCGGGGTTACCCCCTCGGCGGTCCGCCGGGCGACTCCTGGTCGCCGCCGGTGATGGGCTGGAGAGATTGGTTGGCGTCGGCAGTTAGCTGAAGACGCCACTGGCGCTGCGTTTCAATGCGGAAGTTCGCTTCGCGTCGGCCCCCCTAAAGGGTGAGCCGCTCGCGGCGGTTTCTTGTTCGGTTCTGCACGAACACCGTTCGCTGGTTAGCGACACATGATTTTGGCGCCCGTTGCGCTCGGCGATCGATCGCCGCTGCAGCTAGGTCGCCCCGACCAGAATCGTATTTCCCCGGACAACGGCAACCGGCCGGCACGACGCCGCGCTCGCCTCGCCACAAGTTAGAAAACACGGTAGCGACCATGGAACCGATTTTAATGCTGGCGGGATTCGCCGCTTCAGCGGGCCTCGGCATCGGCGGCACCTTGCTGCTGGGCCGCCTGCGCAAGTGGGACGCCGAGAAGGAAGCTTCGCAGATCATCGAGCGGGCCGAGATGCAAGCCCAGGCTCGTCACAAGGACGCCGAGATCGAGGCCAAGGAATTGGCCATGGCTGAAAAATCGAAGATCGAGGAGCAGATGAACAGCGTGCGGCAGCAGCTGCACGAGCGTGAGCGGCAGCTCGACAAGCAAGAAGACGTGCTACAGAGCCGCGCCTCGCAGCTCGAGAAGCAGGAGAAAATGGTCGAGAGCAACCAGCGCCGCCTGGCCGAGCAGCTCGAAGACGCCGGGCGCCGCCAGTCGGAGCTCGACGACCTGCTGGACGTTGAACGTCAGACCCTGCACCAACTCAGCGGCCTCAGCGCCGAGGAGGCGACCAAGCAGCTGTTGGAGCGGCTCGACACGGAGCTCGCCAACGAGCAGGGCGCCCGCATCATGCGTGCTGAGAAGGCCCTGGCCGAGAAGTGCGACGCCAAGGCCAAGGAACTGCTGATCACCAGCGTGCAACGCTTCGCCGCCGCCCACACCGCCGAGGCGACCACGAGCACGGTCGACATCCCCAGTGACGAGATGAAGGGCCGCATCATCGGCCGCGAGGGGCGCAACATCCGCTCCTTCGAGAAGGAGACCGGTGTCGACGTCATTATCGACGACACGCCCGGCGTGGTGATCGTCAGCTCGTTCGACCCCGTGCGCCGCGAAGTGGCCCGCATCGCGCTGGGCAAGCTGATCGCCGACGGCCGCATCCATCCCACACGCATTGAAGAGCTGGTCAAAGAGACCGAGGTCGAGGTTGAGGGCGAGATCAAGCGGTTCGGCGAGGAAGCGGCCCAAGAGGTCGGCGTCCACGGCCTGCACGACAAGGTGATCCACCTGCTCGGCCGGCTGCGCTACCGCACGAGCTACAGCCAGAACGTGCTGCGGCACTCGATCGAGGTCGCTTTCGTCACTGGCCTGTTGGCCGAGGAGATGGGCTACGACGGCGACTTGGCCCGCCGCGCCGGCCTGCTGCACGACATCGGCAAGGCGGCCGACCACGACGCCGAGGGTGGGCACCCGAAGATAGGCGCCGACCTCCTCAAACGCTACGGCGAGAACGAAGTGGTGGTCCACGCCGCCCTCGGCCACCACGACGACATCCGCCCCGACATGCCGTACACCGTCATGTGCGCCGCGGCCGACGCCTGCAGCGCGTCGCGTCCCGGCGCCCGCCGCGAGACGCTCGACCGCTACATCAAGCGGATGCAGGAGCTCGAGGCGATCGCCACCGGCTTCCAGGGCGTCCACCAGGCGTTCGCCATCCAGGCGGGCCGCGAGGTGCGTGTGATCGCCAACACGAAGCAGACGACCGACGAGTCGGCCGCCAAGATCTGCCGTGACATCGCCCAGGCATTCGAGAAGCAGCTCACGTACCCGGGCGAGATCCGCGTGACGATGATCCGTGAGTCGCGTTTCACGGGCACCGCGAAGTAGAGCAGTAGAACAATGGACCAGTAGAAAGGAGAAGAAGGCGATCAGAAACGGCTGGCAGCACGAGCAATACGCTACTCGTCTTTCTCCTGCTCTCCTTTCTCCTGCTCTCCCTTCTAACTCGCATGCGATTTCTCTTCATCGGCGACATCGTCGGCAAGCCCGGGCGGGTGATCGTGCAGCGCGCTCTGCCGGGGCTGATCGAAGCCGAGGGCCTCGACTTGGTGATCGCCAACGCCGAGAACGCGGCTGCCGGCTCGGGCATGACGCCTAAGATCTACAAGGAGCTGATGGGCGCGGGGGTCGACGCGGTCACGCTCGGCGACCACGTGTTCAGGCGCCGCGAGATCTTCCCCACGCTCGAGAGCGAGACGAACATCGTCCGGCCCGCCAACCTGCCCAAGGAGGCGGTCGGGCGGCGCTGGGCCACCGTGACGACGAAGGACGGCACGCCGGTCGCTTTTTGCTGCCTGCTGGGCCAGCTCTTCATGAAGCCGATCGACAGCCCGTGGCGCGCCGCCGACGCGCTGCTGGCCGAAATGCCTTCCGACATCAAGGTGCGGTTTGTCGATTTCCACGTCGAGGCCACCAGCGAGGCGCAGATCATGGGCCGCTACCTCGACGGCCGGGTGACCGCCGTGCTGGGCACCCACACCCATGTCGCCACCGCCGACGAACGCCTGCTGCCCGGCGGCACGGCTTTCCAGTGCGACGTCGGCATGACCGGACCGCACGAGAGCATCCTCGGCCGACGGATCGAGCGCGTGATGGCGGCCACGCTGACCGGCATGCCCCACCCGTTCGACGTGGCCGACGAGGACGTCGTGCTCAACGGCTCGATCGTCGACTGCGACCCCGAGACCGGCCTGGCGACGGCGATCCGCCGGCTGCGTGTCGACCAAACGCGGGCCGATGAATTGGCCCAAGACTGAGGCTGATTGCCGGCTAACCGTGGGAGGCGTCTCCGACGCCGATGACGCTCAGCCAGCGATCCATGGCAGGCATGCCGTTACCGGCGTCAAAGACGCCTCCCACAGCAAACTCTCACGATGCAGGCGGCGAGCGTCTGTATCGCGTGCGTGCAACGGTTGGTAATTTAATGGCATTCATTCCGCTTCTCGTATTCAGCAGCCCCCCATGACGACCCACTACGCCCACGGCGCCGCCGACGCCGTGATCACCGACGACCAGATCCGCGCGGCACTCGAGGAGACACTCGCCAAGCTCGGCCCGCGCGAACGGGTCTTGGCCGTTCCGCCCGACTACACGCGCAGCCACAGCTACGCCGGGCCGATCACCTGCATGCTGCACGACCTGCTGGGCGAGAAGCTCGTCGACGTGCTCCCCGCGCTCGGCACCCACTTCGCGATGACCGACGCGGAACTCGACGCGATGTTCCCCTCGCTCCCGCGCGACCTGATTCGGGTGCATCGCTGGCGCGACGACGTGGTGACGCTCGGCGAGGTGCCAGCCGACTTCGTGAGCGAGGTGACCGAGGGCAACTGGACCGAGGCGTGGCCCGCCCAGACCAACCGGCTGCTGGTCGAAGGGGGCCACGACCTGATCGTCTCGGTCGGCCAGGTCGTGCCGCACGAGGTGATCGGCATGGCCAACTACAACAAGAACATCTTCGTCGGCGCCGGCGGCGTACGCGGCATCAACGAGAGCCATTTTCTCTCGGCCGCCTACGGCATGGAGCGCGTCATGGGCCGGGCCGACAACCCGCTACGCCAGATCCTCAACCACGCCCAAGACAAGTTCTGCCAAGAGATGCCGCTGCTGTACGTGCTCACCGTCGTGAGCGACGGCCAGGTGCGCGGCCTGTACATCGGCGACGACGTCGACTGCTTCGAGCAAGCCGCCGCGTTGTCGCTCGAAGTGAACTTCGATCTTTTGCCCGAGCAGCCGAAGAAGATGGTTGTCTACCTCGACCCCGAGGAGTTCAAGAGCACCTGGCTGGGGAACAAAGCGATTTACCGCACTCGGATGGCGATCGCCGACGACGGCGAATTGATCATCTTGGCGCCGGGCGTGCGCGAGTTCGGCGAGGACCCCGAGATCGACCGCCTGATCCGCAAGCACGGCTACCGCACCACGCCGGAGGTCCTCAAGAAGGTCGAAGACGACCCCGAGCTGCGGGCCAACCTGTCGGCCGCCGCACACCTGATACACGGCTCGCCCGAAGGGCGGTTCAGCGTCACCTACTGCCCGGGCAAGCTTTCGCGTGAAGAGATCGAGGGCGTGGGCTACCAGTACGGCGACCTGATCAAGTCGCTCGGCAAGTACGACCCCAAGCAGATGCGCCCCGGCTGGAACGGCGAAGGGGACGACCGCTTTTACTACATCGCCAACCCGGCGTTGGGGCTTTGGGCGCACCGCTCGCGGCTGCCGGAATAACCACCCCCCTGTAGGGAACGCCCTCCGTGGCGTTCCATGCCCCTGCGATACGGCTGGTACTTAGGATCCGGAACGCCACCGAGGGCGTTCCCTACAGAACCTTTTCTCATGCCCGAATCCACTTCTCCACAAGCCGAACCGCGCAACCTCATCCGCCTGTGGTTCTGCGTGGCGGTCGGCGTGGCGCTGTGGTTCTCGCCGGCGCCGGAGGGCCTCAGCACGCCGGCGTGGCACACCGCCGCCGTGTTCGCGGCGACGATCATGGGCTTCCTGCTGCGGCCGTTGCCGATGGGGCCATGTGTCATGATCGGGCTGCTTGCGCTCGCTACGACCGGCGTCTTCTATGATGCGAGCCATCCCAATTCGCAAGCGGCCATCGCTTGGCGAGACGTCATGGGGCTATCAAATCCTCAGACAATGACTCCATACGCAACGAACGGTCTGGAAATTCCCTCTTGGCAAGTACGTTTGAAGGAATCCTTCGCCTACTCCCTGACCGGATTCGCCAACACGACCGTCTGGCTCGTCGTCGCCGCGTTCCTCGTCGCCGGGGCGATGATCCGCACCGGGCTCGGCCGCCGGATTGCGCTGACGATGATCAGCCGCCTGGGCGGCACGACGCTCGGGCTCGGCTACGCCATCACGCTGGCCGAGCTCTGCCTCGCCCCCTTCATCCCGTCGAACACCGCCCGCGGCGGCGGCGTCATGGCGCCGATCGTCAACTCGCTGTCGCACGCCTTGGGCTCGACGGCCGAAGAGAACCCACGCCGGGCGGGGGCGTACCTCACTTTGGTCGGCGCCCACGCCAACCTCATCGCCGCGGCGATGTTCCTCACCGGCATGGCCGCCAACCCGCTGGTGAGCGCCGCCGCCAGCGACGTGTTCGGCGTCCAGTTCGGCTGGGGCCGCTGGATCCTGGGGGCGTTGGCGCCGGGGCTCGTGAGCATGGCGATCTTGCCGCTGTTCATCTATGGGGTGTGCAAGCCGCAGGCCGATTGCTCCGGCGCCGCGAGGGAAGAGGCCCGCAGCGAATTGCGCGACATGGGCGCCTGGACCCCCAAGCAGGCGACGATGGCCACGGTGCTCGCAGGCATGCTGCTGCTGTGGGCGACGGGCCCGCTGCAGAAGGCATGGCTCGGTGCGTCGTTGCCCACGGCGATGGTGGCATTGTTGGGCGTGGCGGCTCTCGTTGTGCTGGGCGTCGAGCGCTGGAAAGACGTTATCGGCAACGCCGCCGCCTGGGACGCGCTGATCTGGCTCGGCGGGTTGGTGACCATGGCCTCGGCGCTCAAGGCGACCGGCTTCGTCGCCTGGCTCGCCGACCGGGTCGGCGCCGAGGTGACCGGCCTGCCGCCACTCACCACGGCCATCGTGCTAGCCATCGTCTACTTCTATTCGATGTACGCCTTCTCGATGCTCACGGGCCACATCCTGGCGTTCGCCGCGGTCTTCTTCTCGGTCGCCCTGTCGGTCGGCGCCCCGCCGCTGCTGATGGTCGCGCTGGTGGCCTACTTCTCGAACCTGTGCGGCTGCACGACCAACTACTCCAGCGGCCCGGTGGTGATCTACTACGGCCTGGGCTACGTGTCGGCCAACCGCTGGTTCGCGGTCGGCTGGTTCGTCTCGCTGCTGCACCTGGCCGTGTGGTTAGGCGTGGGTCTGCCTTACTGGAAGATGTTGGGGTGGTGGTAGGCGGCAGACGCGATTTTTAGGACTAAGCCGCCGATCCGCATTGCGATTCTGATGTAAACCTATGCCACAAAACAAGTTAGAAAGAAATTTGGTCATCTGCCCCCAGCTAGGAAGACGGTAATTTGGGCGATTTACGATGCCCCCTAGTGCGGGGGTCCGAAAATTCGTGTAATATTAGTAATCGCATCAATAACGGTCTCGCGACGCGCAAGGCCTATAACCACCGGTTCCATTCCTCCGTCGAGAAGCAACAAGAAGATGAACAAGAATCTCTTCGTGACGTCGCTAGCTCTGCTTGCAATGTCGGGCGCCTCGCTCGCCAACGCATCGGTCTTCGACTCGTTTGTCATTCGTGACAGTGGCGGCACTCCGCCCTCGATTCTCGCCAACAATGCTTACGTTCCCGGCGCCACGGAGTTCGTGATTTCCGCCAGCGGCATGAAGGCGGGCTTGGGCTCGAATGACATCAACGGTTCGACGATTGGCGACATCACCCAATTGAGCATCACCCGTCACGACGACACGACGCGTTTCACGGCCGGTTCGGGACCCGCCGTGGCCCCTTACTTCAACGTGTGGGTCACCGACGGCACGAACTACGCCGTGATCGCCAACGAGCCCTCCAACCCCGCTTTCCAGTCGCTGTTCACCACGAACGGGGACGGCAGCAAGACCTACGACCTCAGCTTCGCTGACATCTCGGGCACGGTCGCCAAGGTCTACGAGACGCCGGGCTGGAACACTAATTCCTCTTGGGTGCACACCTTGTTCGGCCCCGACCCGCTGACGTTCGGCGACCTGGCCTCGCTCACCATTGCCCCGCCGCCGGCGAGCTACATCCTGAACGCCGCCAACGGCGTCGGTTCCGGCGCCCCCGATGTATTTGGCTCCCACGTCGCCTACGGCTTCAACTGGGTGTTCGGTGACACGCTGTCGAACTACGTCTCGGGCGCCGAGGGCTACGTGGTTTCTGACTTCAACGCCGCCGCCGCTTCCGGCGGGGCGATCCCTGAGCCGGGCATGCTGACCGTGTTCGGCATGCTGACGGCTATGGGCTTGGTCGCCCGGCGCCGCTCATGATCTATTGCTGATCCGCTCTTTCGGATCATGCAGAGTAAAGCGAAATTATCCAAGGCTTAGTGGGACACACGTCCCACTAAGCCTTTTTTTATGGGCCGCCCGAGAGCCGCGGGCGTCAGGGCCAACGCGAGGCCATCAACCTCGCATGACAGGCCACGCCTCTGTCGCGTCGGCCGAGCGGCGCCGGTTCTCCGGCCTGTAGCGGCTCTGCGGGCCGCTCTGTGGCGAGCTTGGTCCGGCGAGCGCCCGTGGCGCGCCTCTACGGGGGTCCACAGCTCTGGGTGACCTATTGTTGTAGCGACCCCCGAGCCCCCAACCGCGCGCCCTCGTGGCCCGCGCCCCGCCACACCACGCGCCATGACCTCGCACGAAAACCCTTTGGAAACAGACCTCGGCCTCAGCGACCTGTTCACGGATGAAGTCTTCACGCCGCGTGAGCCGCAGTCGGTCGAAGAGACCGGCGTCAGCCCGATCCTGATCGAGGGTTTGGTCAGCAAGCTGCTCTTGCAGATCGGCTCGGCGGCGGGACGCGACATCGCGAAGCGGCTCGCCATCCCGTTCGGAGTGCTCGAGCCGCTGCTCAACGGCATGCGTACGCGGCAGCTGTTGTTCCACCAGGGGCAAGCGCAGTTTGGCGACTACGTGTTCGCGCTCACCGATCAGGGCGCCGACCGGGCGTCGGCGGCGATGCGATCGTGCAGCTACGTCGGGCCCGCCCCCGTGCCGCTGGAAGATTACATCTTGTCGGTCGAGGCGCAGACGATCCGCGCCGAAGCCGCCCGCCGCGAGCAGCTCGTCGAGGCGTTCAGCGACATCAGCGTCGAGCCCGAGATGCTCGAGATCCTCGGCCCGGCCGTGAACTCCGGGGCGGGGCTATTCCTGTACGGCCAGCCCGGCAACGGCAAGACCACGATCGCCAAGCGGATCACCAAGTGCTTCGGCCGGCACATCTACATCCCGCACGCGATCATCGAAGACGGCCAGATCATCAAGCTGTTCGACGCGGCGTTCCACGAGGAGATCCGCCACGAGAACGAGTCGTTGCTCTCCGACAACACGGGCGACCCGCGGTGGGTCAAGATCCGACGGCCCACGGTGGTGGTCGGCGGCGAGCTGACGATGGAGAGCCTCGAGATCCGCCACGACCCGCTGACCAACATCAGCGAGGCGTCGCTGCAGCTGAAGAGCAACTGCGGTTGCCTGTTGATCGACGACTTCGGCCGGCAACGGATCGAGCCGACCGAGCTGCTCAACCGTTGGATCATCCCGCTGGAGAACCGCTTCGACTTCCTGTCGCTCGCCAGCGGCAAGAAGATCCAGGTGCCGTTCGACCAGTTGATTATCTTCTCGACGAACCTCGAACCGTGCGACTTGGCGGACGAGGCGTTCCTGCGTCGCATCCCCTACAAAGTGGAAGTGGGAGACCCCTCGGTCGAGGAGTTCCGCACGCTGTTCAAGTACGCCTGCGAGGCGGTCGAATGCGCTTACCGCGCCGAGGCCGTGGACTACCTGGTTCAAAAGCACTACCGGCCCGTCGGCCGCCCGCTGCGGCGTTGCCAGGCCCGCGACCTGTTGATGCAGATCCGCAATTACTGTGCTTACACGGGCGGGCCCGTGGAGCTGCGACCGGATCACTTGGACCGGGCCGTGAGGGCCTACTTCACGACCGTCGCCGAGCCGACCCCCGAGGCGGCGCCGCTCGCCGCCCCGCCAGTCTCGTCGGCCGCCGAAACGCCTACGCCACCGACGCCGGCATCGCCATCGCCGTCGCCGAGGGCATCGGGCGTGCAGCCGACCGTGCCGCAACCTTCCCAACCGAAACCGTCGCCGTCAAAGACCGCCGCGCCCGAGCCAGGCAACCCCGGGTCGGCGCCCCCCACCCCCGGGGCTTCGAATCCTGCGTCGCCGCGTTCGGCGTCGACGAGCCCGGTGTCCAACGCAGCCGTTTCAACCACTGTGCCCACCACTGCGCCCACTGCAGGACTCCCATCGGGGACGAAGCAGGAGCCCGCCGCGCAAGAACCGGCGGGTTCGGTCGCGGCGGCGTGCGTGGCTGAGAACGAGTGAAAGAGCGAGAACGCGAAGTGAGCACCCCGCACCAACCACCAACGCAGCTCCTGCCGGGCTACACCCTGATCGAGCACATCGGCTCGGGCGGCTACGGCGAGGTGTGGAGCGCGAGCGCACCGGGCGACTTGGTCAAGGCGATCAAGTTTGTCTACGGCGGCCAGTCCGAGAAACGCGCCGAGCACGAGCGGCACGCCCTCGAGAAGGTCAAAACGGTCCGCCACCCGTTCGTGCTGTCGCTCGAACGGATCGAGGTGATCGACAACCGCCTGCTGGTCGTCACGGAGCTGGCCGACGGCAGCGTGCGCGATCGCTTCGACGCCTGCCTCGCCACTGGGCTTCGCGGGGTTCCGCGCGACGAGCTGCTGCGGTACTTGAGCGACGCCGCCGAGGCGCTCGACTTCCTCAGCACCGCCCACCAGCTGGCCCACCTCGACGTGAAGCCAGAGAACCTGCTGCTCTTGGCGGACCGGGTGAAGGTGGCCGACTTCGGGCTGGTCAAGAGCATCGGCCAAACCCAGGCCTCGCTCGTCGGGGGCATGACGCCCGTCTACGCGGCGCCCGAAGTGTTCAAGGGCGCGCCCGAGCGCAACAGCGATCAGTACAGCCTGGCGATCGTTTACCAGGAGATGCTCACCGGCGCCGTGCCGTTCCCCGGCGAGAACGCCGCGGAGCTGACCCTGCAGCACATGAACCACGAGCCGAATCTCGCCTCGCTCGAGTCGGGCGACCGTTACGCGATCGCCCGCGCCTTGGCCAAGGACCCCAACGACCGCTACGCCTCGTGCCGCGAGCTCGTCGAGGCCCTGGTCAACTCGGAAGAAGGCGCCGGCTTCGACGCCGCGCCGAGCGCAGGGGCGCCGGCAGCCGCGCCGCCGAGAGCCAGTCGCCACAGCGCGACCGAGGTCTTCGAAGAAGAGGAAGACGCGCAAACGAGCGGCGCCGCGCCGATCTTGATCGCCGAGCTCGAGCCGGCAGCCGCCGCGGCAGACGCCGGCGCCGCGGAGTTCAGCGCCGAGGGCTTTGCCCCTTCGCCGGCGCTATTTGTGGGGGTTGGCGGCTCGGCGGGACACGTGTTGCGTTGCCTACGCCAAGGCGTGGCCCAGCAGTTGGGCGTCGACCGCCCGCTGGCCACCATGCCGATGCTGCTGCTCGACACCGACCAGAAATCGATCGCGGCAGCCAACCGCAACCTCGACCTCGGCGGCGGGCTCACGAGCGAAGAGACCATGCTGCTGCCGTTGCGGCGGCCGCAGGATTATCGCGAGAAGGCCGAGCTGTTGCTCGGCTGGCTGAGCCGACGCTGGCTGTACAACATCCCGCGTTCGATGCAGACCGACGGCATCCGTCCGCTGGGACGCTTGGCCTTGATGGACCACGCCCGCCAGGGGTTCCAAAGGATCCGTCGGGCGATGACCGAGGCCATCAGCGAGGAGAGTCTCCGCGGAGCCGAAGAAGCCACGGGGATCGCCTTCAGGCCGGACGCGTTGCGTGTCTATGTGGTTGGCTCGATCTCCGGAGGCGCCGGAAGCGGCATGCTGCTCGACATCGCCTACGCGATCCGATCGATCCAGGCGCGGCTCGGCATCGAAGAGGTGAAGCTGCAGGGCGTGCTGCTGCACTCGACCGGCCGCGAGGCGCGCCGCGGCGAACTCGCGCGGGTGAACGCCTACTCCTGGCTAACCGAATACGCCCACCTGCACTCCGAGGGAGTCGCCTTCCCGGGCGACAAGTGTTGCGGGCTGCCGGCCCGTGAAGCGGGCGAGCGGGCGTTCGACGACACCTACCTGGTGAACCTCGGCGAGCGACTCGACAACGCCGCGCTCGACGCCGCCGCCGGCGAAGTGGCCGACTACTTGCGGCTCGACACGCTCACCCCCACCCAGCGACTGCTCGACGCCTGCCGCGCGGCGGACCGCGACGACGACCGGGCCGCCACCCTGCGAACATTCACTGTGGAGCGCCGCCGCGCGACGCCCCAGGACGAACGACGCCGCCAGGAAGCCTCGGTCATCGACCTGCTGATGCGCCGCTGGTTGGAGCGAGCCGAAGAGCCTTCCGACGCCGACCCCGGCACGCCGGCCACGAGCCAGATTGTTCACGGGGCCGCACAGTTCGTCTCGCGGCATCAACTCGACGCCACGGGTCTGGCGGGCGCCTGCCGCTCGGCGCTCGAAGCGCGACTCGGCGGCGACGCGCAGGCTTACTTCGCTTCGCGTCAGCAGACACTCCAAAAACTGGGCCGCAAGCCCAACCCGGCCGCCGTCGAGCAGGCGCTCGGCGTGGGACTCGATGAGGAAGGGCGGCTGACGGTCGTCGACGGCCAGCCGGTCGCCGACTTAGCGCAGCCGGTCGCCGAGCGTCTCACCAAGGCGCTGCGTGACTGGATCTGCGAGCGGGCGAACGATCCCACGGAGCGGCTCTTGGGAGCCGACGCTGCGACCGAGTGGATCGGCGACCACGTGACCGCCGTCGCCAAAGATGTCGCACGCCAACGCCAAGCACTCGACGATGAGCTGCAAGGGGTGGTCCAGCATTGGAAGCGGTTTTACACCGATTCTCATGACGGCGCGATGATGCGTCTTTTCCGGCTGCGGCTCGACCAGGCCTCCTTCGAGGCCGCCGAGAACACAGTCGGGCGGCTCGGCGTAGCGGTCGAGCGTTTCGCCGAAGGCTTGGTCTCGGTGCGTGGCCTCCTCGAAGAGCTGCGTGCCTCGATCGTCGAAGAGACCAGCGAGGCGTTGGTCGTCGACGGCGAGCCGTTCGAATTCCAGCAGTCTGCACGGTGGGCCGACGCGCTCGATAAGTTGATTCACAACGACCATCTCGCGACGCACGGCGGTTTGCTCGGCTCACTGGCGACCAAGGCTTCGGCCGAAGAGCTGGGCGCCTCGATCACCCACGCCGCCCGGCGCCTGCTGGGCGATCGCGGCCAAGCGTCGTCCGCCGAAGGATTGGAAAAGGCCGGCCGATCGCCCTCCGACGGCCTACCAACGCCCGCTTGGGCCGAGCACGGCGGCCACTACTGGCGAGCCGTCGCGGGCCCGCCCGCCGAAGAGAGCGCTGACAACGCCGACGGGGCCAACGCTCCGAACCGAGTCGTTCTCAATGACGGCGACCACTACCAGTTGGTCGAAGTCGGCGGCGTGTCGATTCCCCACCTCGCCGCCGAAGTGATCGGCAGACGCCGTGACTACACCGAGCTCGCGCGACGCGTTCACACGCGCCGCGACATCGACTGGACGCCGCTGATCCCCGAACGCGTTGAAGACAAGGACGATCCGTTTGCTCCCGCTGATTCGTCGCCGCCCACCTCGACGCCCCACGCCACCCAGTCGGTCTGATCGCCGCTTGCCGAGCGTCACGCCACGCTTCTCCCAACGCCTTGCACTTGTCACCGCATGACGCCCCCGTGATCGAATCCCCCTCCCAAGTCGATACCGAGCTCTGGCAGCTCAGCGGCCAACTGGCCGACGATGACGTGGTGCGCAACTTCGTGATCGATCACTCGCCGTACAGCGTCGGCCGGACGCCCGAAGCGAACCTGTCGATCCCGTGCCCCACGGTATCCAACGCACACGCCGAATTCGAGTACGACAACGCCTCGCTGCTGGTCCGCGACCTGGGGAGCACGAACGGCACGTTTGTGAACGGCGTGCGGATCACGGGCGAATGCTCGCTCAATCCCGGCGATCTGGTGCAATTCGCCCGGGTCGTCCTGCGCGTCGCACGGCAGGCGACCGTGCGGCACAACATGACCGTGGAGAACGACTCCTCGGACCGGGCGCTCTCGTTGATCCAGTTCGACAAGCTGATGACCGAGCGGGCGGTTGTGCCTTTCTTCCAGCCGATCGTTTCGATGGAAGACCTCACGGTGATCGGCTACGAGATCCTCGGCCGCAGCCGGTTGTTCGGGCTCAAGGACCCGCAGACGATGTTCGGCGTGGCGGCGGCGCTCAAGCTCGAGTCGGAGCTGAGCCGCATCTTCCGCGACGAGGGTCTCAAGGTCGGCGACATCTTGCCCGGCAACATGCTGCTGTTCGCCAACACCCACCCGGCCGAGATCGACGAGCCGGAGCTGCTGAAGTTCTCACTGCGCGAGCTGCGTGAGCGGTCGCCCGCCCGGCCGCTGGTGCTCGAGATCCACGAGGCCACGGCCACCCAAACCGAATCGATGCGCGAGCTGCGTGCGGCGCTCGACGACCTGAACATCGGGCTCGCCTACGACGACTTCGGCGCCGGGCAGGCGCGGTTGGTCGAGCTGGTGGAGGTGCCGCCCGACTATCTCAAGTTCGACATCAAGCTGGTGCGCGACATCCGCCTGGCGTCGATGGAGCGGCAGAAGATGGTCGAGCGGTTGGTGCAGATGACGACCGAGCTTGGCATCATCCCCCTGGCCGAGGGGATCGAACACGCCGGCGACCACAAGGTGTGCGAGCAGATGGGCTTCGTCACCGGCCAGGGATACCTGTATGGGCGTCCTGCGGCGGTCGGGACATACTTGCACTAACAGCCCGGCTTGAGCCAACAGCTCGGGGGCTGATTGCGGGGCTTAATGCCCGCGGAGCCCTAGCCGAAAATGCCGCGCTTGAGAAACGCTTTACGCGCGGTCTCTTCGTCCTTCTCGATGTCGAAGAGCTTGTCGAGCCGCGTGATCTTGAAGACCTCTTGGATGTCCGGCGCGATCGAGCAGAACTTCACTTTGACCTTGAACTCCTTCGCCTTCTTGTGAACCTTCACAAGCTTGCCGAGCATCGAGGAGGACATGAACTGCACCTTGGCAAAGTTGATCACCACACGCTCTTCCACCGAGTTGTTCAGCGACGTGAGCAGCTCTTGCTCGAGCTGCTCGATGCGTGACTCTTCGAGGAGCCGGGCGTCGTCGATGCGCACAAAGAGGATGCCGTCTTTGGCGTGAGAGGCGATGGCCATGGGGCGAGTCGGTGGGATTGCGGGGCGGGGCAGGGGGGTCCGCACCTAGTTTAGCAACTTTCCGCGTGGGAGCGGCTACTTGGTTGAGCAGGCGCTGGCGACCGCACAGCCGGCGCAGGTCGAGCAGCCCCCGCCGCCCGTGGCCTCTGCCGTGCCGCACCCCGGTCCGCACCCTTCTTCCAGGGTTTCGGTGAATTGTCGGAACTGGGCCCGTGACTCGTAAGCCTCGGCCAATTCGGCGGTGAGCGCCTCCACCTCGGGCGGTGTCGGACCCAGGAAGTGGAACCACAACGACGCGCCATCGAACAGGTGCTCCACGTCGACTAGCACGGCGTCGAGCCCGCGGCTCTCGATCAACTCGACACAGGCGGCGTAGGCGGCGTCGCGGTTCTTGGCGACCCGGGCGGCGAGCAGGTCGTCTTCCGTGGTCATCCGTCGCAGCAGAGCGCCATCGGGCTCGGCGGCGCCGCTTTCACTGAGCGTGGAGCGGCCGAGACCGTCGTCCGCCGTGAGCACTTCCCCTGTCTCGAGTCCCCGCTCGGTGCGCACAATCACCCGATCGCCTGCGGCGTAGCGCACCGCGTCGGCAGAGCGGAAACGCCCAACGCGTCCAAAGGCGCCGATTCGCACGAGGTGCGTCATACAGGGGGGTGAGGAGTCGGGGTCGTGAGGGATCAGGGACGAACCCCTAGTTTGACGGAATTCTCGCTCGGGGGATACGGCTTATAGCCGGGCCAGCCGGGGGATTTCTGTATTGCCGAGAGGGTTAAAAACCTGCACGCCGGGCGGCTGGCGCCCCTCGCGAAGCTTTACCGGTCCCCTCCCGTACCTGGTTTCTTCCCTAATCGCCTTCCTGCGAGGGACGCGCTCTTGGCGGATGGGCTTGAGAGGCTCGCGGCTGGCTCCGATACTAAGGGGTCCAGAAAATACTACGCCCCGGAGTCGCGATGACCGCCCTCGACACGCCGACCGCCCCCCCGACCGCCGCCAACCGCTGGCAGGCGCTCGCCGAGCAGTCGCTGCGAAACGAGCCACTGAGCCAGGCGCAAGCCATGGAGGTGCTCGCTTGCCCCGACGACGAGTTGCTCCTGCTGCTCGACGCCGCTTACCGCGTGCGACGCGAGCACTTCGGCCGCCGCGTGCAGCTGTACTTCCTGATGAACGCCAAGAGCGGCCTCTGCCCGGAAGATTGTGGCTACTGCTCCCAGTCGAAGATCTCGGACGCCGAGATACCCAAGTACAACCTGCTGAACAAGGAGAAGCTGCTCGATGGCGCCCGGCTGGCCGCCGAACGCGAGGCGAGCACTTACTGCATCGTGATCTCGGCCCGCGGCCCGAGCGAGCGTGAGGTGCGCGCTGTCGAAGAGATCGTTCCCGAGATCAAGCGTCGCCACGGCCTGAAGGTCTGCGCGTGCCTGGGGCTGCTCTCCGACGCTCAGGCCGAGCGGCTCAAAGCGGCGGGCGTCGATCGGGTGAACCACAATCTCAACACGAGCGAGTCGCACTACGAGAAGATCTGCACGACGCATACTTACAAAGACCGCGTCGACACGCTGCGCTCGGTTCGCACCGCCGGCATGGAGGTCTGCTCGGGCGGAATCATCGGCATGGGCGAGCGGCCCGAGGACGTGGCGGACATGGCGATCGAGCTGCGCGGCCTCGAGGCCGAGTCGATCCCGGTGAACTTCCTCAACCCGATCGACGGCACCCCGCTCGAGGGCGCTGCGGCGAGCGGCGGGGAAGACCTCAACCCGCGCAAGTGCCTCAAAGTGTTGGCCATGTTCAGGTTGGTCTGCCCGCGGAGCGAGATCCGTATCGCCGGCGGCCGCGAGATCCACCTCCGCAGCTTGCAAGCGATGGGGCTCTACGCCGCCAACTCGCTGTTCGTGGGCGACTACCTCACGACCGAGGGACAGCCCGCCGAGTCCGATTACCAGATGCTCGAAGACCTCGGCTTTGAAGTGGTCATCAGCGAGGCGCAAGCTTGACCGCTTAGCCCGCTAGCAAGCCGCCGCGTGTCACCACGCGTCGACGCAGAGCCCCCAGATATCCCGGTCCGTGCGACCGGGATATTTTTCTTGATAGGCTCAACCGGACCCCACCTGCCTGCCGATATCGACCGACAGCGGCTCGGCTTTGTCCGGCGCCGCGTTCCAGCACAACAGATGCGAAGGCACAAGGCCGCGCCGCCAAGCGTGGCTCCTCCCCTCGAGCAAGGAAGCGGACGATGATGCGGACTGGGATCACCGGCTTGATGCTGCTAGCAGTCGCCCTGGTTGCGACGCCGACCTTCGGCGCCGACTCTCCCAGCGGCGTGCAGCAGGCCTCGCTCGTCGAGAAGCTCGCCAGCCTGCGGAGTGGATGGGGCGAGTCGTCCGACGCGGACGACGAACCACTGCCGCCCGCGCCCGTCGCCCGAGCCGAGGGCTCGCCGCCCCTGACGCTGTCGGCGCCGTCGCAAGAGCCCGCCGCCATCCGCCCCGCGCCCACCGCCAAGCCGGCCACGTCTCGCTTGCCCCGGATCAATCCGCGCAGCCTGATGCCGCGCGACTTTTTCTCACCCAAGGCGCCGACCGCTCCCCAAGCCACGAGCCGCCCGTCGGCGCGGGCCGGCAGCACGCTCTCGGCGGAAAACCAGCCGGTCGACGCCCAGATGACGAGCGGCGGCCAGGCGCCGGCGGCGCCGACCGCCTCGCGGCGGAGCGCCTCGCTGCACGACGAGTTGCTCGGTCTGAGCGGCTCGGGCAAGAACCGTGTCAGCAAGTCCGACCCCGCTCTGGCGCGCAAGATCGCCGCCGACGTGGCCGCGAGCCTCTCCGCTGAAAGCGAGTCGATCGCCAACCAAGCCGACGAGTCGACCGGAACCTCGAGCCGCATCGACCCGGAGTCGGCGGCCGACGAAGCGCTCGAGATCATCGCCCAAGCGACCCGCGCGGTCGTGGGCCCGACCTCTAGCAAGAAGCCGACCCCCAAGCTCGCCGCCAACACTGCCGACCGTTACGCCGCAGACAAGAACCAAGGCCCGTTCGGCAGCGACACGGGCAACGAAACGACCCCGGCGTCCGCCACCGGCGGCGCCAAGGCGATTGGCCCCACGGGGGCGCGTCTGAAGGTTTCGCAAGATCAGGCCACGAAGACGCTGCCGCTGGTGATCGGCCAGCAGGCGCCCGCCATTCCGGTCGCCGCTCAACCGGCCAAGCAAGCCTGGGAGGCTTCGAAGTCGGCTGCCCCGGCGCAATCCGAGCCATCGCTTTCGGCTTCTCCCGCTGGCGAGCTCTCGGCCGACGAGACCGACCTGCTCTTCACCCAGAAGACGCCGTTGATCGTGTCGCGGGTGAGCGGGCCGCGTAGCATCGTGATCGGCCGCGAAGCGAATTACCGTGTGACGCTCGCCAACCGCGGCGAGGTCGCCGCCAACAAGCTCGTCACGCGTGTCAGCCTGCCCGAGGGCGTGGAGGTCGCCTCGACCAAGTCGTCGCTCGGCGCGGTGCGGCGCGACGCGACCGGCAGCGACACGAACGGCTCGCTCGAATGGGAAATGAGCGAATTCTCCGCCCGCGGCGCGGCCACGCTCGACCTCGTCCTGGTCGCCCGCACCGGCCGGCCGATCGAACTCGGCGTCAGTTGGAGCCACGACCCGGTCGACTCCCACACGCTGGTGGAGGTGCAAGAGCCGAAGCTCGAGATGAACATCTCCGGCCCGGACGACGTGCTCTTTAGCCGCAGCCAGCTGTACCGCTTGACCCTGTCGAACCCCGGCACGGGGACCGCCGAGAACGTGGTTCTCAATCTGCTGCCGCCCGGAACGGGCGAGCAGGCCGTGAGCAGCCACCCGTTCGGTTCGCTCGCTCCGGGCGAGAGCCGCTCGGTCGAGATCGAGCTGACGGCCCGCGAGGCGGGCAAGCTCGCCGTCAAAGCGAGCGCCCTGGCCGACGGCGGCGTGAAGGCTGAGGCCGTAAAAGAACTGTTCTGCCGCAAGCCCGACCTGGTGGTCGACTGGCGCGGCCCGGAGAAGAAGTACTCGGGCGTCGAGGCGACTTACTACTTCCGTGTCCGCAACCAGGGCACCGCCATCGCCAACGACGTGACCTTCGACGTCGACGTGCCCGAGGGCTTCGAGTTCCTCGCGGCGAGCAACGACTCGGTCTCGAATCCCGACGAGGGCAAGGTGACCTTCCACGTCGGCTCGCTCCGCCCGGGCGACGACCACTACATGGAGCTCCGCGGCGTGGTTTACGCCGCCGGAGAGAACCGCTTCGGACTCAAGGCGGCGTCCGCCGACCAAGTGGCCACGGCGCTCGACACGGCGACGACCATGGTCACCGCACTGGCCGACCTGAAGCTCTCTGTCCAAGACCCGAAGGGCCCGGTCCCGACCGGCTCGGAGGCGGTGTACGAGATCCGTGTCAGGAACCGCGGCGCCAGCGCGGCGGAAGAGGTGAAGGTCGTCGGCCTGTTCTCGGCCGGCATCGAACCGCTGTCAGCTTCCGGGGCGTCGACCAGGGTCGAGATCAACGACGGTGTGGTCTCGTTCAACGAGATCGGCAGCCTTCCGGTGGGCGAGGAAGTGGTGTTCACCATCCGCGCCAAAGCCAACGAGCCGGGCACGCACCTGTTCCGCGCCGAGGTGCTCTGCAAGGACCTCGAGATCAAACTGGCCGCCGAAGAGACGACCCGCTTCTTCCGCGAAGAAGGGATCAACCTCGACGGCGCGCCGCGTTCGGCCGGCATCAGCGACCGCTTCGCCACGCCTCGATGATTCGACTCACCACGGAGAGCACAGAGGACACAGAGAAGATCAGCTAGGGGAAAGGCCGGTCGTTGAACGCCCTCGCCGTCTCTAATAGTTTCTCTGTGCTCTCAGTGCTCTCAGTGCTCTCTATGGTGAACCCGATCAAAAGATGCCCAGCTGATCGCGGGCGTCTTCGGTCATCCGCTCGGGTGTCCAGGGCGGCTGCATGACGAGCTTGATCTCGACCTCGGCCACGCCGTCGAGCTTGTCGACCGCGTCTTTGGACTGCGACATCAGCTGCGGCCCCGCCGGGCAGGCCGGGCTGGTCATCGTCATCTCGACCGTAACGTCTTGCTTGTCATCCGCGGCGTCGCTGAACGAGACGTCGTAGATCAGCCCCAGGTCGACAATATTGACGAACAGCTCGGGGTCGATCACCTCCTTGAGCGCTTCGCGGACGTGGTCTTCGGCTAGGGGCATGGTAGGGGGCTCCGTGGTTTCTCTGGGGGGCGGCCCTCTATTCTAACGCACAGCGGCGGCTGGGAAAGCTGCCTGGGCGGAAGTGGGGAACCGCCAAGACGCGCCGGGAATTATTGACAGGATCAACGGGATGACAGCTGCTCGATCACGCAGATCCTGTTCCTTCTGTCAAAACATCTTCTTTGGCGTCTTGGCGTCCTTGGCGACTCGGCGGTCCACTCCCTTCGTTTGCGGCGCCGTTCGTAGCTGATTAAGTTGGGGGCTCCCTCTCCTCTGCGACCCCCCACGGAGCGCCGCCATGGCCCGACTGTGCGTGCTGCTGTTGTTGTTGACGCCCGCCTTCGACGCCGCGGGCCAGACCGGTCGGGTGCTCGACAACGAGTCGATGGAGAGCAGCGTGATGGGCACGCCTCGCAAGTACGCCGTGTACTTGCCGCCCGACTACAACACGTCGTCGCGCAGCTACCCGGTGCTCTACCTGTTGCACGGGTCGGGCGACGACCAGACCGGCTGGGTCCAATTCGGCGAGGTGCTCCACATCGCCGACCGGGCGATCCGCTCGGGCAGCGCCACGCCGATGGTCATCGTCATGCCCAACGCCCACGACCCCAATCGCGGCTACTTCAACCGCATCTCCGGCGACTGGAACTACGAGGACTTCTTCTTCGAAGAGTTGATGCCGCACGTCGAGGCGAAGTACCGCGTGAAGGGCGAGAAGCGTTACCGAGCGATCGCCGGCCTGTCGATGGGGGGCGGCGGCGCGTTCATTTATGCGCTGCACCGGCCCGACCTGTTCTCCAGCGCGTGCCCCTTGAGCGCGTACGTCGGCCCGCTGTCGCTCGAGGCTTATCGCGAGAGGGCCGAACAGCGCGGCGAGGAGGTCGACAAGCTTGAAGGCCACTCCTACGAGCGGGTCGAGGCCCACTACAAGCGGCACAGCGTTTTGGAGCTGCTAGCCGTTCAGCCCCTGAAGGCGCGGACCAACGAGGAGGGCCGCAACCGACCCGAGTCGGCCCGCACGGTCCGTTGGTACATCGACTGTGGCGACGACGATTTCCTATACGAGGGGAACTCGCTGGCGCACATCGCGATGCGTAAAGCGGAGATCGACCACGAGTACCGCGTCCGCCAGGGGGGCCATAATTGGACCTACTGGCGCGAGTCGCTGCCGGAGGTGCTCCGCTTCGTGTCGCAGGCGTTCCATCAGCACTGAGCGTGTGCAAAGAAATAGCCCCGACCAAGCTTGGTCGGGGCTATTGAGTTCGTTTCGATGCAGTGACGCTTTGGAGCACTACCCCGTCGGGATGTCTTTCACGCGGCGGCCGATCGCGTCGCCGAGCGCCTCGCGGACGCTCTCGATCGTGATGCGGTCGAACACCTGTTGGAAGAAGCCCGCGACGATCATCCGCACCGCCTCTTGGCGGGTGTAGCCGCGGCTCATCGCGTAGAAGATCTGCGTCTCGTCTACGAGGCCGCTCGTGCTGCCGTGCGTGCAGCGGACGTCGTCCGCCTCGATCTCGAGACCGGGGATCGAGTCGCTGCGAGACGTGTCCGACAGCATCAGGTTGTCGTTTCGCTGGTAGGCGTCGGTCCGCTGGCCAGCCTCATCAACCTTGATCATGCCACGCCACACCGTGCGCGACGTGTCTTGCAACGCCGCCTTGTAGAGCAAGTCGCTGCGGCAGAACTCCGCCTGGTGGTGCTGGTGGGTGTTGTAGGTGAGGTGCTGCTTGCCGTGCGTGAACATCACGCCGTTGACCTGCGCCTCGGCGTCTTGGCCGGCGAGGGCGACCTCTTGGTTGACCTGAGCCATGCGGGCGCCGAGGGCGCCGACGGTCCACTGGATGCGTCCCAGCTCGTGCACCACGGCCCGCTGCTGGGCGAAGTGCCAAACGCGGTCGTTCCAGTTCTGGAGGTTCACGTAACGCAGATTGGCTTCTTTACCGACGATGATCTCGACCGACCCACAGTGCAGGCCCTCGTCGTCCCCCTCGCTGGTGGACTCCATGAGCAGGGTCGCCTCGGCGCCCTCTTCAAGGATGACAATCGTCTTGGCGAAGTCGCTCTGGTGGGCGCCCTTGAGCGAGGCGAGCGCGTGCAGAGGACGGTCGATCACAACGCCCTTGGGAACGTAGAGAGTCGCCCCGCCGCTCCACAGCGACGCGTTGAGCATCGCGAAGCGGTCGCGTGTGGGGTTCACCACGCCTTCGCCAAGCGCTCCCAGGATCACGTCGCCGTGCTCGGCGAGGATTTGGTCGGTCGGACCGAACAGCACGCCCTTAGCGGCGAGGTCGTCGTCGAGCGAAGACTCCACGGCCCGCCCGTTGACGCTCCGCAGCCGGCCGCCGAGCTCGACGTTGCGGGTCAGCAACGCGGGGGCATTGGAGTCGGTCGCCCCGGCGGCGACGGGGCTGACGAACTTCTCGAGCTTGAAAAGCCGGATGTTCGACCGCATCCACTCTTCCTCGCGTCCGGTCGGCCAATCGGCCTGCTGGAACGCACTGAAGGCGGCCACGCGGCGCTCGCGGACCCAATCGGGCTCGTGCCCACGCTCGGCGATGAAGGCCTCAAAAGCGGCTTGGTCGTATCCGGTCTCGGTCAAAGTGGCGGTCATTCGCTAACAGGGCAGGGGGTAATCGTGAGTTGAATTTGTTTTTACTCGAACAGCTCGTCGACGCTCATCGACCAGCCGGGCACAGCCGGTTCGGCCTCGGCCGTCTCGCCGCGCTTGTAGATTTGGGGGGTGTCGGGCGCCTCGGCTCGGTAGACCCGCACCACGTCTTCGGCCAATAAATCGACGTCCCACACGACCTTCGTGCCGGCGGCGAAGTAGTCGGCCCGCTTATGGGCGATCTGCTTCTCGGCGGCGGGGCCGTAGTCGTTCTCGCTGCGCACCTCAGCGGCGAAGTCGGGGGCGCCTTGAGCGAAACTCATGTCGTTGTCGTCCGGGGCCGGCCCAAGGCAGAAAGCGGCGTCCGGGCTGAAACTCTTTCTCTTGGGCAGTTCGACAATAAATCCAACATTGTCGGGGTAAGCACAGCCGCCCGCTTGCTTCTCGAACGCGAGCAGACTCGCGAAGATCCGGCCGCCCGCTCTTCCGGGCCGTTTGCCTGTGGGACTCATCATGACGATTTGACCTTCTACGATCTCCGCCTTGCCGTCGATGGCGTGGAGCTGAGCGACAAGGTCGCTGGTTGTCGTCGTGGCGTCCATTGCGAACGTTCCTTGAGGGAGGGGACCGCTTAGCCCACGCTGCCTTCCATCTGCAGCTCAATCAGCCGGTTCATCTCGACCGCGTACTCCATCGGCAGCTCTTTGATGAGCGGCTCGATAAAGCCGGAGACGATCATCGAACTCGCCTCGGCCTCGGTCAGGCCGCGGCTCATGAGGTAGAAGAGCTGCTCCTCGCCGATCCGCGAGACCGAGGCCTCGTGCTCGACCTGCACCCGCTGGGCGTCGACTTCGATGTAGGGGTAGGTGTCGCTGCGGCTCTCGGGGTCGAGGATCAGGGCGTCGCAGACCACGTTGTTCTTCGAGCCGTGGGCGCCCTTGTTCACCTTGGCCAAGCCGCGGTAGCTGCTGCGGCCGCCGTTCTTGCTGATGCTCTTGCTGACGATGCGGCCCGAGGTGTTGGGCGCCTCGTGCACGAGCTTGGCGCCGGCGTCTTGGTGCTGGCCCTTGCTGCTGAACGCGATCGAGAGGATCTCGCCCCGCGCGCCCGGCTCCATCATGTGGACGGCCGGGTACTTCATCGTCAGCTTGCTGCCGAGGTTGCCGTCGATCCACTCCATCAGGGCGTTCTCGTAAGCGTACGCCCGCTTCGTGACCAGGTTGTAGATGTTGTTGGCCCAGTTCTGGATCGTCGTGTAACGGGCCCGCCCGTTCTTCTTGACGACGACCTCCACCACGGCCGAGTGCAGGCTCTCGGTCGAGTACATCGGGGCCGTGCAGCCCTCGACGTAATGGACCTCGGCGCCCTCGTCGACGATGATCAGCGTGCGCTCGAACTGGCCCATGCTCTCGGCGTTGATGCGGAAGTAGGCCTGCAGCGGGAACTCGATCTTCACGCCCGGCGGCACGTAGATGAACGAGCCGCCCGACCAGACGGCCGAGTTGAGCGCCGCGAACTTGTTGTCGCCCGGCGGGATGATCTTGCCGAAGTACTCACGCAGCAGCTCGGGGTGCTCCTTCACGGCGGTGTCGGTGTCCGTGAACAGGACGCCCTGGTCGCCGAGCTCGTCCTGCAGCGAGCCGTAAACGACCTCGCTCTCGAACTGCGCTTTGACGCCGGCTACGAGCCGCTTCTGCTCCGCTTCGAGGATGCCGAGCTTGTCGTAGGTGTCCTTGATCTCTTGCGGGACGTCGTCCCACGACTTGCTCTGCCCCTCGGTCGGCTTGAGGTAGTAGTAGACGTCGTCGAAGTTGATGTCGATCGCGCCGCCCCACTTGGGCATCGGCTTCGACTCGAAGATCTCGAGCGACTTGAGACGGAAGTCGCGCATCCACTGCGGCTCGTCCTTCATGTCGGAGATCTGCTCGACCACCTCGCGGTTCAGACCCTTGCGGGCCTTGAACACGCCGGTCGTCTCGGTGACGAAGTTGTACTTGTTGATCTCGCCCAGTTCCGGCTTCTCGGGGGCGTCGGGGGCGAGTGCGGCGTCGGTTGCCATAGTGTTCTCGTTTGCGGCTTGGCCGCGGTTGATAATCGAATAAAATGACCGCCTCAACGGCGACTCGTTTGCCGGCTGTTAGGCCGTCAAAGCCTCGTCCTCTTGCATCGCCTCTTCGAGCTTGGCGGCGTCGGGGTGCGCGGCGCGGACTCGGTCGTAGCCGCTGGTGTGCAGCTCGCGGGCGAGCTCGGCGCCGCCGGTCTCGACGATGCGGCCGCCCAAGATCACGTGCGTGTAGTCGGGCGTATTCTGGTCGAGCAGCTTGTCGTGGTGCGTGATGATCAGGATGCCCATCTTGGCGTCGCCACCCTCGGCCTGGCCGATCTCGGCGATCGACTGGCTGGCGAGCTTGACGGCGTCGACGTCGAGGCCCGAGTCGGTCTCGTCCAGGATGGCGAACTTCGGCTTGAGCATGGCCATCTGCAAGATCTCAGCCCGCTTCATCTCGCCGCCGCTGAGGCCGTCGTTCACGTAACGGCGAGCGAACTCGACGTCCATCTTGAGCTGGCCCATCTTGTCCTTGAGCTCCTTGCGGAACTCACGCATCGGGATCAGGTCTTCGCCCTCTTTACGCTCCGGGTTGCGAACATTCGTGGTCGCGTGGCGAAGGAAGTCGGCCAGCTTGACGCCCGGCACCGACATCGGCCGCTGGAACGCCATGAACAGCCCGGCGCGGGCGCGCTCTGACGGGTCCATCTCCAGCACGTCGGTCTCGGCGCCGTCGGCGGCGATGAGCGTGATCGAGCCCTCGGTCACCTCGTAATTGGGGTGACCCATGATGGCGTTGCCGAGCGTGCTCTTGCCCGAGCCGTTCGGCCCCATCAGCGCGTGCGTCTCGCCACGCTTGAGTTCGAGGTTGACGCCATTGAGGATCGGCTTGCCCTCGACGCTGACGTGGAGGTTCTGGATGCGGAGTGCTTCGGACATTCGGAAGGGTCTCGACTTCGAAACGGAAGGAAGGTGAATTGGGGGTGGGCTTAATCGGCGGGTCGGTGGTGACGGCTCAGGGGGCGTTCGCACCAGCCGAACTCGGCTGGAACGAGCAACAGCCGCCGCCGTCGAGCCGACACTCGGTCAGCTTGACTCCTTGGCCCAGCATTTCGGAGATCATTACTTTCTCCATCGCGCACACGGCGCGGTCTTTTTCGGCGAGCGTGGGGTAGGGGCACGCCAGCACGGTCAACACGGGCAAGTCGCCCGACTCGTCGACTTCAATGGGCACCTCGCGTTCGCCCATCAGCCGCATCAATCGACGCATCCGCTCAGCAAGGCTCTCGCCCTCAGGATGGTTGTCGCCATCCGATAGGCGGCTGGCGAGCTTGGTAGCAAGCCGCTTGAGCAGCCCCAACCGCACCTCGGGCGATTCGATCGAGCGGACTTCTTCCCACAGGGCTGAAGCCAAGTCGTCGTAGTTGTCGCCCGTCTCTCTCAGCCCACGGGTGGTGAGGCGGTAACGGTGGCTCGGTCGGCCGCGGCCGCCACGCTCCAATTCTCGCTCGATCAGTCCCTGGCCCATCAGCCGGGTGAGCCGCTGGCGGACTGCTGTGGCAGTGACGCCCAGCAGTTCGATCAACTGACCAACCGAGACCGTTCCCTCCTTGCGGAGGTGGTCGAGGATCGTGCGATCGCCGTCGGTCGAGGCGTCGTGGTCGGTGGTTGCCAAGCTCATGTCGTTATCATTCTAAGGGCCTAACGACTTATGACAACTGGTAATGTCTAAAACACCACGGACTCGCCTTGCTATCAACCGGCTCGCCGGCCTAAAGTGTTGGTTCCAATGGTTTTAACCGTTGGGTGGATGGCGTTGCGGGTAGCGTCACAGGGCCCCAGGGAGGTCGCCGTAGGGCGTCACTTTCTTTGTAACGGCCGCCTTCGCCATCGTAAAAGCGACAGTGTCAGCCGCCAGTGAGGTTTTGCCTAGCTCCCCTCCATGACCCCTTATGCGGCTCGTGCGGCCACTAGAGCCTTCCGAAGAAGACATCACTTAGAAATAGACGTCCATGCTCCCGTCTTTCAGCCGTATCTCGATTTCTCTTTCTCGCCCCGCCTTTCTGCACGTTTTCGCCCTGGCGGCGGCTATGCTGCTAGCGCCCGAGGCGATCGCCCAGCAGCCCCCCGCCGAAGAGGGGGAGCTAGCCGACGACTGGATGGAGGCGACCGACGACTGGTTCGGCGAGAACCTCGTTGGGCCGATGAGCGATGTGCTTTTCTACGACTTCCGCACGGGCCCTTGGACCGACGCCCAGGGGGTTGAGCACGATGGCTGGCTGGGGACTTCGGTGCCGTTCGTGGTGGCTTGGCTGATGTTTGGGGCCGCCTACCTGACCATCAGGATGGGTTTCATCAACCTGCGCGCCTTCAAGCACGCGATCGAAGTGATCCGAGGCAGGTACGACGATTCGGAAGACGAAGGCGAGGTTTCCCACTTCCAAGCTCTCTGCTCGGCGCTGTCTGCCACGGTGGGGCTAGGCAATATCGCCGGAGTGGCGATCGCGGTCGGCACCGGGGGCCCCGGCGCCACGTTCTGGATGATCCTCGCCGGCATCTTTGGCATGAGCAGCAAGTTCACCGAGTGCACGCTCGGACAGATGTACCGCCGCGTCGACAAGGACCACCACGTGCTGGGCGGCCCGATGCGATACCTCAAGGACGGCCTGAGCGACATGCGTCTCGGCTGGCTCGGTGGGCCGCTGGCTATTGTGTTTGCGGTCTTCTGCCTCGGCGGCTCGTTCGGGGGGGGGTGCGCTTTCCAAGTCTCCCAGTCGATGGAGATCGTCAAGGAGCAGGTCCCCTGGCTCGTCGACCGCGAGTGGATCTACGGACTCGTGATGGCGGTGCTGGTGGGCGTCGTGATTATCGGCGGCATCCGCCGCATCGCGGCCACGGCCGAAAAGATCGTGCCGCTGATGTGTGCGGTCTACGTGATCACCGCGATCGCCATCCTGGTGTTGAACGCCGAAGCGGTCCCGCACGCCTTCTCCTTGATCTTTAGCGAGGCCTTCACCCCGCAAGCGGGCTACGGCGGCTTCTTGGGCGTAATGGTGATCGGCATCAAGCGTGCGGCGTTCAGCAACGAGGCGGGCATCGGCTCGGCGGCCATCGCGCACTCGGCCGCCAAGACCGACCACCCCGTGCGTGAAGGAATCGTCGCGTTGCTCGAACCGTTCATCGACACCGTGGTGATCTGCACGATGACCGCCATGGTGATCGTGGTGACCGGCGCCTACGACACGGAAAGGTTCCCCGAACACGCGGTCCTGATCGACGGCGACCAGGGCGCCGTGCTCACCAGCAAGGCCTTCGGCACCCAGATATCTTGGTTCCCCGCGTTGTTGGCGGTCGCCTCTTCGCTGTTCGCCTACTCCACGATGATATCTTGGAGCTATTACGGCGAACGCTGCTTCACCAACCTCTTTGGCGCAAAAGCCAGCCTGCCGTACCGGCTGCTGTTCCTGGTTTGTGTGTTCCTCGGTTCGGTGATCACCGCCGCGAACGTCAAGGACTTCAGCGACTTGATGATCTTATCGATGGCGCTGCCGAACATCCTCGGCCTGCTCTTGCTCTCGGGCAAGGTGAAGGTCGCGCTCGACGACTACTGGCTCGCCTACCGCATGGGCGACTTCACCGAGCAGCAGATCGCCGCTGGCAAAAAGTGATTCGCGCGGGCGGGACGCTTCGTATTTCCACGCGACCGAGCCGCGGCCCAGTCCAGGCCGCTAGTGCAGGCCGGGGTGGTTGAGCGGCGTGAGAAACTCGCCCGCCACTTCGGTCGTGTCGCCCTGCGGCCTTTGCCTGAGCACTTTCATCACCGCCTGGGCGCCGGGCTTGCCGGACAGCGAAAAGTCGAGCAGCAGCAACGGCTCGGTGAAGCTCTCGGGCGAATTGATCATCGCGCCCGAGATCGACAGGTTGCTCGTAAAGACGCGCAACGGCTCGCTGACGGGGTAAAAGGCGCCGTTTACCGACATCGCCACGAGCGGCAGCTTGGCTTCGACACGGTCCGATTGGCGGCGTTCATCGGCCTTGCGACGCACGGTGATATCGTCAATCACCTTACGGAGTTGGGCCGGACGCTGGCTCGACAAGTCGTGGTACGGACGCAACTCGCCCACCGCCCCCGCCGGCGAATCGGCGTCGACCGTGGCGTACAAGTACAGCGAACAGGATGGGCAGCGGCGCACCTCGATCGCGGCGCCTTCGGCCGGTGGTTTGGCCGTGAACGGGGCCTCGCAGCGAGGGCACTGGCTGACCTGAGAGTCGCCGGACGGTGATGGCTGAGCTGACATGGCAAATCGGTACGCGTGCGAGGGCAACGGGCGTATCCACGCCGGGGCCGCCCGGTCGTGGTCAGACCTGTCGTGGTCAGAGAAAGCCTAGCTCGGGATCGCCGGGAGTCGCTCTCGGCGAGAAGAGATTGGGGCGCCCAACCCCTGCGGCAGCGGGCGGCACAACCCACAAAACCGGCCCAGGCGGCCGCATCAGAAGCTCAGACGCGAGCAACGCTCAATCGAGTTCTTCGAGCCACACCCGCAGCTCGTTCTCGTACTCGCTCGCCAGGTCGCCTCGCACGAGCGAACGCTGGAACTCGGCCAGGCCCTGGCCGTCGATGTCGGCCTGCTCGGCCGTGGAGTAGCGGAGCATCGGGTCGGGCGCCGTCAGTTTGCGACAGATGCTCATCAGCAGATCGCTGTCGGTCACTTCCTGCGGCAAGATCTCCTCGAGCCGCTGCGGCAGGGTCCGCTTAGCCTCGAGCAGTTTGGCGTAGTCGTTGATGCCGGCGAACAGCGGCCGTCCGGCCAACAGCTCGATCAGCACGTAGCCCAGGCTCGCCAGGTCGCTGCGCGGCGTGAACTCCTCGCGCTCGAGCATCTCGGGCGCCGCGTACTGCGGCGTGCAGGTCCGTTGGGCGGGCACGTCGTTCAGGTCGATCGCCGAGCCGATGTCGATGATCTTTGGGTAGCCGGTCCGCTTGACCATGATGTTCGACGGCTTGATGTCGCCGTGGACGATCTCCTCGCGGTGCAGCGCGGCCAGGCCGCCCAAGCACTCGCGGATGATCGACACCGCGACGCCCGCCTTGAGCCGCGGCCGCACCGGGCCGGCGGTGGCGATCACGTCGTTGATGTACTCCCAACGGGTGTTGCTCACCCGCTGCTTGGCCCGCTCGAGCATGGCGGGGGTGAGCAGGATGTCGAGGTCGTAGCCGTCGATCCACTCCATGTCGAGGATGCGGATGCGGTCGCGCTCGATGAAGTTCTGCACGTCGATCAGCGTGTCGTGCTGGATCTGGGCCACCCGGCCGCCGATCGCCGACATCCGCCGCATCGCTTCTTCGTAGGTCCGCTCGTCGGGGTAGCGCTCGGGCGAGAAGAACTTGAGCGCCACCGGCAGGGTGAAGCCGTCGGCGCCGCGCCGCTCGCTGAGGTACACCACGCCTTGGCCGCCGGTGCCCAGCAGCCGCTTGAGCCGCAGGTGCTCGGTCCAACCGAGCCGGTCGCCCTGGATCAGGGCGTCGTATTTGCCGTCCAGCTCGTTGTGCCGCCGCGGGGGCGCAGGCTCGCCGTGGAACGTGAGCGTTCGCGACTGTTGGATGATGGTGGTGCTCATGCGTGCGGCGTCCGTGTTCCGGCCTATTGCATTCCGAATGGAGAGAAACCGCTTCATGCGGCTGCAAGCGATCGCGGTCTCGCGCAGGTCGGTTGGGAGAAGAGGCTGGGCTGGGTGTCGTGCTCCCCAAGCCATTAGGCGGGCGACCCATCATAGCGGACCAGAGCGACTCAGCACGGTTTTATTTTAGGCTGGGGGATTGGTGAGGTGCAGCAGCGGTCTAAGCCGCCTGACCTGGTTTTTCGGTAAGCCCTACAGGGCAAGCGTCGTCCCCATCAAATCGACCGCCACGACGAAGGGGAAGGGCCCTCCCACAGTATAGCCCAGTTCTAGGGCGCCTTTTTCCAATTCGCGTGCTCTGGCAGAGGGAATCCGAGCTTCTTTTCTACCAAGTTCCTGGGAGTCTCGCCGCGAAACCAGCGGTCTAAATTGAGACAGAAAAAATCGGTCATGTCGTCGAGCCGACTCGACTTTTGGCCACCCACGTGGGGGGTGATGATCAGATTGGGCTGTTCCCACAGCCGGCTCTCGGGAGCCAGCGGCTCGACCTCGGTGACATCGATCCCGGCGCCAGCCA
This sequence comes from Pseudobythopirellula maris, assembly GCF_007859945.1. GTDB lineage: Bacteria > Planctomycetota > Planctomycetia > Pirellulales > Lacipirellulaceae > Pseudobythopirellula > Pseudobythopirellula maris. Next base: position 510,160 of record NZ_SJPQ01000004.1, on the reverse strand, counting down.
GTTGCCCCGATTCGAGGGCGTCGGCTAAATCCTCCTCAACGACCAGGGGCCCGCGGGCCATGTTCACCAGGAACGAACCGCGCGGCATCAGGTTCAACCGCCGGCCGTCGATCATGCCGCGTGTCTCATCGTTCAGCGGGGCGGCGAGGATCAACACATCGACCCGCGGCAGCAGGCTGTCGAGCTCTTCGGCGCCGAGCAGCTCCTCGACATACTCCGGCTTGTCTTCAGGAAAGCAGTCGGTGGCGAACAGCCTTGTTTTGAAAGGCGACAACACCTCGGCCAGCCGGCGACCGTTTCCGCCGAAACCAACAATGCCGACCCGGGAGCCGTGAAGGTCGCGTGTCGGCCGGCGGATAAACTCCTTCTTCTGCTGCGCCCGAAAAAACACGGGCAAACTCCGCATCGACCCGCACAGCAAGGCCATGGTGTGGTCGGCCACCTGGTCGGCCAAGATGCCCGATGCGCTCGACACCGGGATGCTCGAGGCGATCACCTCCGGGACGAGACAGTGGTCCATGCCGGCCGCCGACGACTGGATCCACTTCAATTTTCCAGCCGCGACCACCTCGGGCCATGGCACGGGCACTTTGGCGTGGCCGCAGTAGATGTCGGCATCGAGTAGCTGCTCGGCGATCCGTTCCTGGCCCGCGTCAACGACCTCGGCCTGAACGCCGGCCTGTTGCAGAGTCGTGCGGATTTGCGCGACATGCCGGTCTTCGACCGGGTAGCAAAGAACAATTTTCACGATCGGTGTGGGCTTTCGTGCGGCTAGACCCTGCGGAGGGCCGATAGTGCGAGCAGCCAGTCTCCCTCGAAAGCGGCCATTGGGCGACTAATGAGTGGGTGACTGTCTGGATTAGGGCGATCGCCGCCAGTGGCGGGTTCGGGGTGGTCAGCGTAATATATAGAGCTCGGGCGGCGTCAAACAGCATCGGCCTTTGACCGCCCGACCTGTAGGGACGTGTTAGAGGCGGGGCCCGATTTGTCCTCCGGCCGATGGCTCTCAAGCACGCCGCAGCGGAAGCCTTGGGTCCCCCGCCGCGTACGAAGCCCTTGCGGCGATTGGCGTTACGGCGGTCCCGCCGGATGACGCCTCCCGCCTTAGAACCTCAGTCCTTCCTTTTCAGACCAACCGTTTCGGTACGGAGAGCGTTGATGGCGAAGTACGGCACGATCGCAATCTGTATGCTCGTCGCCTTGCGTCTGGCTACGGGCTGGCATTTCTACAACGAGGGCATGAAGAAGCTCGAGCCGGGCTTCTCGTCCGAAGGCTTCTTGCGTGGCGCCAAGGGGCCGATGGCGCCGCTCTACCAGAGCGTGCTGACCGGCCCGCACGACGCCGCCAAACTGCTTGGCCAGCCGCGGCCCTACCACTACGACGCCGCCGTCGCTTCGAAGCCGATCGACGAATCCTACTACGCCGCCTGGCTCGAGCGGATTGAGCTCGACTGGGACCAGAGCATCCAGCGGCTTAGCCGCTTATTGAAAGACGATGACCTGATTGCCGCCGTCCGCTCGTCGGCCGACAGCCACCTGGCTCAGATCGTCACAGCGATTGAAGACCAAGGCGCCAACCTCGAGTCGCTCGACCACGAGTCGTGGCGGCTCGAGCAGCTGCGTGAAGAGGCGACCGACAAGCCGACGGCCTTCATGCAAACGCGGGTCGACGATAAAAGCCGCGAGGTGAGCGGCCTGTACCGGTCGATCACCAGCCCGGTGGTCGAATTCGAGAACCGTTGGATTGAGGACGTGGTGCGGATCACCGACGGCGCCGCCAGCGAGAACCGTGTGCGGGCCGCCCTGGCCGAGCGCACCTCGCTCGTTTGGATCGACTTCGCCGTGACCTGCGTCGTGCTCGGCGTGGGGGTCTGCTTGTTCCTCGGCTTGCTCACCCCGGTCGCCGGCGTAGTCGGCGCCCTGTTCTTGTTCTCGGTGATGTCGACCCAGCCGCCGTGGGTGGCCGGGGCCGCGACCGACAACCTGTTCTACATCTTGGTCGAGGCGATGGCCCTGTTGGTGCTGGCCGCCACCTCGGCGGGCCAATGGGCCGGCCTCGACGGCCTGTACATGAAGGCCAACCGCTACTTCAACTACTCCAAAACGCACGAATCCCTTCCCCCCACACCGGCAGAGGCCGCCTAGATGGATCTCTCCCCCGAAGAGAAGCAGATCGGCAAAGACAACTACCAACGCGTGATGGGCGAGGGCCTGTTGGAGTCGCGACGCGACTTCCTCAAGGAACTCACTCTCGCCGGCACGGTGGTGGCTGGCGGCGTGGGCGCCGCCTACTTCGGCTACGACAAGAAGCTGGGCGACCCGGTGCGCATCGGCATCATTGGCACGGGCGACCAAGGCAACGTGCTGATGGGATCGCTCAACCCGGACTACGTTACGGTCAAGGCGATCGCCGACATCCGTCCCTACAGCGTCCACCGCGCATTCCACGGCGACGCCTACTCGACGTCGGCCCTGAAGGCCCGGCCGGGGCTGATCCAGACGTTCGGCTACGCCAACGAGAAGGCGGCCAAGGCCGAGATCGATGTCTACCAGGACTACCACGAGCTGCTGGAGCGCGACGACATCGAGGCGGTGATCATCGCCCTGCCGCTCTGGCTGCACGACGTGGCGGCGATCGCCGCGATGCAGAAGGGCAAGCACGTCCTGACCGAGAAGCTGATGGCCCACTCGGTCGCTCAGTGCAAGGAGATGGCCCGCGTGGCGGACGCCACCGGCACGCTGCTCGCCACCGGCCACCAGCGCCACTACAGCATCCTCTACGGCAACGCGGTCGACACGATCAAGCGCGGCCTGATCGGCGACATCCACCACCTGCGCGCCCAGTGGCACCGCGGCAACCTGCCGGGCAAAGACAGCTGGCAGCCGCCGCTGCCGACCGAACCACTCACCAAGGGAGAAGTGGACCAGCTCCGCCGCGAGGCACGCAAGATCAGCGATGCGGCCGAGCAAGCGGTGATCGAGAAGTACAAGATCGTTCTGGAACTCGACTCTTGGAGCCGCAAGCTCGCCGAACAGGTCAAGCCTTCCGACATCGCGCTGTGGGAGAAGAAGGTCGCTCAGAAACGAGCTCAGCTGGATGACCTTGACGTCAACGCCACGAAGTACGGCTACCAACCGGGCACGGTGGGCGACAGCTACGAACGCTCGGCGCTCGAAGAGCTGATCCGCTGGCGGCTATGGAACCGCACCGGCGGCGGCCTGATGGCCGAGCTCGGCAGCCACCAACTCGACGCCGCGGGCATCTTCATCAGTTCGCAATTCGAGGGCAAGACGAAGGTCCGCCCGCTGGCGGTGAGCGGCTCGGGGCAGCGGTCGATCTTCCCGCACGACCGCGACGTCGACGACCACGTCGTCTGCACCTACGAGTACCCCGGCAAGGGCTACTTCGAGGACAACGACCCGACCAAGGCCGCGGCCGACGAGTCACGCCGCATCTTGGTCAGCTACTCGTCGATCAACGGCAACGGCTACGGCGGTTACGGTGAGGTCGTGCTAGGCACCGAGGGGACGCTGATCCTCGAGCGCGAGCAAGAGACCATGCTCTACTCCGGCGCCAAGACGCGCACCTCGGTCAAGGTGGGCGACAAGTCCAACCTGGTCGAGAGCTACGAGACCGGCGGCGGCCAGGCGGCCGTGGCCGCGGCGGCGGTGGAGGCCGACGTGTCGCGTGGTTACCGCGAGGAGATCGAGCATTGGGCCTGGTGCATCCGCAACGGCGAGCCGTCGAGCACGCTGCACTGCAACCCGAAGGTGGCGCTGGCCGACGCCGTGGTGGCGCTCACCAGCAACATCGCGATGGACGAGAACCGTCGCGTGGAGTTCGACCCCGCGTGGTTCGACCCCGACAGCGACGCCACGCCCGAGGGCAAAGCGCCCCGCAAGGCGGGCGACATCACGATCGCTAAAGCGTAAGCTCGCCAATTTTCCTTAGCGCAGCGGCGCGTGTCCCAGCACTCGTCGCACCACGGTCAGCTGCCCCGTGTGCAGCAGCTCGTGCTGCGACGTGAACAGGAAGAAGTACCCCGCGCACGGGGCGCCGGGGATCGGGCTCGCGGCGTCGGCCGGCGGGCCGGGGGCGTCGAGCTCCTCGTCGCTCACCTCGTCGAAGACCGCGAGCAGGTTCTCTCGGCGCTCACGCCAGACGGCCAGCACCTCGTCGATCGGCGGGTACTCCCCGGCGTCGAGCGGCTTCGTGCCGAACTGGAAGAGTTCCCCCCAAACCTTCTCGGCGTCGAGCGCCCGCTCGGGGCGGAAGCGGCCCGCCATGCGGTTGTCGACCCACGCCAAGTGGCCGATGATCCACAACGGCGAGTTCGTGTCGGGCGCCACGCGGTGGCTCCAATCGTCGCCGTCGAGCACCTCGATCAGCGCCTCGGTGATCTGGCGGGTGCGCTGCAGGGCGTAACGCGTGTTGGTGCGGAAGTCGGGCACGGCGGGGGTCTCCTTGCTTGTAGTGTGAGCGGCTTCACGGCGGGTAATAGAACGTTCGTTCAACTAATTGTAAAGAGCATCCCGTGCTCTGGTCGCCCGGTGGTGAGATCGCCTACGCTGGGGTGACCGTCGCCCGACGCGACCCCATAACGCAACCACGAACGCCGGAACCTCGTGATGAATAAGCCCTTGTTGACTCGCCGTGCCGTGCTGGCCCTCGCCGCTTCGCTCCTGCTCGCCGGGCCGGCGACGGCCGACGACTGGCCGCGGTTCCGCGGCGAGAACGGGCAGGGGATCGCCACGGGCCCTGCGCCGCCGCTCACCTGGAGCGACTCGGAGAACCTAGCCTGGAAACTCGACCTGCCAGGGGCCGGCGCCTCGTCGCCGATCGTCTTGGGCGAGCGGGTTTTCGTGACCTGCTACTCCGGCTACGGCGTTCCCGGTGAAGAAGGTTCGATGGACGCGTTGGTGCGGCACTTGGTTTGCGCGGACCGCGCCACGGGCAAGGAGCTCTGGCGGCAGAGCGTGCCGGCCGACGGCGCCGAAGACTCCTACGAGGGCTTCATCACCGAGCACGGCTACGCGTCGAACACGCCTGTGGCCGACGAGTCGGGGGTGTACGTTCAGCACGGCAAGTCGGGCGTGTACGCCTATTCGCTCGGCGGCGAGCCGATGTGGCATGTCGCCGTTGGCAAGCAGTCGGGCCCCGAGGGGTGGGGGACGGCGGCCAGCCTGCAGCTCTACAAAGACTCGCTGATCGTCAATGCCGCCGACGAAGGCCGGGCGATCCTGGCGCTCGATCCGGCCAACGGCGAGGAGCGCTGGCGCTTTGAGGACCCCGCGTTGGAGAAGGCGTACAACACGCCGGTCATCGCCACGACCGACGCCGGCGAGGAGGAGCTGGTGGTCGTCTGTGTCGGCAAGACCCTGGGCATCGACCCCGACAAGGGGGAGCAGAAGTGGTCGGTCGCTAACGAATTCTCCAACAACATCTCTCCGATGGCCATCGCGGTCGAAGACAAGCTGTTCGTCACCGGCGGCTACCGCGGTTCGGGCATGATGCTCCGCCCCGGAGGTCACGGCGACGCGTCCGACACGCACACCGTGTGGCGGACCCGGGAGCTCAGCTACGTCGCCACGCCGGTGCTCTTGCCCGGCGGCCGGCTTTTTTGGGTCGACACGAAGGGCATGCTGGTCGTGATTGACGCAGAGACCGGCGAGCGGCTCGTTCGCGACCGCCTCGATCTTGGCGGCGGTCATCCGGTGTACGCCTCGCCCGTGCTTGCCGGCGACCGCATTTACGTCGCCTCGCGGCACGACGGCGTGCTGGTGTTCAACACGGCCGAGGAGCCGGAGCTGATTGCCCAGAACAGCTTCGAGTCAGACGACAGCCAGGTGAACGCCACGGTGGCGATCGCCGACGGGCAGATCTTCTTGCGCAGCGACGCCGCGCTCTACTGCGTCGGCGATCGTAATTGAGAAGAAGAGGAAGAGGAATGACGAAGCACGAATGACGAACCTGCCGCTCGGCGGTCACCCTTTCCTCGTTCCGTCATTCGTCATTCGTCATTCGCTTTACTGGCTTAGCTTCCCACGGAAGCCCGCCTTCTCGAGCGTCTGCTGGTTCATCGGGTCGATGAACTTCACGAGCGAGACCTCGCAGAACGGCAGCAGCAGGTAGCGAGCGCCGAGCGTGTCGGGGTTGGTGCGCTCGAGCAGCAACATGTCGCCCGCCAGCATGAACGCCTTGAAAGGCATCGCCTCGTTCAGCGTGTTGACCACGACACCACGTTTCGGAATCGACGCGGGCCATTCGTGGAAGAACCGCTTCCATTGGGTGGCCGAGTCGATGGGACCCGTGGCGGCGCCGCCGGAGCCGCTGCTGGCTTGCGGGTAAGGCCCCCCCTGGGCGGCGGGGGCCGCCGACTTGGCGAACGGCGTGGGCGCAGGGCGTGGCGGGGTTGGACCGGCTGGCCCTGGCTGCGGCGGCGCCGGCTGCGATTGCCTCGGGGGCGCCGGCGATGGGGCTACGGGCCGTGGCGGTACGATCGGCGCGGCGGCAGCTGGCGAAGGCGAGGGCGGGGCAGGGCGGGGGGCTTCCATCTTGCTATTCCGGGCGATTGCGACACACGGCCCCGCCAGCGGGAATCGCTAGCGCTGGGGTGATCACTTGTAAGAATAGGTCATTCCCGGGCCCCTCTGCCGCCAACGAGCGGTTGACCGCAGCCGGGCGAGCTGGCGTTGACCCCACAAGAGGAATCTGACACGGTTCTCGCGTCCACGCCGGCGCACTCGCTATACCCCGCCGGCGGCCCCCACCGCCCACGGTATCTTTGTGTCGAAGGAGTTTGTGATGCGTGCGATCGCCCGGGGCGCCATAGTTTCGCCCTCCCTTGGATTGCCCGCTTTCGTCTTGATGGCGGCCCTGGGCATGGCGTCCGACCGGGCCGTGGCCGAAGGCCGCTACGGCGATTCCAACGGCTCGGCCGGCATCTCTCATTTATTCGATAACCCCCCCGCCTCGCCGTCGGCGGGACAGGCGCCTTCAGCCGCCATGGGCGCCGCTTCTTCGCAGACCCAAGCGTCGAGCGACGCCAACCGTTTCAAGCTCAAGCCGTTCGATTCAACGCCCGCGTCCTCCGCGAACAGCCCGCCCAACACACTGCGGAGCCCCTCCGGCTCGTCGGCGGCGCTGACTAATCCCGCGACATCCCCCAGCCGCAGCGCCGCCGCGAGCGCGTCGCCGCCCACGCCGAGCTCGTTCGGTTCGCCCCCCAGCAACCCGTTTAGTCGCGGCGCCTCATCCGCCCGCACCTCGGCGGCCACTCAGGGCCTAGCCGCGACCGCCCCGTCTACGGACAGTCGTTTTGTTGGTACGCGGGCCACTAGCAACAACCAACTGCGGTCGCAGCCCTCGACGTTCTCGCCGCCGGCGTCGTCGCAGGCCGCACGGTCCGAGCCGGCGTACACGCCTAGCGGCTTGGCGCCTCAGGCAATGATGCGAGCTATCCTGTCGCCGCCCCAGGGCACGCGGCTCGAAGGCTCGCCGATGACGTTGCTCGAAGTCACCCAATACGGAGCGTCGCGCGACCAGAAGGCCGCACTGATCGACGCCTACTGGCGGCTCAGCGCGGCGGTGGCCGATTATTACCTCGGCGTCCGCGAGGCGGGCGACCTCAGCAAACTCAAGTCGCAAACCTCCGGCTACAGCACGGTGCTGAGCGAGGCCGAACGTGATCTCGCCACGCGTGTCGGCACGTCGCTGCTCGCGGCCGAGGCTGCGCAGCTTCGGCTCGCCGGCATGCTCGGCACGGGCGTGCGGCCCCTGCCGAGCGACGCCCCGTTCTGCGAACGCTACGCCACCCGATTCGAGGACATCTTCGGCGGATCGGGGCCGAGCGAGGCGCGGCTCCTCAACGAGTTGTTGCCGCAACGCCTGGCCGAGCTGAGGCAAGCGGCCGAGAGCGTGACCCGCAGCACGGCGTTGGTCGACCAGGTCGCCAGCCAGCGAAGCGGCTCGGCGGACAGCGACCGGATGGTGCACGCCTTGCAACTGCTGGCGCTCAATCGAAGGGCGTTCGTTCAGATCGCCCGCAACTACAACGAGCAGATCAACCGCTACTCGCAAATCGCTTCGCCCGGAAATGTCGAGACCGGCCGCTTGGTGGCGATGCTCATCCGCCTGGAGGACGGCAACCGCCTGGCCGCGGGCGACCCCAACGGCGCCCAATTCCGCAGCCCCTCGCAGTCCACCTTCGGCGGTCGGCCGAGCGGCGCCTCCGGCTCTGGCGAATCGGCGTACGGCGGCGGTCTCCGCTAGTGCGAATCGCACAGATGCGTAGCGTGTGTGGCGGTGTAACTCGGCGTCGACAAGGCGAAAACGACGCTACGGCTATCAGTAGTGCGTTCTAGCGGCGTGACCGGTTGCGTGTCGGCTTCCGCCCGCGGCTGGGGTATGATGGGTTCCAGCACAACCCGTCCTTCCCCGAACGATTTGCTCACGTGACGACCCTCTCGACCAACGCGCCGGCCGGCCGCCCCCAGATCGCCCCGTTGGTGATCGGCGACCTGGTCGTCGACCCGCCGATCTTGCAGGCCCCGATGGCGGGGTTCACCAACTACGCCTTCCGGCAGATCGTGCGCGAGTTTGGCGGCTCGGGGCTCCTGGCCACCGAGATGGTCAACGCCAAGGGCTTCGTCTGGCTCGATGAGCAAGAGGCCGAACACCCCGACCGGCTGTGGGGCGTGGCCGACGAGCCGCGGCCGCTGGCCGTGCAGATCTGGGACAACGACCCCGAGACGCTGGCCAAAGTGGGCCGCCGCCTCGTGGAGGACTACCGCGTCAGCGTGGTCGACATCAACTTCGGCTGCCCGGTGCGTCAGGTGACCGAGAAGGCGCACAGCGGGTCGTACCTGCTCCGCGAGCCCGACCGCATGGGGCGGATCATCGAGCGCGTGGTCGAGGCTTGCGCGCCGACCCCCGTGACGGCCAAGACCCGCCTGGGCTGCACACGCGACAAGATCGTGATCCACGACGTCGCCCAGATCGTGGAGGGCGCCGGCGCGGCGGCGCTCACGGTCCACGGACGCACGGCGGCCGACATGTTCCGCGGCTCGGCCGACTGGGAGACGATCGCCTCGATCAAGCCGCACCTGAAGCGGATCCCGCTGATTGGCAACGGCGACTTGGACACGCCCGAGAAGGTGCTCGAAGCGTTCACCCACTTCGGAGTGGACGGCGTGATGATCGCCCGGGCGTCGCTCGGCAAGCCGTGGCTGTTCGCCCAGGCGGCGGCCCTGCTGCGGGGCGAGCCGGCGCCCCTCGAACCGTCGCTCGACGAGCAGCGGCGCCTGATGGTGCGGCACTTCGGCCTGGTGGTCGACCGCTTCGGTGAGCAGAAGGGCTCGGTGCTGATGCGCAAGTACGCCTGCTGCTACGCCCAGGGCCGCCGCGGCGCCCGCGAGTTCCGCAAGCACGTCGCCACGATCCGCAGCTCGGAAGAGTTCTTCGCGGTGGTCGAGCGTTGGTTCCCGTCCGATGAATTGCCTTCGACCGGCCGCCAGCCGACTGGCTCAGGATCGAGTTGCACCGCATAGATACTTTGTCGGGCGGCGTCGCTTTGGCGGTTTCCTTTGCTGCTTGATTTGCTCGCGCGGTTACGTGGCGGCCGCCACGTAGTTGCTAGCGCGAATCGCACAGATGCGTAGCGTGTGTGGCGGTATGATTCGGCGTCGACAAGGCGAAAACGACGCTACGGCTACTAGTAGTGCGCTCTAGAACGCACCTGCGAGACGCCCACCAAGAGACTTGTTTCTCGCGATTGAATCGCCCCTCGCCGATCGGCCGTTTTTGACTCCATCCAACGCGGCATGGCTTATTGAGGGGGGCGACCGCTTGGCGACCTCTCCGGCGCCGCGGCTCGCACACTGGATCGAGCGGGACCGTCAGCAACCGTTCCAATGCCGGCTTACGCTCCTATCGCGTGAGGCGCCCGATTTGCATCCCCCTTCGGAAAGGATTCTTTCTCAATCACTTTCCCGGAGGAAAACCATGAGCGTTGCTACAGAAACCTACGCCGATTGCCTCGTTGCGTGCCAGCAGTGCGCGGTCGACTGCTTGACTTGCTTCCAAGAGATGTCCGGCAAGGACACGATGAACGACTGCCCGGCATGCTGCGTGGAGTGCGCGGCCGCCTGCCAGTTCTGCGCGAGCCTGATGGCTGTCGACAGCGATTTCGCCGCCAAGGCGTGCGCCTTGTGCGCCGACATCTGCCAGTGGTGCGCCGACGCATGCGACGAGCACTCGAACAGCCACTGCAAGACGTGCGCGGAAAGCTGCCGCAAGTGCGTCGAGAGCTGCCGGGCGATGGCCGCCTGATCGGGCCGACGCGGCGAGGAGATCAGTGGTCGGCGTCCGTTTCGTGCCTGACGAGCGCGACGCAGCGGGCGTCGATCGCCTCCTCGCGGCCCACGGGGCCGACTCCCTCGCCGGTCTTGGCCTTGAGGCCCACACGCCCGGCCGGCACCTCGAGTGTCTCGGCGATCACGCGTCGCATCGAGTCTTTGTGCGGCGCGAGCTTGGGCCGCTGGGCCGAGACGACGCAGTCGAGGTTCACCAACTCGAAGCCCTCGGCGCGGACCAACTCGTAAGCGTGACGCAGGAAGTGACGCGAGTCACGGCCGCGGTTCTCGCCGTCCGTGTTGGGGAAGATCTCGCCGATGTCCTCCAGCCCGGCGGCGCCCAGCAAGGCGTCGGTCACGGCGTGCAGCAGCACGTCGGCGTCGCTGTGGCCGATGAGGCCACGGCCGTGCGGCACGTCGATCCCGCCGATGCGCAGCGGGCCCGTGCCGGGCTCGTCGAGCCGGTGGCGGTCTTCGCCTAAGCCGATTCTTAGTTCCATAAGAATTCACCACAGAGGACACAGAGAAAGAAAAAGGAAGGCAGCGGCTCAAGTCCCCTGCGACTCCTCTCTGTGTCCTCTGTGCTCTCTGTGGTGAGACGATTAAACCGCCGCGGCGGCGCCTTCGGCCGCCTTGGCCAGGGTGTCGGCCTTGTCGGTCTTCTCCCAGCTGAACTCGCCGTTCGGGCCGGGCACGCGGCCGAAGTGGCCGTGGGCCGCCGTGGCCGACATCACCGGGCGGGTGAGACCCAGCTCCTTGATCAGGCCGCCCGGCGTGAGGCTAAAGTTGTCGCGGATCAGGCCGATCAGCGTCTCGTTATCAACCTTGCCCGTGCCGAACGTGTTGACGTTCACACTGACCGGCTCGGCCACGCCGATCGCGTAGGCGAGCTGCACCTCGACCTCGTCGGCCAAGCCGGCGGCCACGATGTTCTTCGCCACGTAGCGGGCCATGTAGGCGGCCGAGCGGTCGACCTTCGAGGGGTCCTTGCCGCTGAACGCGCCGCCGCCGTGGCGGCCGCGGCCGCCGTAGGTGTCGACGATGATCTTGCGGCCGGTGAGGCCCGTGTCGCCGTGCGGGCCGCCGATCACGAACTTGCCGGTCGGGTTGATGTGGTAGGTGATGTCGCCGTCGATGAACTCGGCGGGCAGGCAAGGCTTGATCGCCTTGTCGATGATCTCCTGCTTGGCCGCCTCGGTGATCACCTTGCCGCAGTCGGCGAGGATGCTCTCGTCGTGCTGCGTGCTGACGACCACCGTGTCGATGCGGATCGGCTTGTTGTCCGGGCCGTACTCCACGGTGACCTGGCTCTTGCTGTCGGGACGCAGGTACGAGAGCTCGCCGCTCTGGCGCAGCTCGGCCAGCTTTTCGACGATGCGGTGCGACAGGTGGATCGGCAGCGGCATGAGCACGTCGGTCTCGTTGCACGCGTAGCCGAACATCAGGCCTTGGTCGCCGGCGCCTTGCTCGTCGCTGAGGCTCGTCTCGGCGTCGACGCCCTGGGCGATGTCTTCGCTCTGGCCGTGGATGGCGTTCAGCACGCCGCAGTCGTGGCTGAAGCCGATCGATGGGTCGGTGTAGCCGATCCGCTTGATCGTCTCGCGGACCACCTTCTGCACGTCGACGTAGTGGCTGGTGCGGACCTCGCCGGCCACCACCACCTGGCCGGTGGTGCAGAGCGTCTCCACAGCCACGCGGGCGGCGCCGGGGTTGGGGTCGTTGGCCAAGATGTCGTCAACGATCGCGTCGCTGATCTGGTCCGACACCTTGTCCGGGTGCCCCATGCTGACCGATTCGCTGGTGAACAGATAATTGCCGGATGCCACTGAGATGTCTCCTTGAAAGCGAACAGGTGCTTGGAAGCGCAGAAGGCTTCTTCGCCTTGGTCGCTTCGACGTGATACGGGGGGCGACGACGAGTCGCGTGATCGGGGTCATGAGCGTCGCCAAGCCGGCGACGCCAAGCCCACACTATATCTTGTTGTGGGCTCCGGCAGCAACGCCTCGGCGGGGCCGACGAGCCGGAAAATACGGCCTCCCGGCAGGGCGCCCTAGGGGCCTCGCCCAGAGGCTGCCGCGTGAGGTAGCCAGACGACGGCAATCGGGCGATAATGCGGCTCTCGCCAAGGCATTCGTGGGCCAATACCCCCGCCCACTCGGATCACCACTTCCCTCTCACGACACAAGCCGCCGATGCCCGCCCCCGCCGAACTCCTCGCACGACTCACGCCCCACGGCCAGCAGCACGCCGTTGGCTTCTGGGACGACCTGACCGAAGGGCAGCAATCAAAGCTGGCCGCGCAGCTTGCGGCGGTCGATCTCGAGCAACTCGGCGAGCTCTACCGCGGCGACGCCGACCAGCCCGACTGGGCCGAGCTCGCCCGCACGGCCGAACCGCCCGTGGCGATGCGTCTCAGCGACCGCGAGGCGGGGCAGGGGGGCGGCCTCGGCGTGACGCCCGACCAAGCCTCCGAGCGTGGCAAGCAAACGCTCGACGCCGGCGAGGTTGGCGTGCTGCTCGTGGCCGGCGGCCAGGGGAGCCGCCTCGGCTTCGACCACCCCAAGGGGGTGTTCCCCATCGGGCCGGTCTCCGGCGCCACCTTGCTGCAGATCCATCTCGAGAAGGCGGTCGCGCTCGCCAAGCGGCACGGCGTGGGTGTGCCGGTCTATCTGATGACCAGTCCGATCACGCACGACGAGCAAGTCAAGTTCCTCGAAGAGAACAACCGCTTCGGACTCGCCGAGGACGACCTGTTCGTCTTTTGCCAAGGCACGATGCCGGCCGTCGATAAATCGACCGGCAAGATGCTGCTGGCCGACAAGGGGGAGCTGTTCCTCAGCCCCGACGGCCACGGCGGCACGATCGCCGCCCTGGCCAGCAGCGGCGCCACCGAGCACATGCGCCGCCGCGGCGTGAAGCAACTTTTCTACCTGCAGGTCGACAACCCGATCGTGCCGATTGGCGACGCCGAGATGCTCGGCTACCACCTGCTCGCCGAAAGCGAGCTCACCTCGATGGCCGTCACGAAGCAGGCGCCCGAGGACAAGCTCGGCAACTTCGTCATGCTGGGCGACGAGCTCAACGTGATCGAGTACAGCGACTTTCCTTCTGAGGTCGCTGCCGCGACCGACGACGCCGGCGGGCTGAAGTTCTGGGCCGGCAGCATCGCGGTCCACGTGTTCGACGTCGCGTTCCTCGAGCGGATGCTCGCGCTCAAGGACGCGTTGCCGTTCCACATCGCCAACAAGAAGGTGCCGCACGTTTGTCCCGAGAGGGGCGAGACCGTCGAACCGACCGAGCCGAACGCGCTAAAGTTCGAGCGGTTCATCTTCGACCTGCTGCCGAAGGCCCAGAACCCGATCGTCGTGGAGTACGCCGAAGAGGAGGTCTTTGCGCCGCTCAAGAACGCCCCGGGCGCCCCCAAGGACACGGCCGAGTACGTGCAGCTGTTCATGCAAAACCAGCACCGCCGCTGGCTCGAGGCCGCCGGCCGCGGCGTGGCCGAAGGCGTGACGGTCGAAGTCAGCCCGCTCTACGGCCTGGACGCCGAAGGCGTGGCGGAGCGCGTCGCCGCCGACGGGTCGCAGGACCAAACGATCGACCGGCCGACGTATCTCTGCTGAAGAGAATAGCCGCACAGCATCGCAGACAAGTAGCGGATAACCTGCGAGGCGCCATCCGCCAGTGGCGAAGAGAACCCACCGATTTCGTGAGAAGGTCCCGAGCGTGCTACAATCGGGTTAGTTGATGACAGGAACATCTGCAGGCCTTCCGCTATGAACAACACTGAGCATTTTGTCGACGAGTTCGCTTCGTACGCGAAGCAACGACTCGCGTCGGACGGGGCATTATCGATCGATCGCCTCTACGACGAATGGCGTGAGAGCCAATCGTTCGAAGAGGACCGTCTCGCACTCGAGGCTTCCCTTCGTGATATGGAGCACGGTGAAACCGGTCGCCCATTCGACGACTTCGCCAACGAGTTCCGTCGGCGAAATAAAGTTTGATGGGCCTTCAGTTGCGGATCTTGCCCCGCGCCGAACACGACGCGCAGGCGATCAACGACTATCTCTACCAACGCACCGCCGAAGGCGCACAGCGATGGTGGCTAGCTTTTGAGGCGGCTGTCGCCTTGGCGGCTGAGCTTCCGCAAGCTTGTGGGTTGGCTCCTGAAGGCGAGGCGACTCCGTTTGAAGTCCGCCAATTTCTTTTCAAGACGCGCCGCGGAAGAACCTATCGAGGCTTGTTCGTCACGGTCGGCGACGAACTACGCGTGCTGCGTGTGCGGGGCCCCGGTCAGCCTCCGCTGTCAGAAGATGAGCTTGCCTGACGCGGTGCGGCAGCCGAAAGTATTCGCCGCAGATCTTCGCAGATAAGCCGCGGATGGCCCCTCAACCGCCATCCGCGGCTTACCTGCGTTGATCATTCGTCTTCCTCGCCCTGCTTCTCAGCGAGGATCGTGCGGACCTGTGGCAACGCGTCTTCGGGAACCAGCGGCCAGCCAGCTAGTGGCGGAGGCACTGCGCCATCCCTCGAAAGAAAGTGCGGCACAAGGCGTGTCCCAAGACTGCTCTCCTCGAGCCGCCAATCGGCCGCCGCCCAGTGGGCGAAACGTCCCGCGTAAGCGACCCCCTTCCGATAGAAGCCAATCTGGTTCCTCCGCACAATCACAACGTGGAAATAGGCGGCAGCCCCAAAAATCAAACGCCAGTCGTTCTTACTACCACTGCTGCTGCGAAGACCCCCAAGCAAGACGACCATCACTGCGAACAACCCTGCCACCAGCCAGTGCCAACGCCAAGCGAATGGCAACCAGATTCGCAAGATATTCATTCCCCGCCTGTGTTTGGCATCGAGAGCGTGAACTGTAGCTGAAAGCAGCCAGACGACGGCGCCAATAATCAAGGACGTTGTGGACACTACCGGACCGAAAGTCCGCATGCACATCGCGGCCGCTGCGGCGTACAACGCCGCAAGGCTAGTGAGCATTAGGAGATCGCGTAGACCGTATCGCATGGCTCAAGCCAATCGGTGCGTGGGGCAAAAAGAATCGACCACGGATTTCACGGGTGGGCACGGATGGAAGGGGCTCTTATCCGTGCCCATCCGTGTTATCCGTGGTTACTTCGATCGGGCTCTGCTTCTCGGCAAGGATCGCCTGGACTTCGTCGGCCACGTCGCCGGCGAGCCTGGCGTGGCCGGGCGACTGCAGGGACCAGAACCACGGCGCTTTCACACCCGGCAGGCGACGGAAGTCGAGGCGGTTGGTCCGTGGGTCAAAACTCACTCGGTGCTCGGACCAGCGCGCAAACATGGCTCCGATTAGGAACCCCTCTTCCGTGAAGACGACCCGGAGCATCAAGAGAAAAATCAGGTGATGGCCTGCGCAGATGGCGATGACCAGCGGCGCCCCGTTCATGCCGGTGACGACGCCGACCGCGACGTAGGCAATATAGATCAGCAACACGACGACGTGCATCAGCCAGAAGTTTCTCAAGCGGCAAGCAAACATTCGCTTCCCACAAGTCGATCGATGCTGGTGGATACTGTATGCGATGGGCCCCGTCATGCCGAGGATCGTGACCGCGCCGATGGCAAGATTGGCGAACGACAATTCGGGCGCCGGCATCAGATAATTCCCCGCGGCGTAGATCGCCACGAGGGCCGTGAGCAGCAGCAGATCAGAGACGGCGAATCGCATGGCTTAGGCCAATCGGTGCGTGGGGTAAAGACGACTCGACCACGGATTTCACGGATGGGCACGGATGGAAGGGGCTCTTATCCGTGCCCATCCGTGTTATCCGAGGCTGCTTCTTTCGGGACCTGGTTCTCGGCGAGGCGTGACAATATGCGGCGCTCAATAGCCGGTGGAAGCGCTAACCTCATTTCCCATGGTCCGTTAGTGGTACGCATTAGTGTCAGAGTGTGCTTTGCACGGTCCCATGAAAACCGGCATTCTTCCCAAGCGATCGTCGTGAGGCCAGTGTGTAGCCCTTTTTCACCAACAAACACCCATGCCAAGGATTCAATAATCGTGTGGCATGCAGCCGCATTCAGTAGCATGAACGTATTGGCATCGATCCTTCGGTATAGGCCTATCAAGAAGCTTAGACCGAAGAAACAGACCAATAGTACGTGATAGAGGTTGGGACGCCGCCAATTATCTTCACTGCGCCGCCACGCGAGGGGAGAGCGGCCAATCAATGCAACTCGCGACCATTGGCAGTAGAGATGCAATGCGGCGGAGAAGAGGACGATCCCATCCGCTGCGTTCCACTCGACGCGAAGCAGGCCACGTTTTGCCAGCAGGCCCACGAACACAGCGTAATAGGCGACTAACGCCATAACAGCCAGCATATAGCGCACATTGAATCGCACAGCTCAAGCCAATCAGTGCGTGGGGCGAAAGGAGTTGACCACGGATTTCACGGATGGGCACGGATGGAAGGGGCTCTTATCCGTGCCCATCCGTGTTATCCGTGGTTTCTACTTCCGTTCTTCCTGTCTTCGTGACGAGCCGCAGAATCTTTGTCGGCCCGTGGTAGTCTAATCGCCCCGTTTCTTTCTGTCCTTACTGCTTCGTGGTTCCCTCTTGATGCTCGAAATCGAACTCAAATTCCCGCTCGCCGACGAAGCCGCCTTCCGGGCGAGGCTCGCCGAACTCGGCGCCGAATCAGAAGGAGTCTCGGAGCAATCGGACGCCTACTTCAACCACCCGTCGCGCGACTTCGCCCAAACGGACGAGGCGCTGCGCATCCGCACGGTTGGCGAGGCGAGCCGGTTGACCTACAAAGGGGCGAAGCTAGGCGGCGCCGCAAAGACCCGCTTCGAGCAAGAGCTGCCGCTCGCCGAGGGAACCACCGAAGGCTGGCGCGAGGTGCTCCTGCGGCTCGGCTTCCGCGAAGTGACGGCCGTCCGCAAGCGGCGCGAGGCATTCTCGCTCACGCTCGACGGCCGGGCGTTTGAGCTGACGATCGACCGGGTCGAGGGCCTCGGCCTGTACGCCGAGGTCGAGACGCTCGCCGACGAGACGTCGCAGGACGACGCTGAACAGGCTGTGGTGAACCTCGCCGGGCGTTTAGGGCTCTCTCAACCGGAGGGACGCAGCTATCTGGAGATGCTGCTGGGGGAGATGATGCGGCGGCGTTGATTGGTGAGATGCTTTTACGGCGCCTCGCCATGCGTCGCTCGCCACGCGCTAACTGACCTCTGACCTCCCACCGCTGGCCCCACGCTTTGTCCCGCCTTTCTAAACCCGCTTTCGCCGCCGACGCCGAGGACATCGACCGCGGCGCCGACGAGCCGCTCTGCCCGTCGCACAAGCGGCCCGACGAGCCGCACCCGCACGAGGGCCGCAACTTCTTGGTGCTCGCCATGCAGCAACTGCTGCTCCGGGTCGGCTGGATCTTCAAGACCGAGAGCGTCGTGATGCCGTACTTCCTCGCGGTGGTCGGCGGGTCGCCGACGATGCTCGGCTGGATGATGGTGCTCAACCGGTTCGGTTTCAGCGTGCCGCCTATTTTGGCCGCCCGTTGGGTGAAGCTCTCGCCGCGCAAGTCGCGCTCGATCGCGATGACGAGCTTCGGCATGGCGATCCCCTTCGCGCTGCTCTCGACGGTCTGGGCGAGCGGCGCGTGGCGGGGCGCCGACGGCGAGCCGGCCGGCTGGATGCCCTACCTATTCCTCACCGCTTACGGGGTGTTCTTCGCGCTGACGGGCGTCAACCAACTCGCGATGCACGCGGCGACCGGAAAGCTGATACGCCCGACGCTCCGCGGCCGGCTGTTCTCGGCGTCGGTGTTCGTCGGCGCGCCGGCGGCGATCGCGCTGGCTTGGTGGTTGATGCCCGGCTGGCTGGCGAAGGACGACGGCGGCTTCGGCTGGATCTTCGCCGCCCCGGCCGTGGCGTTCGCGCTTTCCGCCGCGGCGATGCTGCTGGTGCGCGAGCGGCGCGACGACTACACCGAACCGGCGTCCAACCCCTGGGAGAAACTGAGCGGCGCATGGCGGCTGCTGCGTGACGGCCCGCGGTTCCACGGCGCAGCGATCACCGCGTTGCTCTACAGCACCACGTTCATGCTGTTCCCCCACTACCAGGCGCTCGCCCGCGAGGGAGTGGAGAGCTTCGACCCGCGGTCGCTGCTGGGCTGGTTGGTGGGACAGCACGTGGCGGTGGCGCTGTTCAGCCTGCTGGTCGGGCCGCTGGCCGACCGTCGCGGCAACCGCGCCGCGTTGCGGCTAACGGTGTGGGGCTCGATCCTCGCGCCGATCATCGCGGTGGTGCTCGCCACGCTCGGCGCCGAGGCGGCCGAGGGGTGGTACTGGCTGGTGTTCGTGCCGCTCGGTTTCACGCCGGTGTCGATCAAGCTGCTGATGAACTACGCCCTCGAGCTGACCGAGCCGGAGAACCACCCGATGCTGCTCAGCGCGATCGGCGCCTGCCTCGCGGCGCCGGTCTTGGTCGGGGCGCCATTGGTCGGTTGGATCATCGGCCTGGTCGGCTGCACGCCGGTGTTCGTCGCGGGGGCGGCGGTGCTAGCGGTCGCGGGCGTGCAGACCCTGCGACTCGAAGAGCCGCGTCACACGGCCTCTGAGGAGGCTTCCGAGTAGCCGACGACCCATGGTCGTCGAACGGCGTTGTGTGGCGCCTCCAACGACCGTGGGCCGTCGGCTATTCGAGCGTTTTGTGTGCTCTGAGCATTGGCGTTCCGCGAGCCGTGGGAATCTGGGATAGTTGCGGCCCCGCACGCAACACCCACGCACGCCCCGAGCCCATGACGATCTTCTTCTCCGTAGGCGAGCCGAGCGGCGACCTGCACGGCGCCAACCTCGTTCGCGAACTGCGTGAGCGCCGCCCGAACGTACGCTGCGTCGGCTACGGCGGACCGCGGATGGCGGCCGAGGGCTGCGAGCTGCACGAGGACCTCACGCGCTTCGCGGTGATGTGGCTGCTGCAGGTGCTGCTCAACCTGCCGAAGTTCATTGGGCTCAAGCGCAGAGCGGAACGCTACTTCGCCGAGAACCGGCCCGACGCGGTCGTGCTGATCGACTACCCCGGTTTCAACTGGCACATCGCCCGCGCGGCCAAGCGGCAGGGCGTTCCGGTGTTCTACTACGGCGCGCCGCAGTTGTGGGGCTGGGCCTCGTGGCGGGTGAAGAAGATGCGCCGCGATGTCGACCACGCCCTCTGCAAGCTGCCGTTCGAAGAAGCGTGGTTCCGCGAGCGCGGCTGCAACGCCACGCACGTCGGGCACCCGTACTTCGACGAGCTCCGCGGCCGCGAGCTCGACGACGAGTTCGTCGCCGAGCACCAGGGCGCCGCCGGCCCACTGGTGACGATCCTGCCCGGCTCACGCACCCAAGAGGTGAAGGCCAACCTGCCCAAGCAACTGGAAGCCGCCGAGCGGGTGCTCGAGCAGGTCCCGACCACACGCTTCGCGATCGCGTCGTTCAAAGAGAAGCAGGCGGAGATGGCCCACGAGGCTCTCGCCGCTTGCCCCGCTGCGCTCGCCGAGCGAACAACGGTCCACGTCGGCCGCACGCCCGAGCTGATCGAGGCGGCCACCTGCTGCCTGGCGGTCTCGGGGAGCGTGTCGCTCGAGTTGCTCTACCACGCCAAGCCGACGGTCGTCGTCTACCACGTCTCACGCTTCGCGTTCGCGGTCCAAAAGTGGTTCCGCCGTGTGCGTTACATCACGCTGGTCAATCTGCTGACGGCCGACGACCTGTTCGCCGACTCCAAAGAACCGGTGGGGGTCTACGACGCCGCCGACCCGCGCGACGCGCACGTGCTGATGCCGGAGTACCTCACCTGCGAAGACCGCACCGAGCTCATAGCCGGCCACTTGGTCGGATGGCTGACCGACGACGCGAGCCGGCGGGCGCTCGTCGATCAAATGGCCGCGCTGCGCGAACGGGTCGGGCACGGCGGGGCGTCGCTCCGCGCGGCGGAGTACCTGCTTGGGCATCTCGAACCAGGTGCGGCCGACGCTTCCAATCCGGCGGCCGGCGAGGCGGCCTGACTTGCCATCGGCGCAGCCGCCGACCAAGCTGGGGCGGGTCTTACGCGCCCCCTCTTGTTCGCGTCCACCGATTGGTCCCAGAAGAAAAGATTCGGATGCTGTTCGGCAACATCGCGCCCTCGCCCTACGACCTGCAGTTCTCCTTGCTGGGCGTGCCGATTCGGGTGCATCCTAGCTTTTGGGTCATCACGTTGCTGATGGGCGTGATGGGCTCTTCGAGCGCCCCGGCCGACGCGGTGATGTGGGTTGTGGCGGTCTTCGTGTCGATCGTCGTCCACGAGATGGGCCACGCGATCGTGCAACGCCGTTTCGGCGGCAAGCCCCACGTCGTGCTCTACAGCTTTGGCGGGTTGGCATTTGGCAACGGCGCCGACGAGGCGCCCTCCAAACAGATCTTGATCTCGCTCGCCGGCCCGGCGGCCGGCTTCCTGCTCGCCATGCTCACCGTGGCGGCCATCGCCGCCACCGGCCGCGCGATCGTGCCCCACGCCGATCAAACGCAGTTCAACGCGATCGTCCAGCAGTACCGCGGCGCCCAAGGGTTCACGCTGCCGTGGGGGACTTACTGGTTCGGCGCCTTCTCCTCGCCGCAGCTCAGCCGGCTGGTCCACGACCTGCTGTACGTGAACATCTGGTGGGGGATCCTCAACCTGATGCCGGTTTACCCGCTCGACGGCGGCCAGATCGCCCGGCAGCTGCTGCTCTACGCCCGCTCGCCGAGCTGGGGGGTGCAGGCGTCGCTGAAGCTCTCGATCGGCGTCGCGGCCGCGTTGGCCCTGTGGTTCTTCATGAGCGGAGCCCAGTTCGCTGCGGTGCTGTTCGGCATGCTCGGCTACAGCAACTACCAAACGCTCGGGGCGTACCGGAACTCGCGAGGCGGCGGCTGATGAGCGGCGAAGGACCGACCGCTCTCGAGCCCACAGAGACAGCCGAGCGGCTTGTCGTGCTGGGAGCGAGCAACGTCGCTTTCGGATTGCCGACAATCGTCACTGCGGCGCGCGAACTTGCGGGCGGACCGATCGAGATGTTCATGACCGCCGCGCACGGACGGTCTTATGGCCTCGCGTCGAACGTGATGGGTCGACGCATCGTCTCGATTCGAGACTGCGGGCTGTGGAACGCGCTCGACGCACTCGCCCCAGCTTCTCAAACGAACGCGCTCGTGACGGATGTCGGCAACGATTTGCTCTACGGAGTCGCGCCCGCGCGCGTCGCCGATTGGGTCGCGGAGTGCGTTGATCGACTCGTCGCGCGCGGCGCGCGAGTGCGCGTCGTTGGCTTGCCCTTGCACTCGATCGAGGGTGTTGGGAGGCGTCGGTTCGCGTTTTTCCAAAAAATATTTTTCCCGTTCAGCCGCCTCCGTTTCGACGACGCGCGAGCGCTGTCGCGCGAGCTCGACGAAAGGCTACAGGCGCTCTGCCACGAGCGCTCACTCGCGTTCGTCGCGCCCCCGCGTGCTTGGTACGGATGGGACCCGATCCACGTGCGTCGCGCGCGGCGCGCGGTTGCGTGGAACGCCATACTGCGTGCGAGCGAAGTCGACGAACGCGAAATTCCTCGGGAAAAAACGCGTTTGCGCGCAGGCGAGCGTTTCGCGTTGCGGCGCGCATCGCACGAAGAGAGACGCGTGTTCGGCGCGCTCAAGCGCGCGAAGCAACCGTGCGCGCGGCTCAACGACGGTTCGACGTTGTCGCTTTTCTGATAAGCAAGGCGCGGCGTGCTCGGCTCGTCGCGCGGCGCTCAGAGTCGCTCCGAAGGTGGCGTGGCGACGGTCGTTTGGAGCAAGGATTTTCGAAAAACCTGTTGCACTGCTTGGAGTAATGTTTACAGTTACGCGCAGAAGCAGCCGATGACTGTCACTGCATTCGCTTCGCTCGAATCGCGTTAGCGGTTCACCAAGGAAGCGGATCGCTTTGGCGTTCAATCGGTGGCCGCTGCGGAAGAGCGGCTCAGCTGCGACTTGGCGGTCGCGTCGACGCCTAGGAGGCGTCGGAGTTTACGTCCGATCGCCATGACTCTTTATGGAGGATGTGACAGTGGCCAAGAAGAAGAAGAAGGTCGCCAAGAAGAAGACGGCGAAGAAGAAGGTCGCCAAGAAGAAGTCGGCCAAGAAGAAGGTCGCCAAGAAGAAGACGACGAAGAAGAAGGCCGCCAAGAAGAAGAAGGCGACCAAGAAGAAGGCCGCCAAGAAGAAGAAGGCGACCAAAAAGAAGACCACCAAGAAGAAGGCGGCTAAGAAGAAGACCGCCAAGAAGAAGGTGAAGAAGAAGGCGGCCAAGAAGAAGACCGCCAAGAAGAAAAAGAAGACTAAGAAGAAGTAGCGTGCCGACCGGCGCCCCTGGCGCCGAAGCTCGCTCAGATCGGATACGAGCCGCGCGACGGGGCCTCAAAAGCCCCGTCGGCGGCTCTTTCTGTTGGCCCTACCGTTTCTTCGCGGGGGCTCTCTAAAGGGGGGGACGTGGGCCAAATCGTGCCCCCCGCCCGCAGCAGGCGCCCTGGGTGGCGCCTGCAGTCGTGGCCGCTAGCGGGAAACCCCGGGCGCCGTTGGCCGCCCCCACAGGGGCCCATCGCGTCTCACACGGCGGCGATCAAAGCACCGGCAGACTCGGCATCGCGGGCTCGTCGCCGCGCTGCTCGATCACCGATCGGACCATCGATCGGCAGATGTCCCAGAAGAAAGGGGCGGTCGCCTCGTCGTCGAAGTTGCCCGCCGTTTCACCGTCGTCGCCGCGTTTGCGGATGTCGATGTTGATCGGCGCTTCGCCCAAGAACGGCACGCCGAGTTCCTCGGCCTTCGACTTCGCCCCGCCGCTGCCGAAGATGTCGTAACGCTTACCGTTGTCGGGACAGAGGAAGTAACTCATGTTCTCGACCATGCCGAGGACCGGGATCTTCACCTTGCGGAACATGGCGATCGCTTTGACCGCGTCGAGCAACGCCACGTCTTGCGGCGTGCAAACGACCACGGCGCCGGTGATCGGCAGCAACTGCGAGAGCGTCAGCGCGATGTCGCCCGTGCCCGGGGGCATGTCGATGATCAGGTAGTCGAGGTCACCCCAATCGGTGTCACGCAGGAACTGGGTGATCGCGCCGTGGAGCATCGGCCCACGCCACACGATCGCCTCGGCGGCCGGGACCAGGAAGCCCATGCTCATCACCTTCACGCCGTTCTTCTCAACCGGCACGAGACGCTTGCCTTCGGCCGTGGGCCGTTCGTTGACGCCCAGCAGGTGGGGAATACTCGGTCCGTAGACGTCGGCGTCCATCAGACCCACCTTGCTGCCGGCGCGGTGCAAGCCGAGGGCGATCGAGGCGGCGACCGTGCTCTTGCCCACTCCCCCTTTGCCCGACCCCACCGCGATCACGTTCTTGGCCGTCAGGCCGATCTGTCCGATCTGCGCGGCGGGGCGGTCGTGGTCTACGACCGCGACCTCGACCGCTTGAGCTTCGGGAACCCGTTCGGCAACGAGCCGCTCACACGCCAAGCGGGTCTCGTCGGCGATCGGGGCCGCCCAACTGGTGAGCCCCAACTCGACGCGCACCTTGTCGCCGTCGACATCGACTTTGCGGACCTGCTGCATCGCCTCGACCGAGCGGCCGGTCTCGGGGTCTTTGAAGTCAGCGAGGGCGGCGTGGACCGCCTCGGGAGTGAGGCCGGCGGGCATGGCGGTGGAGTCGTTAAAGGGCAGGGAAGGGGACCGAATGCCGCGACGCGGCCAAGGGCGGGCGCAGGATCGTCCCGGGGGACAACCCTGCTAACACGAGAGTTTAGGCGACCACAGGCTTGTGGCCTACCGGGCCCATGAGGCCGAGCGTTCGGCTTCAGCCCCAGGGCAGGCACTGCAAGATCGCTTGAGGCCCCGCGCAGAGAGACGATCGGCCGCCCTCGGCCCGCCCCACACGCAGGGCGAGATTCAGCAGCCTGCTTGCCTCAAGCGTGTCGCGAAGGACCATCGCCGCGCCGGCTTCGCAGAGGGCAAGTTCGGCCGTCGGCGGTGCGGTCTCCCCGACTTCGCCGCAGCGCGGCAGCATGGCGACGGGCACTAAGCCCGGCGCCTCACACAGAACGGCGAGCCGCTGGAGCGCAGTCCCCCAGCCGAGCGAGGCGACGTCGATTCCCACCACCGCGGGCGGCTCCGGAGCTTGCCAGTCCGTCCGTGGGTCGAGTCGTGAGACCGTCACAAGGCTGGGGCCGGCGCCCGACTCTAGCAGGCGACGCGCGACCCGCGTCGCGGCGGTCCAGCGCGGCTCGTGCTCGACCAGCACGATCCGCACCCGGTGGGTGTCACCCATCGGCGTCGCCTCCGGCGGCGTCTGCTCCGTCGGCGTCGGCGCCCTGAGGCGACGCCAAGCCGAGCCGATCGAGACTGCGATACAGTCGAGGCCTGGTGACGCCCAGCAGACGAGCCGCTTCGGCCTTGTTGCCGCCAGCCAAGCCGAGCGATCGCTCGATCAACTCGCGTTCAACGCGGTCGAGGAACTCGCCCAGGCGGATCGGCTCAGGCTTGTCGTGATCGCGTGAAACGAGCTGCGTCGCCTGGTGGATCACCACCGGCAGGTGGCCGGGTTCGATGAGACGTGCCTGGCAGGCGGCGTGGGCCGAGACGACGACCGAGCGCAACTCGGCCAAGTCTCCCGGCCAATGGTGGAGCGCAAGCATCTCGTGCGAACGTTCGGCGAGCCCTTCGAGTTGCTTGCCGCCACGGGCGTTCTCGCGTTCTACCAGCAGTTGGGCGAGCAGCGGCAAGTCTCCGAGACGCTCGGCGAGCGGCGGAACAACCAGAGTGATCGTCGCGACGGCGGCGGCGAGGCCTTCATCGGCCAGCGGCTCCGGGGCGGTGGCGATCACCCGACGTCCGGCGTCCGGCCGGCAGCCTGAAAGGATCGCTTCGCAGATATCTTCGCCGAGCGCGTCAATCCGCTCAACAAGCAGCACGGCTCGCGTCTCGCTTGCGGGCTCTTCGGCAATCCACTGCTCGAGCACCCGGCGAGCCTGGGTGCTGTCGGCGTGGGCCCCATCGAGGCGACAAAGCAGTTGGCCGCTCGCACCACCGGGGCGAGCCGTGCGGTCGTGCAGCACCAGCGCCAGGGCGTCGCGCGCCGAGCCCTCGGGGCCGACGACCAACGCGTTGCATCCGCTCGCGGCTGCGGCGCCGAGTTGGTCACGCAGCCGACGCATCGCGTGGCTCTCGCCCAACAGCAGCTCCGTGGCGCCACGGGCGATCCGTTCGCGTTGCAGCACGCCCAGCGCGCTGCTGAGTTCGTGGTGGAGCGTTTCGGGCTCCGCCTTGGGCGATATCGCCTCGGCCAGCTCGGCGGGAGTGAGGTCGCGATCGTCGAGCGTGACGACCGTAGCCGCGGCGCCCTCCGCCTGCGAGTCGAGGAGCACAACCCATTGCGCTCGGCGGTGGCGCAAACGGCCATCGCGTCCCAGGCAAGAGAGTGTCGCCGAGCCGTCTCGGCCGAGAGACGAGGGGGGCGGACAGAGGGCGCCGTGTGTCGGCGTGGGCGACGGGGCCTCGGTCTCGGAGTGGTAACCAACCTTCGAGCCGACCAGCGCGGCGGGTTCGACACCAATCCAATCGGCCGTCGCCCGATTGGCGGCCAGCACCTTGAGGTCCGAGCCCAACACGTACACCGGCCGCGAGGCGGCCGCCGTCAACCGCGCGAGAGGCGTCAGCGTTGCGTGCGGATTCGCTTTGGCCATCGACGGCTCACACCACGTGCTTCACAAACGCCTGCGGCCCCGCCGCAAAGAGCGGCGGGGTCGCGGGGCGTGTTCGGATGTCGCTTCGTGCTCGGTGGCCCAAGGCCACGCCGGGTTCAAAACACGTCGAGCACAAAGTGGTGGCCGCTGTGGTAGCGACGGCCCGCCGGGTAGTAGTTGTGCCAACGCTTGTTGTAGACCGGGATCCGCATCTCGGGCGGATAGCGGTGGTACAGGCTGTCCGCGCTGCGGAAGTACTCACTGCCCCAGTAGTTCTGGGGGTAGTAGACGTACGGGTAATGGTAAAAGCGGTTCCAGTCTTGCGAAGCGGCCGTGCCGCCCCAAGCGCGGCCGTAGGCCTGCTGCTGTGCGTCGGCCGTGTCGGCGGTCGCGCCGAGCGCGGCGGCGACCACGGCGGCCGCTATGAGCTTGCGGATCATCTCGAATTCCCCCCCTCGATGTGTGGCGCGCGTCGGTGCGCTCGGGGACCCAAGAAAGCGGGAGGCCCCCGTCCGTAGGAACATCGTCCGGCGCCGCCGGCAGGATTGAAGGAACTTGCGGAACAACCCGCACAAACTGCGCAAACCGGGCGAGGCGAAACGCCTAGGGAAGAGGGCGTGCTAGCGGGCGGGAGCCGTTAGGGGCCGAGGCACAATGGCTGGCGAGAGATGAATGACCCGGTCAGGGCTGCTGACTCAGCATCTCGCGTGCGCGGTCGGCGGCCTCGGTTTCGGACGCGTCGTTGACGATCCGCTCGAGCATGCCGCGGGCACGCCGCAAGGCGCCACTGCTGCCTTTCATGGCGGTCCGCACCGCCTTCTCCAAGGTGCGGCGGGCGTTGAGCTCCTCCTTCACGTCGTCTCGCTTGGCAAGCTCGCGGAGCTTGCCCTCGATGTCGTGAGGGAACTCATAGCCGTCGAATCGGGTTTGGACCGCGTCGAGCTTCTTGTAAGTTTCCCAGTATTGCTCGGAGCGGAAGGCGTCGATCGCCTCGGTGAGAGCGGCGTTCATTTCTTTGTTGACCGCCTCGAGCAACAGCGCGCCGCCCGCCTTGATGGCCTCGTCTCGGCTCTTCTCCGTCCGTCGGATCACGCCGGCCGCACTGGCGAATGATCCGAACTCCACGTCACGCCACGCGCCGAGCAGCGACTGGGGCACGGTGGTGGGGTCGACCCGCCAGGCGGCGCCCTCCAGGGCCTTCTCGATCGTGCCCGGCATGTCCGACAAGGCGCCGGGCAGCACCTTGCCCTCGGCATTCACAACCCGCACCTCGGCCGGGTGGCGGTCGTTGATCGGTCCGAAGCCGAACCGCGACTCGAAAGAGCGGTCGTAATCGAGTATCACCGGCCAGGTGATGCGGTGCCGGCCAACGTAGCGGGCGAGCTCACGCGGTTCGGTCCCGGAGCTCACGGCGATAAAGATCACCGGCTTGCCCTGGTTCTCGGCCGCCAAGGCGAGCATCGCCGGCCAGCCGTCGTCGACCTCCTCACTCTCCTCGTCAAAGAAGCAGAGGATCACCCCTTTGCCCTTTAGCGACTCGGGCGTGAGCGGCTCGCTGCCGAGCCACTGCCGCGGGTCTTGGGGCGGCTGCCAGGCGGAGTCGGCCTGGGCCGTCTCGGTTGCGGCGTCTTGCTGAGCCCAAGCCCCCGCGGCGCAAAACACCAGGGCCCAACCGATCAGCAACCGATGGAACAACGCGAGCGGCAGCGAGAGCGAAGTCGTCATATACCCGTGGGGGCGTAAGGGAGACGAGGGGGCGAAAACACCCTGCGCACGTATTCTAATACCGCCGCACTAGAAAAGAAAATTTTATGGGCGCCCCAGCAGGACGCCATTCGCCAAAGGAAGCAGCCAGTCGCCATCGTCAAACGGTAGAGAGCTGACCGCAGAGCGATCAGTCAGGCAGCTTGCCATCGACCAGTTCACGCTCCCACTGGTCCATCAGGGGCCAGTCGATCGCACAGGTGCCAAAATCGGCCATGTGGAGGTATCCCTCGAGCCGCTCGATCGTGCGATCGATCATGGCGTTCTCTTTGCGGAAGACCGGTCCATGACTTGGCAGCAACCACTCGACATCGCTGTCGCGGATACGGGTGAGCGACGAGATGAAGTCGGGAATGCTGCTGCCGTGGTGGGCGTCGATCGCCCCCACGCAACCGTCGCGGAACAGATTGTCGCCAGCGAACAGCAGGTTGCCCATCCGGAACGACAGCTGCCCGTCGGTGTGCCCCGGCGTGTGCCAAGCCTCGAGCTCCAGAGAGCCGATCTTCACGATCTCGCCATCGACTACCTGATTCTCGCACTTCACGGCCGGCATCTCGAGGTCAATGCCCTGGGCCGCGATGTTGGCGAACGTCGCGATGCGGTCGCCCGACTCCAGGTGGACGGCCGAGAGCGGGTGGCATGTCACGCTGGTCTTGAGCACCTGCTTGGCCTTGGCTAGACCCTGGATGTGGTCCACGTCGGCGTGCGAGGCGATGAGCGTCGCGCATTTGGCGAAAGGGAAGTCGAGTTGCCGGATCAGCTCCAGACAGTCGTCCACCGCGTCTTCGTAGCCGATGTCGATCAGGGTCCAAGCGTCGTCGTCGTAGATCAGGTAGACGCTGCAGGTGATCCGCCGGCGGGCCTGGTGGTTCAGTTCGATAACGTGCGGGAAAAGGGGGGTCCGCTGCAGCATTTCCGGCCAAGAGGGTGTGAGTAGGTAGGACGTCTCGGGCTCGTCCGCTACGCCCGACGTTTCCAGGCCCATGATAGGACCCCAGTGGGGGGCCCGCAACCAACCGGCAACGCCGTCGATCACGAGACATCCGGCTCGCTGCCGAGGGCGTGCAGCAACCCTTCGCGATAGCTTGGGTAAACCGGTGAGAACCCGAGGGCGGCGACCAAGCGGGTGTTCCGCACCCTTCGATTTACGGCTGCCCGAGCGGCGCGGGGAGAATCGGGGTCGGGTGCGGTGAACTGAGGAGGAGGGCCCCCCACCAAGCGGGCCGCTTCGCTGTAGTACTCTCGCCGCACGACCGGCGAACCGTCGGAAACGCACAACAGGCTGGGCGTTTGGGGACCATCCGCTGCGGCCACCACCACGGCGGCGGCGTCGTCCGCGTGGATCAGGTTGAGGTACCCCTCGGCTGGAGCCGCGATCGGCTCGCCGTCGCTCAGAGCCCGCAGATAAGGCACACGGCCCGGCCCGTAGAGCCCCGCGAGACGCAGCCGTACGCTGCGCCCCGCCAGCGGCGAGGCGGTGAGCACGCACTCGGCTGCGAGCGACGCCCGGGCGCCCTCGCGGCCGGGGCCGGTGGGGGTCGTTTCATCGATCCAGCCCCCCGCGGCGTCGCCGTACACGCCGGTGGTGCTTGCATAGATCAGCCGTTCGGGCTCCGCCTTGAGCGCCGCGATAACATTCGACAGGCCGCCGGCGTACGTCTCGACGACCGACGGGCCCGCCGCGCGATCGAACCCCACGGCGTACAGCACTGTGTCGGCGGCCGGCAGGCCGGCCAGCGTGTCGGGTTGAGTCACATCGGCGACAAACGGCGAGAGGCCGTCGCTCGCAAAGCCGGCCGCTCGCTGCGCGCTGCGGGTGACGACCGTCACCAGGTCGCCCGCCGCCAGCCACCGCCGCGCGACACGCTCGCCAAGGTAGCCGCAACCAAAGATCAGCCGGTGTTGGGACAAGGAACAACCTCGAAAAGGGGCACGGGCAACTCAGGGCATAAGATCAAAAGATCCCAGAGCCCCAGCCCGTCAGGGGCGGGGAGGCAAACAACTCAACCTTCCTCGCCAAACAACTCCCGCCGCCGCTCGACCACCAGTTCGTCGAGCATCGTCTGGAGCGACTCGCCGGCGGCGGCCATGGCGGGGTCCTTAACGGCCGAGCGGTCGCGTTGCGGGCTCACCTCGATCGCCTCGCCCACGACCATCGTGCAGTGCATCGGCCCGCGGTACCGGATGCGGTCGCAGTAGTCCTCGGCCATCCGCTCGACGGTCTCAACGATCCGCTCCGGCAGATTCTTCTCGGCCTGCAGGTAGCCGCGTGGGTAGTGATCGATCTGCTGCACGTAATAGCAGGCGGCCAAATCGAGCCAACGCTGGTGGCGTTCTTCGGGCGTGACCTTCTTGGCGATCAGGTCGGGCAGGATGGTCGTTCTCAAGGCTTTGACGCGCGCCACGACGCTCTCGCCCGGCCGGCTCTTGCCGTCGAGCCACTTTTTCTCGAGCCGCTCGAGCACCTCCTCGATCAGCACCTGGGCGCGCTCGAAGCGATCGCCCACACGAGCAGCGCCCACGTATTCGATCTCGTTGACCGCCAAGAGCGCCTCGCCGATCTGACCGATCCGCTCCACGGTGGAGAGGTGGGTTTGCGGCTGCCAGCTGAAGGCTTGCTCGAACCGGGTGAGCTCGTCGGCCACGGCCGCCTCGGCGTCGCCCTGGTACGAGTAGCGGATCGCCACCGGGTGGATCACCACGCCGGGCTTGCCCTCCTTCTCGCGCCGCTTGGCGGCTTGGCGGGCTATGAACGCGGGGCCGTCCATCATCTCCATCATCAGGTCGTTGTGCCGCGACACGGCGCCCTCGGCGAAAATGATGAGCGGGCGTCGCCCCCCGACCAGGATGTCGATCGCCTGGTTCACCGCCTGCCGATCGTTCCCTTCGCGGTAGACGCTGAAGGCGCCCAGCCGGCGGATGATGAACCGCTGGTACGCGCTCTCTTTGAACAAGTGCCAGCTCGCCATGGCGAACAGCTCCGAGCCGATCTCGGCCGACAGCAGCCCCAGCACCATGGGGTCGGACAACCGGCAATGGTTCGGCGCCAGGATGACGCTCTTGCCCTCGTCGATCGACGCCTTCAAACGGTCGGCGTGACGCGTCTCGTGCGAATGCACGCCAAACTGCTTACGCAAAAAACCTTTCAGGCGAAAACGCATCAGCCAGCACCAGAAGTCCGACTCGACTGGCGGCACGAATTCGTAAGGCTCCTCGAGGATGATCGACTGCATAGGAAAGGGGCTGCGGAGTCTGGGGTCGGGGAGCGGGGAACCTGGGGCCAACGAGCGATCCGCATCAGTTGGATCAGCAAAATCGACCTTAAAATCATCACAGGGCCGTTAGGTTACTCAACCCGGCCTGTCGGGGGCCATCCCACCCGACGATCGGAGAACCGAGCGACGCCGCCACGCCGCCCGGGCCGATAGAGTGATGGAGTCCTCCAAGCGACAAACTCGCCCGATCCACGATGCCCAATCCCCGAAAAAAGGTCGTCAAACCCCGCCGCGCCGCGGACGCCGCCGAGGCGAGCCACTGGCGCGACGCCTTCACGCGCTACCTCGCCACCGAGTGCGGGCTGGCCGAGAACAGCGTGGCCGCCTACCGCCGCGACCTGCGGCGGTTCTACGAGTGGCTCGCCGGGCGGCGGCTGCCCAACCTCACCGTGGGCGAACTGGCCGGCTACCCGGCGTGGCTCAGCGAGACGCAGGAGCTGGCCTCGGCGAGCGTCGCCCGCCACGTGGTCTCGCTGAAGGTCTTCTTCCGCTACCTGCAGCTCGAGGGGGTGCTCAACGACAACCAGGCGGCGCTGCTGGTGAGCCGCAAGCTGTGGCAGAAAGTGCCCACGGTGCTGAGCGCCACGCAAGTCGAAAAGCTGCTCGCCGCCCCGCAGCCGGGCGAGCCGCTCTGGCGCCGCGACCGGGCGATCCTCGAGCTCGCCTACGCCACCGGCTGCCGCGTGTCGGAGCTCAGCCGCATGCGGCTCGAAGACGCCAAGCTCGACGAGGGCCACTGCCTGTGCCACGGCAAGGGCGACAAGCAACGGCTCGTGCCGCTGGGGCGACGGGCCGTGCAGGCGGTGGAGGATTACTTAGAGAAAGAGCGGCCCAGGTTGGCGCAGCGTCGCGACCCGGCGAGCACGCGGCTCTTCCTCTCGTCACGCGGCGCGCCACTGCGGCGCGAGCGTGTGTGGGAGCTGCTCAAACGCTACGCCCGGCAAGAGGGGCTCACTTCGAAGCTCAGCCCCCACTCCCTGAGGCACAGCTTCGCAACGCACCTGCTGGCCGGCGGCGCCGACCTCAGGCACGTGCAGGAGCTTCTAGGCCACGCCTCGATCGCCACGACGCAGCTCTACACGCACGTGGATCACTCACGGCTGAAGAGCGTCCACAAGGCGTTTCACCCGCGAGGGTGACATACAGCCCCATGACCAGCGTGTGTTCACAGGCCTTATTGGAAATTGGGCTTGGTCACTTGGTCATCCGAGCTCAAAAAACCTGCGGCACGATCGTCTGGTCCTCGATCGGCGGCCGCACGTACGTGCCCGTGTCCATCTTGCGCGGCGGCAGGTCGAACGGCTCGGGGGTGAGGTCCTCGTAGTCGAACAGGCTCAGGAAGTGCGAGATGCAGTTCAGCCGGGCCGTCTTCTTGCAGTTGCTCGGCACCACGTACCACGGCGCCTGGCGGATGTCGGTGATCGCGAACATGCGGTCCTTGGCCATCGAGTACTCGACCCAGCGGTCGCGCGACTTGAGGTCCATCGGGCTGAGCTTCCAGCGCTTGGTGGGGTCTTGGATGCGGCCCTGGAAACGACGCTCCTGCTCCTCGTGGCTCACGGAGAACCAGTACTTCACCAGTTTGACGCCGGAGCGGACGATCATCCGCTCGAACTCGGGGCACGCGCGCAGGAACTCGCCGTACTCGTCGTTCGTGCAGAAGCCCATCACGCGTTCGACCCCCGCGCGGTTGTACCAGCTGCGGTCCATGATGACGATCTCGCCGCCGGCCGGCAGGTGGGCGGCGTAGCGCTGGAAGTACCACTGCGACTTCTCGCGCTCGGTCGGCGCGGGCAGGGCCACCACGCGGCAGACCCGCGGGTTGAGGCTCTCGGTGATCCGCTTGATCGTGCCCCCTTTGCCGGCCGCATCGCGGCCCTCGAAGATCACGACCACTTTGAGCTTCTTGGCGACAACCCACTGCTGGAGCTTGATGAGCTCGATCTGTAACTCGCCGAGCCGCTTCTCGTACTCTTTCGTGGAAGGCTTCTTGCCGCTCTGACGGTATTCGTGCGGAACGGCAGCGGCGCCGTTGGATTCTCCGCCTGACTGCGCCACCGGCGGGGAGGCCTTGGACTTCTTCTTTTTCTTTTTGCTCTTCTTCGCTTGGGTCACAGTCGCCACGGCGTCAGCCTCCCCGGGTGGGTAGTGGATGAGCTCTCCTACCGCCTGCGTGAGCCTGAAGCAAATCGGGCGCCAGCACTCCAGCAAGGCGCCGCCGAATCACGATTCTCCCCTTAAACCACTCGAAAAGACGTGAAGAAAATCGCCGGCGTGGCGAGCGGCGCCGTGGTTGAGCGGGCGAGTGACCAATAAACGGGCAGTCGCCCGCCGGATGGAGGCTCACCAGCAGGCGTGGACCAGCGGCCTGATCCGCTCGTCGTAGACCGCCCGCACGGCGGACATCGTGGCGGCGTCGAGCGGCTCCGCCCCGGCCGCGGCGGCGTTCTGCTCGGCCTGGGATGGGTTCCTGGCGCCGGGGATCGCACAAGTCACGCCGTCGTGCATGAGGATCCACCGCAAGGCGAACTGCGGCAGCGACAGCCCCGCGGGGCAGAGTTTCTTGAGCTCCTCGACCGCTTCGAGCCCGGTCTCGTAGTCGACGCCGCTAAACGTTTCACCGCGGTCGAACGCCTCGCCGTGGCGGTTGAACGACCGGTGGTCGTCGGCTTCGAACGTCGACTGCTTTGTGAGCTTGCCGGTGAGCATGCCCGAGGCGAGCGGCACGCGCGCGAGCACGCCGACGTTCGCCTCTTGGGCGAGCGCCAGCAACCGCTCCGCCGGCCGGTGACGGAACATGTTGAAGATGATCTGCACCGTCGCGACGCCGGGGTACTCGATCGCCTTGAGCGCCTCCTCCACGCGTTCAACGCTCACGCCGTAGTGTCGCAGCTTTCCTTGTGCGACGAGGTCGTCCATCACGCCGAACACCTCGGGCTGGTAATAGACGTCCGTGGGCGGGCAGTGCAGCTGCACCAGGTCGATCGCCTCGACACCGAGGTTCGTGAGGCTGCGCTCGACAAACGCCGTGAGGTTCGCGCGGTTGTAACCCTCGGCTGTGTGGGGGTCGAGCCGGCGGCCGGCCTTCGAGAGCACGTAAACCTGCTCGCTCCGCTCCTTGACGACTTGCCCGACGAGCCGCTCGCTGCGGCCGTCGCCGTACACGTCGGCGGTGTCGATCAGGTTGACGCCCAGGTCGATCGCCTTGTGCAACGCGGCAAACGACTGGTCGTCGTCGACCGACCCCCACGAGCCGCCGATCGCCCAAGCGCCGAAGCCGATGGGGGAGACTTGCC
Organism: Pseudobythopirellula maris; assembly: GCF_007859945.1. Taxonomy (GTDB): domain Bacteria; phylum Planctomycetota; class Planctomycetia; order Pirellulales; family Lacipirellulaceae; genus Pseudobythopirellula; species Pseudobythopirellula maris. The sequence goes on along the minus strand of NZ_SJPQ01000004.1, from coordinate 475,743 downwards.
AGCCGGTTTTGCCGAGGGTGCGATGCTGCATGGAAAAAAGCCTTGAGCGAGTATGAGGAGTCCTAGTGCGAATCGCACGGATGCGTAGCGTGTGTGGCGGTGTGATTCGACGTCGAAAAGGCGAAAACAACGCTACGGCTAGCGGTAGTGCGATCTAGAAGCGGCGAAGCCGCTGCTGTTTTCCCTCCCCTCGTGGGGGAGAAAAAAAGCCGCCGGCTTCCGCCGGCGGCTTGGGGGCGTTTGGATTGGGGCCCTCGGTTCAGCGAGCCACGGCCACCTTGTTCTCTTTGAGGAGCTTCAGGTAGTCGACCACGATCGAGAGCGCCTCTTGGTTGTAGTGCTCATCCATGTCGTAGACCGGCTTGTCCGTGTCGGAGAGTTTCTCGCCGATCTCTTCCTGTTCCTTGTCAACGTCGAGCTCCTCGCGTTCGGTGAGGTACTCAATCAGGTTGAGCGTCACGGTCTTGTCGTCCTTCTGCTCCTCGTAGCGGCGGATGCGGGTCGTGTCTTCGGCGAAGTCCTCCGACGCCGCGATCCGCTCCATCGACATCCGCTGCAACTCGGCGCCTAGTTCGGGCGTCATCATCGCGAAGCGGTCGTGCCGCAGCGGCCGAACGCGGTCGAACGCCATGGCGAAATCCATGTCCGACTCGGCGATGCCGTCCAGGTGATCGGTGATCGACGGCACCGTGACGTCGGCGAGCACGCCGCGGTTCTGGGTGCTGTCGCCGCCGGGGCGGTAGAACTGCTGGATCGTCATCTTCAGGGCGCCCATGCTCGGCCGGTTCGCCAAGCCGAACAGCCGGTCGCCCAGGTCGTAGAGCTGCTGAACGGTCCCCTTGCCGTGGGTCGACTCGTCGCCGATGACGATGCCGCGGCCGTAGTCCTGGATGGCGCCGGCGAAGATCTCGCTGGCCGACGCGCTGAACTTGTTGGTGAGCACCGCCAGCGGGCCCGACCAAACCATGCCGGGCTCGGGGTCGTCGTACGGCTGGGTTCGACCGTCCGTGCCCTTCACCTGCACGACGGGGCCGCGGTCGATGAACAGGCCGGTCATGTTGACCGACTCGGTGAGCGAGCCGCCGCCGTTGAAGCGGAGGTCGATCACCACGGCGTCGACGCCGTCGCGGTTGAACCCTTCGAGCAGCCGGCGCACGTCACGCGTGGTGCTGCGGAAGTCGGGCAACCCGGCGCGGGCGCCGTCCATGTCCATGTAGAAGCTCGGCAGGTGGATCACGCCCAGCTTGTAGGGCTGGCCGCTCGGCTTCGCGCCCCACTCGATCACCGTGCTGCGGGCCTCTTGGTTCTTCAGCTCGATGCGGTCGCGTGTGATCGTGTAGACCTTGATCTCCTTGGGGTTGTCCACCGGCTTCACCTCAAGCCGCACGGTCGTGCCGCGCTTGCCGCGGATCAGCTTCACGACGTCGTTGAGCTTCATGTCGACGATGTCTGTCAGCTCGCCGCCCGTGCCTTGGCCGACGCCGATGATCTGGTCGCCCTTCTTGAGCTTGCCGTGCTCGTCGGCGGCGCCGCCGGCGATGACGTCGGCCACCTCGGTGTAGCCGTCCACGCCGCGGAGCGAGGCGCCGATGCCGTCGAGCTCGAGCCGCATCTGGATGTTGAAATTCTCCAGCGTCGAGGGGCTCATGTAGCTGGAGTGCGGGTCGAAGCCGCTCGTGATCGACGTGAGGTAGAGCTCCATCAGCTCGTCGTCGCTGGTCTGGTCCCAACGCTTGCGGAGGCTGTTGTAGCGCTTGCGGATCTTGTCACGCGCCTCGGTGAGCACCTCGGGGTCGATGCCGTTCTCACGCACCTCGTCGATTTCGCTCTTGTCGGCGATCTGAGTCAACAGGTCGAACTTCACCCGCTTGCGCCAGCGGTCGTCGGCCTCCTCGGGGCTCTTGGGGTAGTGCGCTTCGTCGCGGTCGCGGATCATCTCCTCGTCGACCGTGAAGTCGTGCGGCCGGTCGACCCACTCGGTGGCCGTGGCCACCCGCTCGTCGACCCGGGCGAGGAACCGGCTGAACACGGTGTAGGCGAAGCGGATGTCGCCGCGGCGGAACAGGTCGTCGAGCTGGTTGCGCTGCGTCATGAACTCGTCGACGTCCGACTGGTAGAAGTACAGCTTCCACGGGTCGAGGGTCTTGAGGAACGCGTCGAGGCCGCGCTGCGAGATCTCGTCGTCGATCGGATGACGCGAGAGGTGCTGCCGCTCCATGAAGTAACGGACCGTCATCGCGATCTGGCGATCGGAAGCCGACGGCTCGGTCGGCCGGGCCGCGAGCGGGGCCGTGCTAAACAAGGCCGCGCCAAACAGGGCCGCCACGCAGGCGAGCAAGGCGATCCGGGGTGACTGGCGGGAGGGGCTTGGCGTGTCGCTAGCAGCGTATTTCATGCGAGCTTCCTGGTCGGTCGGCGCCGCTGTCGAAGTGCGGCGTGATGGTCATACGATGAGGGCAGTGGGGCGTCGGTTCCGTGGGACGCCCGTTTTTCGGCTGAGGGGGGAACCCGCGGGCGGTCGTCGCGGCTTAGCGAAGACCGATCCGAAGGGGTGGTCGCTACCTCTTAAGAGACGACTAAACCCAAGCACACCAGCACTTTGAGACGATAGCGAGCCTCGGGAATCGGGGCAAGGTCACGCCTCCGCCACCCGACGGCCCCCGTTCGACGGGGTTCCTATCGCCGGGTACGAACGCCGGCAGGATTCGGTTCGGTGGTTGCAGGCGCCGAAATCGCAGCGATTTCTCTTATTAATCGGCTTATTCGAGCTCACGCAGCAGCCGCAGCAGCCGCCGGGGTCGAAAGCCATCCTCGTCGTCCAGGTCGTCGGCCCCCTCGGGATCGAGCCCCAGGGCCACGAGCTGCATCGAGGTCCAGCCGGTGCGGCGGCCCACGGCGTCGTACTCGACCGTGCGGGCCGAGACGAGCCCGCCCGGCGCCGCCGCGCAGTGGGTTTCTGAGGTGAGCACGCGCAAGCTGTCCGACGTGGTCTCGCCGTGCACTTGGAAGCTCTCGTGGAGCTTGTCGCCGATCTCGGCCGGCAGGTCGGTCCGGGTGACCGACTGCCAGGATCGCTGGGCGGGGTGATCGGCGTCCACGGTCGGCTGCGGCGAGACTGCGTTCTCGCCCTCGTCGGCTTGATCTTGGCTCTCGTCCGGCGGCGTGGTCGGTCTGCTGGCAAGCAACACCCGCTCACGCTTCAACAAGTAGGGAGCATGGCCCGCGGCGTAGAACACCGTTTCTTCCCAGCGGCCTCGCGGCAGGTTGGCCGTGATCCGCCAGCGTTCGCAAGGCACCATCTGGCCGCCGACCGTCAGGCTGGCGGGCTCGAGGATCTCGGCCGAAGCGATCGATTCGGGCGAGTCGGCCAGCAGCGAGAGCTCGATTTCCTGCGAGGCGGTCGGCAGCGGCTTGCCTTCTACCTCAACGTGGGTGGTCGAGAGCAGCGTGTAGGTTTCGGCGCCGACCGCCAGCAACCGTTCGGTCCGTAGCGACACGCTGCGGCCGGTGAGCCGGCCGCGGTCATCGAACGTCTCGTTGATGATCCGCAAACGCCGCCACGCGCCCGGCGCGTAGCGAGCCCAGGGATGATGCTCGGGCGGCAACGCCACGCCACCCAACCGGTCGGGGTCGAGTCGCTTGGCTTCGCTCGGCGGCGCCGGCAGCGAGGCGCCGGCAGGGGCGGGGAGCGCCTCGGGCGCCGCGGGGGTGGGCTCTCCTCGGAGCACCGACCGTTCGGCGGGCGCCGATTTGAGCAACGGCGGCGCGCGGAACGCCTCGGCGTCGTCCTGTCCGGCGGCCTGTCGCACAGGGACAGCCAGCAGCAACCAGCAGGCGGCCGCACAAGCGAGCCACGTCGAAGTCGCGTGTCGGAAAGTTGCCTGTGAAAACAAGAGCTTCGTCCGAGAGGAAAGGGGGCGTGCCCACTACCCGCGCGGCCCGGCATGACTTTCAGGCCACGGGCAAACCACGGGGCCCACAGCAAGCACGCCAAACAAAGTGGGATAGACGGCCCCTATGATAACCCAGATCGCGCGACCATTCAGCCGGCGGCGGCTTCGGTTCCCGCCTCGGACCCCGCAGCGGTCCCATTCTCGGAGCTTTTGGCCGGGGGAAGAGCCCCGACGAGCAGCAGATCTTGGTGAGGGAGCACCGTACGCAGATCGAGCAGCAACGCGCCGTCGGCCATCGTGCGGCCATGAATCTCCGCCGCTCCGCTGCGCAATGCCCGCTCGACCGGCTCGATCGATTCCCCTGCGGGTGTGAGACTGACGCCCCAAGAGGGGAGGGTGACCGCCGAGCCAGGCATCGGAGAGCCGCTCGGCGCGATCTCAACCGCCTCGGCCGAGGCGACCAGTGACGACTCGGCCAACTGCGGCGCGAGCCGCTCGGCTCGTGTTCGCAGGTTCTCCAGGGGCGCCGAGAGCAATTGGTAAACGGGGTGCGTGTAAGCGAGCCGGTCGGGCGAGTCGAGCAGGGCCAACGCCGCGACGAGCGCCGCTTCCGAGCGGGCGTCGAGCCGGCAGAGCGACGCTTCGACGAGCGAGGCGACTCGATCAAGCAGCTCCTTGCGGCCCAGGAGCAACCCGCACTCGGGTCCCGCCACGAGCCCGTCGCCGCTGAGCAGCACGAGGTCGGCGCCGGCTTGCAACGCCGCATGCGCCGATTCGCGGGCCACGCCGTCGGCCTCGCTCGGATCGATCAACGGTCCGCCGGCCAAGTCGACCAACAGCCACGCGCCTTGGTCGTGCGCCACGGCGGCAAGCTCTGCGATGGTGGGCCGCGCCCCGGCGTCGGGCGACTCGCGTTCGTCGCTGGCGAGCCGCAACGCGCCGGCCGCGTTCGCCAACGCCCCGCGGTAGTCTTCCGTGGTGCAGGCGTTGGTGGCCCCAACCTCGTGCAGCACCGCGCCGGCGGTCTGGCAAACGTCGGTCACGCGCAAGCCGGGCGATAGCTCGCCCAGGTCGCCCCGCGCGACGGCGACTCCCCGACCGTTGTGCAACGCTTTGAGCGCGAGCCACAAGGCCGACTCGCGTCGACCGGTGACCAGCGCCCGCTCGGCGCCGGCTAGCCGGGTGAGTGTTTCCTCGGCCCCCTCGGCTTGGGAGCGACGCGCGTAGTCGTCGGCCGTGGTCGCCAGCCGCTGCACGGCCGGCTCGGCCATCGGCGTTGACCAGCCATTGCCCCACAATCGCCCGGTGGCGTTCACCACCGTGGAGGCCTCGCGGCGCCGCGGCGTGGGCGCCAAGCGCCTGGCCACACGGTCCAGCAGGTCGCCCGCTGTGAGGTGCTGCAACTGGTCCTTGCGTTTGAGCGCCTCGTCGCGGACTTGCTCCACCGCGTTGCGCACGCGAGCAAACCCTTCCGAGCGGTTGAGCTTGTCGGTCACCGACTTGACGGTGGGATGGTCGGCGATCTCTTGGATCGACGGCAGGTTGCGTAAGAGGTCGTTCGTGTTCATCGCTTCCGCTCGGCGCGTGGCCAGGAGTTCCTGATGGGGGACGCATGACACGCGTACCCCCTCAGCGGAAGTCTACGCCCCTCTGCGGGGGGCGGCAAACCAGCGGCTGGTCGCTCGCGACGTTGCTCACGGCCAGGAACCTTGGCTTGCAGGGCTCCTTGTCCCAGCGGGTCCTGCGGCCTACCGGTACGTGCCGGGACGGTCTTGCGCGATGAACTCCGAGACGGTCCGAGCCTGCTGCGGCTCTTCGGGCGGAGTGAACAAGCGGGCCCAGAAACCGGGCCCCTCGGGCTCCTTCGAGCGCGGGGCCGCATCCGTCGAGGTCGTCCGCAGCTTGTCGAACGCCTGGTTCCAACCGTTGCGGGCGCCGGCCATCGCTTGTTGGCTGGCCGTGCTGACGCGCTCCACGGCGGTCGTGAAAGGGTTCGCCGCGGCTGGCTTGGTGGGGTCGGCTTCGCCCCCCCAGCCCGGCTTCCAATTGAGCTTGGGCATCTTGATCTCGGGCCAGCCGAGCTTGAACGCCGGCGTATCGACCATCGTGCCCGAGTCGCTCGACGCGGCGGGCGCCGCCTCGGCGGCGTGGGCGGGCAGGCATGTGCCGAGAGCCGCCAGCATGGCGACGCTCAAAGCAGAAAGGGCAAAACGGGATTCGTTGGCGTGGCGCATTTTCTCACCGCCTCCGAAAACGGGTTGGGAATTGGGGGCCGATTCGCGCACGATTTTCCGGCGTGCGCGGGGGGAGTTTGTCAAAAGCCCCGCCGGGCGTCCAGGCGGATCGCCGGCTGCCGCCAGTCCCCGGCAATCCGCCGGCAAGAGGGCTGGCCAGCCGGGGCTGGTCGCTACGCCCTTGGTCGCGGACGCCTTGCTGTCGTAGCATGGTCGCTTGCAGCTCGGGGCCGCCAGCTAGCACGCCCCGACCGGTTCCGCTCCCTCTCCACCGAGATCGCCGCCACATGCCCCAGCAAACCATCGGATTCATCGGCGCCGGACGCATGGCCCAGGCCCTCGCCAAAGGCTTCGTCTCCGCCGGCTTGGTCGGCGCCGATGGCCTCCGCGCCAGCGACCCCTCGGCCGAGGCCCTCGCCTACTTCGCTGACCTATTCGGCAAGGGCGCCGGCCGAGAGAGCAACACGCAGGTTGCCCAAGAATCGGACGTGCTATTTGTGGCGACCAAGCCGCAGTACGTCGAGTCGGTGCTCGCCGAAGTACGGAAGTCGCTCGACGCCAAGAAGCTGGTTGTCTCGATCGCCGCCGGCACGACGCTGCGCAAGATCGAAGCGGCCGCCGGCGACGGCGTGCCAGTGGTGCGGGTGATGCCCAACACGCCATGCCTGGTAGGCAGCGGGGCGTGCGCCTACGCGCTAGGATCGGCGGCCACGGCGGAACACGGCGGCCGGGTCGCCGAGTTGCTCGGCGCCGTCGGCGCCGCCCACGAGGTGGCCGAGCCGTTGCTCGACGCCGTCACGGGCCTCTCGGGCTCGGGCCCGGCGTTCATTTACACGGTGATCGAATCGCTCGCCGACGGGGGGGTCCGCGCCGGGCTGCCACGCGCGTTGGCGGCCGACCTGGCGGCGCGCACCGTGGCGGGCGCCGCCCAGATGGTGCTGCAGACGGGCGAGCACCCCGCCGCACTGCGCGACGCCGTTACCAGCCCCGGCGGCACCACGATCGCCGGCCTGGCCGAGCTCGAGAAGAACGGCTTGCGCTCCGCGCTGGTCGAAGCCGTCACGGCCGCGGCCCGACGCTCGGCGGAGCTGGCCTAATCGAGCCGCCGCGGCCATAATTGGCGTCGTTGCCGCACGGCTCTCCGCCTATTCGCCGCGGAGCCGTCCGTTTTTTAGCTGCGTCACACTACTGCCATCTACCTCTGCCATCTTCTTATGAGCATCCTCTGCCGCATCGACGACAAACACGTGCCGCTTTACCGCGTGATGTGGGTTGCCGCTACGCCGCACTACTGTGGCGAAGAGGATTGCCTGCGTGAGGGGTCCTACGAGGTCCGCCTCGAGCAGGAAGAGTCGGTCTGGGCCAAGGCGCCCGAGCACGAAGAGCTACTCGCCAAGCTCGAGTCGTGGCAGGGGGGGCTTGGTGGAGGCGACGAGGGGCGTAACTGGTGAGGCGACCCCGCGGGCCGAATTGCCGAGATCGGCTAGCCGCGGAATGACCAATGCCCTGGCCCCCCGGCCAAGACGGCCGCCGCCGCGCCGCCGCAGGGCTTGGCCCTTCTCCCAACCGTGTACAGCAGCCCGATTGGGGTTAAGATTGGTCGCAGGTGCGTCGCTCTCTCACACGACGCTGCGAGTCGATTTTCAGGAGGCCCACGCCATGCACGGCGACGACGATCCCTACGGGTTCGACGACGATGAACCAGACGATTTCAACGAGCTCGATGGCCTCGGCGATGGGTTCTCGGAGACCGATCCGTTTGCCGAGCCCGAGGGCGACGACATCGTCGGCGATCTCAGCGACGATCTGGACGGCGACAACCTCGCCGTGAACAGCCCCGAGAGCGACGGGCTCGAGGCCGGCGACCTCGATTTCGGGGCCGACGAGAACTCCGCCGGCGGCGCCGAAGGGGGCGAGCAGCTCGACTGGCGTGAGACCTATTATATTTTCTTCCAGCGGAACGAGCGGCCGACGCTCGCCGACGTCCAGAAAGCGCTCGACTCGGCCGGCGGCGGGATGACGTTCGAGCGCGCCCAGGCCGACGACGAAGGGCTGTTCGACTCGCTCTTGGTCCAAGCGCCCGAGGACAACGCGGCGCTCGAGGTGAGCTACGAGGCGGGCGACGCCGTGATCGAGCAGAGCCTCGACCTCGCCAAACGCGTTGACCGCGACGCCGACGGCGACCTGGTGGCCCGGCTCTTTCGCGCCGACGCCCGGCTCGACGTGATGCACTTCGAGCGGGTGACGTCGGCCGGCGACTCCGGCTGGGAGGCCGGCGGGGGCGACGACTTTGCCGACGACATGGGCGACCTGGACGGCGGCGCCGAGTTCGCCGTCGGCGGGCTCGACCCGGCGAGTCTGATCACGGTGGTCGAGGCCCTCGCCAAGCTCACCGGCGGCTTGCCAATCGACCCGACAACGGGTGAAATCTTGGTCTAAACGCGAGAGCAGGAGTGAGGAGAGCAGTAAGGATAGGCGTCTCTCCGCCAGGGGACTCCCATCCGATTCTCTCCACACGTCTCGACCCCGTTTACCCCCTTTCTATTGCTCTACTCCCTCTACTGCTCTAACCGCATGCTCGCCAAAGACATCAAAACCGGCACGATCGTCGTCCAAAACGGGGCGCCCTGCCTCATCGAGACGATCAACGTGCAATCCCCCTCGGCCCGAGGCGGCGCGACGATCTACAAGTTCCGTGCTCGCAACCTGGTCACGAAGAACAAGGTCGACATCACGCTCAAGGGGACCGAGGGCCTCGAAGACGCCGACTTCAAGAAGCGTGAGGTGAACCTCATGTACACCGAGCCGGGCCAGGTCCATTTCATGGACACCGAGACGTTCGAGCAGTACTCGATCGCCGCCGACGACGTGGCCGACGAGATGCAGTACGTCAGCGAGGGGCTCCAGGGGATCCTGGCGCTGATCTACAACGACGAGTGCGTGGGCATCAACCTGCCCGCCACTGTGGAGCTGAAGATCGCCCAATGCGACCCCGGCGTGAAGGGCAACTCGGCCACCGGCCGCACGAAGCCCGTCACGCTAGAGACCGGCGCCCAGGTGCAAGCGCCCGAGTACCTCGCCGAGGGCGAGGTCATCAAGGTCGACACCCGCACCCACGAGTTCTTGGGCCGGGCGTGATCGCAGCCACCAACGCCCCCAAACAACCCAATGGCGAGCCCCCGACGTGAGTCGGGCGAGTTGCGTGCAGCGCGCATGCGGCGCGCCAATAACTCCCCCGACTCACGTCGGGGGCTCGCTGTTTTACACGCGACGCCTTTTTGAGGAGTTTTGATGACGCGACAAGCGAAGAAAACCCCCGCCGACCTCTACCGTCAAGACCTCGCCCAAATCCACGTCGATGGGTACGGCTTCCACTGGGAGGGCGCCGCGCCGTCGGTGCTCGACTGGTTCGGCGAGGCGGGCGTGCCCGAGGGTGGCCTCGTGGTCGATTTGGGTTGCGGCGGCGGGCAGTGGCTTGCGCACCTCAACAAGCAGGGCTACGAGGCGTGGGGCGTCGATGCCTCCGAAGCGATGACGCGCCTCGCCAAGAAGGCGGCGCCGAAGGCGAAGATCGTCACCGGCTCGTTCGACGAGGTCGAGTTGCCGGAGTGCGACGCCGTGACCAGCCTCGGCGAGCCGCTCAACTACCTCAACAGCGGCCCGAAGATGCGGCGGACGATCAAGCGTGTCTTCAAGGCGCTCAAGCCGGGCGGGCTGTTCGTGTTCGACGTGCGGCACCCGCCCGACAGGGAGTTGCCGAGCGTCGACCGCGTGCGGTCGGGCGAGGATTGGTTCTGCCACTCGCGCGCCGAGGAAACCCCCAGCCGCCTGGTCCGCCACATCACCACGTTCCGCCGCGCGGGCAAGGAGCGTTTCCGGCGCGATCAAGAGACCCATAGGCTCAAGCTCTTCACGCGCAAGGAGATGGCCAACTGGCTACGCGAGACGGGCTTCAAGGGGGGCACGCGGCGCCGCTACGGCGACTACAAGCTCGGGCCTCGGCAGAGCGTGTTCGTCTGCCGCAAGCCGAAGAGGTGACCGCGGGGATCAGCGCTTCTTCGCCTTTTTCTTCTTAGGAGACGCTTTCTTTTTGGCGGCGGCCTTCTTGGGGGCTGCCTTCTTGGCGGTCTTCTTCTTGCCTCCGCTGAAGATCTTGTCCCAGCCCTCGGCGTAGTCTTTCGTCGATCCGACGCGTGCGGTCGCCATGGTGTTGTTAGCTCCTGTATTCAGTGAAGTTCTTCGTGGGGCGGGAAACTACTCGATCAAGTCGTCGGACTCAAGAAGGTTTCTTGGGACAAACAACCGGAAATCGAAAGTCGCAGGCCGCATGAGCACGTGCTGACTCGTGATACGCTGCTGAACCCGGCCGTCGGTAAGCGTGTAGAGCAACGCTTCGTCGGCGGGGGCGCCTCCTAACTGCCTGGCTAGTTCCTCAAGTGCCTCTCGGCGGCTGCAACTAGTAAGTAGTAGCGTGTTGGCAAGGCCCGCTGAATCAGCATCCATCTTCTGGTAACTGTTTGTGGTAACCAACGGGTCTTCACCCGCAGGGCGTCGAACTACTGCCTTAGTTGGGGTACGCTCGACGCACACACGCTCGTGGTTCTTGTCGCCGACTACGGTCACCAAACAGCTTGCAGCAAGCCGTTGGCGGCAGAGCCATTCGACAGCCTGCTCAAAGCTACGCGCCTTTTCAAGAACTCGTCTCAGAAAGAGCATCACCGGGTAGCCGGTGCGACGAACCCCTTCAGGCGAGCCAACCGCGTTCATGGCGAGAGCAAAGTTTTCCGTCATCCCAGTGACGACACCAAGGGCCCCGGGCCAGCTGGCGGAGTAATAAGTATGCTGCCCTCGGAAGTGGCAGAAAACATAACTCGCTCTTGCGAGCTCACGCTCAGGCCACCAATCCATATTGCGTGCGATCATAGGACCGTGTTCCGTCGCTATAGCCACGGTCGAGCAAGCGAACATTCCGATGACATACTCGTACGATACGGCGGCGAGCATCAGCTCGCGCCAGTCGACGCCTATGACACGCGATAACGCAACCGCCTCACGGTGGTGGCGCCAAATCGTCCGCGCGTCGATCACGCTTGCAAACAATCTGAGCCATCGGCTTACGGTGGGGTTCTCAGCACGCACGGCGTCGAGCAGGTCGCGTGTCTCGCTCCCAATGATACGCTGCATCTCCAAGTAGCGGACAGATCGAGGCAGGTCGTAGTCCACGCCAATCGCGGGTCTTTCTACCCAGGGGACCATGAGAGCCATTTGCCACTTGAGAAAGAACTAACCCTACGCCAGCTTCTTGTACTTGAAGCGGCGCGGCTCGTCGCCGTCTTCGCCCATCCGCTCGCGGCGTTGCTCTTCGTAGACCTGGAAGTTGCCCTCGCAGTAGTGGACGTAGCCGTCGCCCTCGAAGGCGAGGATGTGCGTCGCCAGGCGGTCGAGGAACCAGCGGTCGTGGCTCACTACCACCGCGCAGCCGACGAACGTGGCGACGGCCTCTTCCAAGGCACGCAGCGTGTCGACGTCGAGGTCGTTCGTCGGTTCGTCGAGGAGCAGCACGTTCGAGCCGCCGCGGAGCAGCTTGGCGAGGTGGACGCGGTTGCGTTCACCGCCCGAAAGCACGCCGACCTTCTTCTGCTGGTCGGCCTTCTGGAAATTGAACTTCGCGACGTACGCCCGGCTGTTGACCTGCTTCTTGCCCATCTCAATGACGTCCAGGCCGTCGGAGATCTCCTGCCACACGGTCTTGTCCGGGTCGAGGTGGTCACGCGACTGGTCGACGTAGCCCAGGGCCACGGTGGGGCCGAAGGTGAGCTGACCGCTGGTCGGTTCCTCCTTGCTCATCAGCATGTTGAGCAGCGTCGTCTTGCCGGCGCCGTTGGGGCCGATGATGCCGACGATGCCGCCCGGCGGCAGGCGGAAGTTCACGTTCTCGAAGATCAGGTTGTCGCCAAAGCTCTTCGACAGGTTCACCGCCTCGACCACCTGATCGCCCAGCCGCGGGCCGGGCGGGATCTGGATCTCGAGCTCCTCGGAGCGTTCTTCGAATTCCTCGGCCACCATCTTCTCGTACGAGCTGATGCGGGCCTTGTTCTTCGTCTGCCGCGCCTTGGGTGAGCTGCGGATCCACTCGAGTTCTTTGGTAAGGGTCTTCTGGCGTGCCGACTTCTTCTTCTCGTCCTGCTCAAGCCGCTTGGCCTTCTGCTCCAGCCAGCTCGTGTAGTTCCCCTCGAACGGGATGCAGCGGCCGAACTCGATCTCGAGGATCCACTGCGCCACGTTGTCGAGGAAGTAGCGGTCGTGGGTCACCGCGACGATCGTGCCGGCGTACTCGGCCAGGTGCCGCTCGAGCCACAAGATGCTCTCGGCATCGAGGTGGTTCGTCGGCTCGTCGAGCAGCAGCAGGTCGGGCTTGCGCAGCAAGATTTGGCAGAGCGCGACGCGGCGCTTCTCGCCGCCCGAGAGCTTGGTGACGTCGGCGTCGCCTGGCGGCAGGTTGATGGCGGTCATCGCGACCTCGACCTGCCGCTCCAACTCCCAGGCATTGGCGGCGTCGATCTTGTCTTGGAGCTCGGCCTGGCGGGCCATCAGCTTGGCCGTGGCCGCCTCGTCGTCGGCCACCTCGGCCATCTTGTTCCACGAATCGTTGTACTCGTCGACCATCGACTGGGTCTCGGCCACCGCCTCCATGACGTTGCCCATCACGTCCTTGTCGGGGTTGAGCTGGGGCTCCTGGCTGAGCATGCCGACCGTGAACCCTTCGGCGAGCGCCGCCTTGCCCTCGAACTCCTTGTCGACGCCCGCCATGATGCGCAGCAGCGTGCTCTTGCCGGCGCCGTTGCGGCCCAGCACGCCGATCTTGGCGCCGGGGTAGAACGCCAGATCGATCTCCTTGAGCACCTCGCGCTGGCCGTGCTTCTTGGTGAGGCCGGCGATCTGGTAGATGTATTTTTGGTTGGGGGCCATAGACGTGGAGGGAAGGGCAGGGGGAGGAAAACGGGTTGGTGGGGCAGCGTCTCCGACCCGACTTGGTCGGAGAATTTCTTGCGTTTTATTGCTGAATGAGCGACCAGTCTAGCAATTCGGAGGGCGGTTTGGGAGTGTGGGCGCCGGGGCAAGATCGCCGCCCCCGTGGCGAATCGCCTGAGAATTTAGCACCCCTAGGAGTTTGCGATGCGCTACCAGATCAAACAGCGGTTGATGAGCCTGCGTGGGCGGTTCGACATCTTGGACGAATCGGGCGAGCCGGTGCTCCACGCCGTGGGAAAGGCCATTGCGATCCGCACGCAGTACTCGCTGCAGAGCCTCGATGGCGAAGAGCTGCTCTTGATCCGCCAGCGGGTGCTCTCGCTCCTGCCGAAGTTCGACATCCTCCGCAACGGCCAGCCGCACGCCCTCGTGCGGCGCGACTTTTCCTTCCGGCCGAGATACAGCGTTCAGGTGGAGGGGGGCGAGGACCTGCGTGTCCGTGGCTCGCTGCTCGAATACAACTACGAGATCACTCGCGGCGGCCAGACGGTCGCCCTCGTCGCCAAGACCGTCTGGTCGCTCAGAGACAATTACGGCATCGAGATCTTCGAGCCCGAGCTCGACGCGCTGGTGCTGGCCGTGGTGATTGTGATCGACGCGGTCAACGCGACGCAGGGCAGCAGCTTGTCCAATCTCGGCGGCTAATCTGCGTTCTGCAAACCATCGTGCGGCGGGTCGCGACGCTGCTGGATCTCTTGCTGCTGGACCGCATCGGCCAGCGTCAGCCGCGCCGCGGCGGCCAGCCGATGGCCGACCTGGTCCTCCTCGTCGATCACCTCGTGGGCGCCCGCCATGATCAGCTGCCAGCGCCAAACGTGGTAGCGACAGCGGACCACCAGCCGAGCCTCCGGCGCCAGGTCGCGGCAGAGGTACACAACCTGCCGTGTGGCGGCGTGGTCGGGCACGGCGATCACCACGCCACGTACACGACCTACGCCGGCGTGCTCGAGCACGTCGGGCTGCGTGGCGTCGCCCACCATGCCGCGCAGCCCGTAGCCGCGGGCCGAGGCGATGTTGCCCGGGTTCATGTCGAGCACCATGATCTCCTCGGGCCGCCATGACTCGATCGGCACGCCGGGCACGCTGTCGAGCGGCATCGACGCGTCGAGCAACCCCTCGGCGACTCGCTGGCCGGCGGGGCCGAAGCCAACGATCAAGAGCCGCACGCCGCCGTGCTCGCTTCCTTCGCCGGTCGCCTCACTCGGCTTGAGGGACCCCGACCAGCCGCTCCCGAACCTCTTGGCGCACCACGCCCCCACACGCGGACCGGCCGCCACGAAGTAGGGCGTGAGCAGCAGCGAGACGATCGTCGCCGACACCATCGCCCGGAAGGTTTGGTCCGACAGGATCGCGCTGGCCGGGCCGCCCGACTGGGCGATCGTCGCCAGCACGAAGGAGAACTCGCCCACCTGGGCGAGCGCCAATCCGGTGGCGACCGCGTAACGCGTTGGCTGGCCGAAGAGGATCGCCAGCAACGCGATCACCAGCGGCTTGAGCAGCACGAGCACCGCCACGATCGCCGCCACGAGCCAGGCGTGGTCGAGCAGCCAGAGCGGGTCGCCGAACATGCCGATCGCGGTGAAGAACAGCGTGATCAGCACCGTGGAAAGGGGCCGCACGTCGGCCCGGATCTGGGCGGCGTAAGGCGAGACCGCCAGCAGCACGCCGGCGGCGAACGCCCCCAGGGCGGGGCTCAGCTCCAGTTCGTAGGCCGCCCACGCCGACCCCAGGGCGAGCACCACGGCCAGCAAGATCGGCAGGTCGCGGTTGCGGAGCATCGACCGCTGCGACTGCAAGCGGGGCAGCACGTAGTTCGACACGGCGTAGAACACGCCGATCAGCGCGACGCCGAGCGCGAGTGTCAGCAGCGCCTTGCCGGCGATCGCGGCCACACTGGGCGGGGCTTCGCCAGCCACGCCCGCCATGGCCGTCACGACGAGCATCATCGGCACGACGGCCACGTCCTGGACCAGGAGCACGCCGAGCGCCCCGCGGCCGGCGGCGCCGTCGGTCTCGCCACGCTCCGAAAGCAGCCTCAACACGCAGGCGGTGCTGCTCATCGTCAGCATCAGGCCGACGACGAACGCCGCACGCGGCGGCAGCCCGAGCCCACGCGAAACGGCGTAGCCGATCGCCGTGGTGAGCACCACCTGCAACACGCCCACGGCGAGCGTCCTGGGGCCGAGCTCCCAGAGCCTCCGCGGCGTGAACTCCAGCCCGATGACGAACAGCAAGAGGGCGACGCCGACTTCGGCGATCAAGAAGATCTGCTGCTGGTCGCTCACCCAGCCCAGCATGCTGGGGCCGACGATCGTGCCGGCGAAGAGGTAGCCGACGATCGCGCTCTGGCGGAAACGCTCGGCAAGAGCGCCCAGGAGCATGGCCGCCAACAGCAGCAGCAGCACGTCTTGGAGCGGGCTCCAGACGGCGGCGGCGGCGAGGGGGGCGGGTAGCATTGGCGGCATAGCAGTCAAACGCAGGGCGTTCGCCCTCGGTTCGTAGGAAACCCAACACCGGCGCACCGGCTAATCAGCTACCGCGAACATCTGTCGCGACACTCTAAGTCAGCTCGATCACTTGCCCGTCGTACGCCAAATCCACGCCGTCCGGGAGCAACGCGCAGGTGGTCTCATGGTCCAACTCGTGCGACATGTGCGTGAAGTACGCGTGCTTCGGCTTTAAGACATCGACCAGGGCGAGCGCCTGCTCGATGTTAAAATGGGTGGTGTGCCCCTTCGGCCTGAGCGCGTCGAGCACCAGCACGTCGAGCCCGCGGAGGTGCTCCTGGCTCTCGGCGGGCATCTCGCTCACGTCCGTGCAGTAGGCGACGTTGCCGACGCGGAAGCCGAGCGTCACAAAGTTCGGCCCGTGCTTCTGGCGGACCGCCGTCACGCGGCCGCCGAGCACCTCGAACGGCTTGCGGCCGCCGTTGGGGTCGTCCTTGTTGACCGGCCCGATGCGCTCGAACGACAGCTTGGGCGTCGCCCCGGCGTGCAGGTTGGGCAATTCCTTGAAGGCGTAGTCGAACGACTTGCGAACCCGCTCCTCGACCGACGGCTCGCAGTACAGCGGCAGCGGGCCGTTCAGATAAAACTGCATCAGCCGCACGTCGTCCAGCCCGAACAGGTGGTCGGCGTGCTCGTGGGTGTAGGCCACGGCGTGGACCAGCCCAATCCCTTCACGCAGCAGTTGCTGCCGCAGGTCGGGCGAGGTGTCGATCAGCAGGTTGCCCTCGGGCAGCCCCAGCACCACGCTGCAGCGTGTGCGGTTGTTGCGGGGGTCGTCGCTCGTGCAAACGCCGCACCCGCAACCCAACGCGGGCACGCCAACGCTCGTGCCGGTGCCGAGCAGGATCATGCGGCCGGTGATGTCGCGGCTGACGACCTCACGCTTCTTGGGCTTCTTGGCCGGGGCCGAGCGAACGAAGGCCTTCTTGGGCGGCGGCTTGGGGATGCTCACAGGCGCGGCGGGCGGGGTCGGGAGGGAAGGGCGTGCGGCCCATTCTCGGCGCCCGGGCGGGCCGCGTCCAGCGGCCAGTTGATAGGGGAACCGCCAAGACGCCAAGGACGCCAAGGAGCGCCAGCCATTCTTTGATAAAGATTTATGGGGGCGATGAGGTGGCAGTCACCCGATCCTATCACCCCGTTCTAAGATTCCTTTCCTGGCGTGTCTCGGCGCCCTTGGCGTCTTGGCGGTTCAAAAGAGTCAGATCGAGTTGGCCCGCTGCGTGCGTTGCGTGGAAACGGCGCGGATTGTTGAGGAGCCGGTGAACTTGGGCGCCACCAAGGCGTTGCTGCTCATCGGGATTTCGACCGTCACGGTCACACGCTCGGTCGCTCGGGTGATCGTCCGCGGGGCGACCGTCACCCGGGCGTCGCGGGCGCCGACGATCCGCAGCAGGCGGTTCGCCTCGGCTTCGGCCTCGGCGACATTGGCGCCCGGCACGATCACCCTCCGCGCCGCCTCGTAGGCGGCGTTGTCGGCCGTGTGCCGCATGACGTTCATCCAGGTGAACTCGAACATCGAGAACAGCACCAGGAAGAACAGCGGCGCCACGAGGGCGAACTCCACCGTGGTGGCGCCACGGCGTGCGGGCGTCGGTCGTCGTTTCGTGTGCGTCATTGGCTCGAAGGGTCGTGCGTATTCCCTCCCCCTGGTGGGGAGGTCTAGGGAGGGGGGCGTCCCGGGTAACAGGGTTCTCACCCCTCCCCCCGCCTCTCCCCATCAAGGGGAGGGGAGTCATCACTATTCTGTCAGCAGCACAGGCAGCGTGCGGGCGATCTCCTGAAACGCCGCGGCCAGGTCGGCCGCGGTGTCGGCGTGGAAGTGGCGCCCGCCCGTGATGTCGGCCACCTGCCGCATCAGGTTCTGGTCGGCGCCGCGGCTGAACGACACGGTGTTCACCGTGATGTTCGCGTCGGCGGCGTCGCGGGCCACTCGCACCGGGCTCACGCCCGTGTTGTGCAGGCCGTCGGTCATCAGCACGATCGTCTTGACGGCGAACGGTCGGGCGTTCGCCAGCGAGCGGATCCCCTCACGCAGGCCCTCGCCAACCGCCGTGCTGCCGCCGATGCCGTTCGCCATGAACGACGCCATCTCGACGTTCACGGCCGAGTAGTCTGGTGTGAGCGAGACCCGCAGGTCGGATTGTTGGAAATCGAGGAGGCCGTTGCGGCACCGCGTGCGGAAGCGGCTGCTGTAGCTCGCCAGGGCGAGGTGCTCGTTCGGCAAGGACTCGTCCAGTTCGGCGACAAACACCGCCACGGCTTGCACCAAGGCAAAGAACCGGGTGTCGGTGGTGAGCGGGCCGCAGTTCTGGCCGTTGCGGTCGCCGCGGGTGCGGAGGTCGAGCCCCATCGAGCCGGAGCGGTCGATCACCACGCAGATGTCGCGGTCGAGCACCGTGGAGGTGGCGGTGTGGACCGGCTGGAAGTTGGGCACGTTGAGCATCCGCCCGAACAGCAGCCCGACCGGCCCGGAGGGCGAATCGGCCGTGCGGCGGCCGTTCACCCGCACGCCACTAGTGGGGGCGGCGCCGGGCGTGAAGACAAACTTCCCGCTCCGCTCGTTCAGCGCCGAGCGTCCGAACACGACGTCGTTCGGGTCGAGCACCAGCGGCGCGCCGGCCACCGGGTTGCGTGCGGCGGCCTCGAGGGCGGCCGCGCGGGCCTCGGCGATGTTTTGTTCGAGCGACAGCTCCTTGGCCCCGGCCCGGCTGGCGGCGTCGGTCGACGTGCGCAGTTCGGTCCGCGCGAGCTGCATCCACGCGATGTCGACCGCCAAGGCGGCCATCAACGCGAAGATGGGCATCAGAACCGCGACGAGCACCAGGATGGCTCCGCGGCGTGGGTTTCTTGGGCGAGTCTTCATGGCGTGTTTGGCGACCGCTTGGGGCGGACCGGGTCAGAATTCCTTCATCATCGAGGCGCTCGAACGGAGCACCATGCCGCGATAAAAGCGGGCCGGGATCACGCCGTTGCGATCGGTCGGCGCGGTGACCGTGACGTTGAAAAACTCTCCCGGTTCGAGAGCCGCCAGGTTGGCCGGGTCGATCTGGGCGTCGCCGCCGCGGACCCCGCGGTCGTTGAGCACTTGCATGCAAGCGGCCCGCACCTGCTGGGCCGTGGCGTCGGGACGGATGCCTGCGCCGACGCCCTCGTACGAGGCCACGGCAAGCGACTGCTTGAGGAACACCATCGAGCAAGCCTCGATCATGCCCATCAGCAGCAGGATCAGCACCGGCAGACAGACGGCGAATTCGGCCGCGGCCGCGCCCCTGCGACGGGAGTGGTTGGGTGCGCCGGCGTTACGGCGATTGCGAGTGAGAGAGATCACGAGGCTGCGCCCTGCTGGTCGTTATCGGGGCTGGGCTGCTCGCTCTTGGCCAGCCGGTCGACCACGCGGTTGAAGTCGACCGCCAGCTCTTGCCAGAAGTCGGCCCCGCGGAACTCGATCTTCTCCGGCGCGCCGCCCTCGGCAAGCTTGTGCGTGGCGGTGCGGAGCCGGTAAATCGGGCCGGCGAAGCGGTTGCTCAACCGGATCGAGTCATAAATAAACGCCGGCGCAAGGCAGGCGATCGCCAGCAGCATCGGGCCGTACGACCACCACGCCTCGACGGCGTGCTCGCCCACGGGCTTGAACGGGTCGCTCATCCAACGCAGCAGGAACGCCACGCTCGCCACCACGGCAAGAAAAAGGAACCAGTGGCCGATCAGGCGCCGGGCCAACGCGCCCTGCACCTCGCGGTCAACGAATTCGATTTTGCGGCGGATCTTCTTGGGTTCCATCGGGAAGACCGAAAGGGGCAGGGGGGCAGAGGCGGCGCGCCCAGCGCGCGCCGTAGTCTGCTGAAGGCTATCTCCGCCGCTGTGGACGGGCGCAAGCCGGCGCAAGAATGCGCGGACCTCCTCTGCGATCCCGGCGGATCAACACGCACGACCCGCACGACCGTCAGCGGGTCCGGCCGACGGGGGTGGCCGAAGGGGCCCCGCCCCATGGGAACTCAGCCGGGGGCAGACCCGGCCAACGCTCTAGACGCCCGCCGCCCCCTGGACGACCGGCAGCTCGGCGAAGTTGCGCAGCACCCGCAGGCCGTTGGCCTGGCTCTTCTCGGGGTGGAACTGGGTGGCGAAAAGATTGTCGCGCCAGACAGCCGCGCAGAACGGCCCGCCGTAATCGGCCTCGGCGGCGACCACCGAGTCGTCCGCGGGAGCCACGTAGTACGAGTGGACGAAGTAGAAGTGCGCCCCCTCGTCGACGCCCGTGAACAGCGGGCAGGGGCGGCCGTCGGCCGCCGGGGGGAAGCGGAGCTGGTTCCATCCCATGTGGGGGATTTTCAGCTCTTGAGGCCAAGGGGACTCGCCCTGCGAGCCGAACCGCACCACACCGCCTGGCAGCAGCCCCAGGCCTTGGTGGACGCCGTCTTCGTAACTCGTGTCGAACAGCATCTGCAGGCCGAGGCAGATGCCCAAGAAGGGCCGCCCCGAGGCGACGAACGCCTTGATCGGCTCCTCGAGACCCCGCGAGCGGAGGGCCGCCAACGCGTCAGCGCTCGCTCCCACGCCCGGCAGCACCACACGGCTGGCGCGGGCCACCTCATCGGGGTCGGACGTGATTTGCGCCTCTTGTCCCACCCGCTCAAAAGCCTTCTGAACGCTCCGCAGGTTGGCCATGTCGTAGTTGATGATGACGATCAAATCAGCGCACCGGGTAGAGAATGCTGGGACGTGGGGAGGCCGCCCAAGGACCTGCGGTCGTCGGGCGCCCCCCGGGTACCAGCGTAATGCAGCCGGTCCGCCCGCTCCAGCCGGAGCGGCGTCGCCGCCGGGAGGTTGGCCGCCTTGCGTCTTAGCGCAGCGGCGCCGTTTCGGGGTAGATCACCAGCTCGATGCGGCGGTTCTGCTTGCGGCCCGCCTCGGTGGCGTTCGAGACCCGCGGGTGGTTCGCCCCGTGCCCGATCAGGAAGACCTGGTTGGCCGGGAGCGACGCGCCGCGTCGCACGGCGTCGTAGACGGCCGTCGCTTGGGCGATCGACAGGTGGTGGCTGGTCGGGAAGTGGGCCGACGCGACCGGGGCCCCGTCGGTGTGCCCCTCGATGCCGATCAGGTGCTGCGGGTAGGCGGTGAGCACACTGCCGAGCGCGCCGCGCAAGAGCTGCTCGCCGCCGGGGGTGAGGCTCGCCCCGCCGGGGGCGAAGAGCTCGTCGCTCGAGAGCGCGACGCGGATCACGTCGCCGTCTTGCCGGGCGTCGACGCCCGGCAAATTGCGCAGCTCCAACGGCCGCATCAGCGTGCTGTTGGGTCGCATGTACTCTTGGGCCGGCTGGCTCACCGAGGCGACGAGCGCCTCGGTCTTCTGCTTGAGTTGCGAATTGTCTTGCTGCGTGGCGGCCAGCCGGTCGGCCGTCGCCTTGAGCTGCCCCTGCGTGGCGACGATCTGGTCCCTCAGCAGCTGGGCCTGCTGACGCGACTGGGCCAGCAGCGACTCGAGCTCCTGGTTGTCGCGGTCGAGGGCGTCGGTCCGTTGCTGCAGCTCCAGTTGTTGCTGCGCCAACAGACGCTGCTGCTCTGGCGAGATCTGCAGCGCCTGGGCCTGCTGCGCGGCGTCGGGCCGGAACACGACCCGCCCGCAACCCGATAAGATCGGGAGCAGCGCGGCGGCGAGCAGCATTCGGTGGGCGAGACGCAAGGGCACGGCGGTGGCGAACAAACGGGGGTTGCGAGCGGGCAGCGCGCGAAGAGTAGCAGCCCTCCGCCGGCCGACCAAGCCCGATGCGGCGCCCCCCTAAGGCCCGTGCTAGCACAGGGGCCGGTCGTCGAGATCGTAGATCGGTTCGCTCACAGACGCTGGAATCACCAATAAGAGAAGAATCAAACCCCTAGGTAGTTGGTGCTTGGTCATTTCACCCATGCACGGGGTAATCGCCGTAGAACCGACGGATAAAGTTTCGCCGTCCCCACTGCGGGGCGTGGGCCTCCCAGCCCATGCGCTGCAGGAAGCGGTCGCTCAGACGGCGGTTCGCCGCGTCGCAGAGCAGGGCGTCGGACCTTTTGATCTCGGCCACGCGGTCGAGTGCCTTCAGCGCGGCCCGAAAGGTGGCGTACTTCGCGTCGGGGGTCGTCACCACGTACTTCAGGGCGAGGAACTTCGAGTGCCCACGCGGCTGGTTGTAGTACAGCCAGCAGCGATCGCCTTCGCCTGTGGCGTGATAACGATCGCCGAGCGGCAGCACTTCGCGCAGCGACAGCAACTTGGGCCAGGGCCGCAGGTGGACCGCCCGCAGGGCGCCCGCCTCGGTCTCGATCACGCCATACCGCCGCCGGCGGAGCGTCTCGGTGCCCGCGTCGAGGTCGGCAATCGTCTCAAACCAAGACATTGAGAGGGGCAAGGGGGTCGGGGGTGAGGCTAGAGCGGTTTGCTCATAGGTGTAGACGCTCGGCTCGCGATCGGCGTCATGGCTTCGTCAGCCTGCATCGACAATGCACCGCATTGCCTGCTTCGGCTTCCTCGCCACGCCGCCAATCGCTTCCCCGCTCGTCCACACCAATTCGAAAACCACTCTATAGCCGGCGACCCACGGTCGCCGGGAGGCGTGGTCAAAAACGCCGCCCTCAATCCTCGCTCACTCCCAGCAGCCGCACCTTCACCTGACGCCAAAGAGCGAGCAACACGCCTAGCATCACGAGGCAGACAAGCAGCACAACCGGCACGAGCGGCCCGGCGTCGAAAAGCGGCTCGGTCCGCTCCCACAAGTGCGGCCAACGCACGACAACGAACGCCGCCGCCAGGCAGAGGAACGGGCCGTAGGGGATCACGTCGTCGCGGCGCAGCACGAGCTGCATCACGCCGATCACCAGCCCCGCGAACGGGGCGAGGAAGAAGATCATCAGCCCCGCCTGCCAGCCGAGGAACGCGCCGATCATCATCATCAGCGTCACGTCGCCAAAGCCCATCGCCTCCTTGCCCAAGGCGGCCGATCCGATCAGTCGCACGAGCCACACCAGCCCGCCGCTCAGAACCATGCCCACCAGCGCGGTGAGCAGCCCCTGCCACGCCCCGCCGCCGACGCGCCACGCCATCGCGATCAGCAGCGAGCCGACGATCAGGATCTCGCGCAGCGGCGTGCTGCGCAGGTCGCGGCCGACCCGCACCAGCAGCACCCCGAGCCCACGCAGCACGCCGCCGCGGGCGCGCCAGATGCGCGTCGTGAGCGCGAAGCACCACAGCCAGTAGCAGCCGAGCCCCAGCAGCAGCGAGCCGCTCCCCTGGGGAAAACCGGCCAGAGCCTCGGGCCACACGCGCGGAGCCGCCACGTGCGTCGGTACAAGCCGGACCGGGTCGCCCGCCATGCCGCGCAGCGGCGCCCCCACGGCGGTCGCCAGCTCGACGCTCGCCGGCGGTTGGGCGCCGCTTTCTTGGATGTTGGGCGGCAGCGCGAGCGGCGCGAGGGTCATCAGCACCAAACCCAAGAGCGTGCCGGGGACGGTCACCTCGTCGGGGATGATCTTGTCGTCGATGTCGATCAGTGTGGCGACTAACATCAAGCAGGCCAGCAAGGCGTGGGCCGCGAACGTGGCGTGCGTGGCCCAGGCGAGCGGCGCCGGGTCGAGCCTGGCGGCGGGCGATTGCTCGACGATCAATCCGAGCCCGTCGACCTCGAAGGCGTAAAGCCAAGCGAGCGCCGCGCCGAACAGCGCCTCGACGAGCATCGGCCTCACCCAATAGCCGCGGCCTAGGACGGCGGCGTCGCGACGCAATCTCAGCCAGCCGATCACCGGCAGCCGATCGGCCCAAGTGCGCGGGGCGACGCCCTCGGCCTCGCCCTGCCACGGTGAGAATTGTCGGGGCCGCCACGCCCAGGCGTAGGTCGCCGCGTTGAGCAGGGTCGCGACCGACGCCGCCGCAAAAAACACCACCGCCACGCGCACGGCGAGCGGGATCGTGAGGAGCCAATCCATGCGAGTCGCTTGTGGTGTCCTTGGGCGAGGTTGCGTGCCGGCGACCCTTCGGAAGTGGTTAGCCGCCAAGCCCCAGCTCGGCCACGATCCTCTCGGCCAGCTCGGCGGGGCTCAGCTCGTCCGCCGCGAGCGTAAGCGTAGCACACTCGCGGTAGTGCGGCTCGCGCTCGGCGAGCAGCTGCTCGATCTCGGCCAAGCCGCCACGGTCGGTCAGCTTCGGCCGCCGCGTGGCGGTCGTCGGGTCGGCGCCCAGGCGGTGGTGGATCGTCTCCGCCGTGGCGGTGAGCCAGACCACGGGCCCCGCCGTGCGGACCAGCTCACTGGTCGCCGGCCGAAGGAGCGCCCCGCCCCCCAAAGCGACCACGCAGCGCTCGCGGCCGCAGAGCTCGGCGACAACCGCGGCCTCGGCGTCGCGGAACCCCGGCTCGCCGTCGGCGGCGAAGATCTCGGCGATCGACCGACCCGCCACGCGTTCGACCTCCACGTCCGCGTCGACCCAAGACCAGCCGAGGAGCTCGGCCGCGACGCGGGCGACCGACGTCTTGCCGACGCCGCGGTAGCCGGTCAGGAAGAAACGCGGTGGGGAATCGGGCATGGCTTGTTCATTGGTCCTTCCTGGTGCGAATCGCACAGATGCGTAGCGTGTGTGGCGGTGTGATTCGGCGTCGACAAGGCGAAAACGACGCTACGGCTACCAGCAGTGCGCTCTAGAACTTCACGGGGCCGATCGCCCGCTTGATCGTGTCGCGCATCAGCTCTTTCGAGGCCTCCTGGCCGGTGAAGAGCTTGTACTGCAAAGCCGCCTGGTTGACGAACATCTCGACGCCGGTCGCCACGCGGCAGCCGTGCTCGCGGGCCTCCTTCACGAGCAAGGTCGACTCCGGGTTGTAGACCGTGTCGAACACGATCATGCCGGGCCTGAGGTAAGCCTTGCTGAAGGGCGTCTCGTCGACGTTCGGGTGCATGCCGATCGGCGAGCAGTTCACGAGCACCTCGGGGGCGGCGTTGTGGCGGGCGTTCCAGTCGACCGCACGGCACTCGAACTCCTTGGCGAGCTTCTCGGAGCGGGCCTTCGTGCGGCTGGCGATCGTGATCGCCGCGCCGCGTTTCTTCAGGCCGTACACCACCGCTCGCCCGGCGCCGCCCGCGCCGAGCACCAGCGCGCGCCGTCCGGCGAGCGGGCTGGGGGCGTCGGGCTTCTCGGCCGAGTCGTGCCCGAGCACCTTCTCGAGACAGTCCATCGCCCCCTTGTAATCGGTGTTGTAGCCGATCACCTGACCGTCACGGAAAACGACCGTGTTGACCGCCCCGATCCCCTTGGCCGCCGGGTCGACCTTCGTCAGGTGGCGGGCGATCGCCTCCTTGTGCGGGATCGTCACGCTCAGGCCCTTGATCCCCAGCCGCGGCACGTCCTCGACGAAATCGGCCAACGAGTCGACCGGCACGCGGAACGGCAAGTAGACCGAGTTGAGGTCGTGCTCCCGCAGCTGGGCGTTGTGGATCAACGGGCTGAGGCTGTGGCCTACCGGGTCGGCAATCACGCCGTACAGATCCGTGTCGGCGTTGATCTTCTCGTAGTGGAAGATCTCGGTCATCTGCTGGAAGCTCAGCTGACCGGGCGCCAGGGCGCGCTCGTGGTGGAACGTGGCGTACGTGAAGGGCGCCCCGAACTTGGCGCCGAGGATCCGCGACGGCGTGCCGATGTCGCCCATGCACATCGCCACCGTGGGCTTGTCGTGCTTCTTGATCAGCTCGAGCACCCGCGTGTTGTCGCGCGTCTTCTGCGCCATCGTGGCGATCTTCACGATGTCGGCGTCGAGCCCCGCGAGCTCGGCGTGCAGCTCGTCGAGGTTCTCCGGCGTGTTGCGGAAGTTGTGGTGGCTGATGATCCGCTTGGTCTTGCCGAACCGCGGCACCTGCGAGGCGATGTCGTCCTCCAGGTCGATGTACTCCACACCCGCGACGATCGCCTCTCTGAGCAGCGTGAGCCGGTGCTCCTCGGTGCCGGTGTACTTGCCGCCGTCCGCCTCGCGACGGCAGGTGACGATCACCGGGCAAGGCCGGTCGGCCAGCAGCCTCGCGATGTTCACCCGCGTGCTCAGATAATCGAGCCGCAACTCCACCAGCTGCGCCCCCTGGTCGACCAGGTGGCGGTGTTCGGCGAGCATGTGCTTGTGCCGGCTGCGGCCGATGCTTACGCAAATCATAGAGGAAGGAGAGAGGTCGGAGGCGAGAGGTCAGGGAATGCTCGAGCAGAGCGGGGCCGCGAGGGCGAATCTAATATTGTGTCTCAAGCCAGGGCCGATGGCAAAGGGCTCCGCCGTCACCCCCGGCCTCCCACCACGGACCTTTCACCTCTCCCGTCAAACCCGATCGAACCGGCGGTCGAGCTCGTCGCAGCTAAACTCGAGCGAGGTCGCCCGGCCGTGGGGGCAGTGGTGGTGGTTCTCGGTCCCCGGCCGGGCGGCCAGCAGCGCGGCGATCTCCTCGTCGGTGAGGGGGTCGCCGTACTTCACGGCCGCCTTGCAGCTCATCGAGTGCAAGAGCTCGTCGACGATGTCGCGTTCCGTCACGCCGTCGGGCGCCTCGCCCGAGGCGAGCAGTTTCTCGACCAAGCCGCGCAGCGTCTCCTCGGGACGCAACCGCCTGAGCATCGCCGGGCAGCTCTCGACGAGGACCGTCTCGCCGCCGAACGGCGA
Source organism: Pseudobythopirellula maris (assembly GCF_007859945.1). Taxonomy (GTDB): domain Bacteria; phylum Planctomycetota; class Planctomycetia; order Pirellulales; family Lacipirellulaceae; genus Pseudobythopirellula; species Pseudobythopirellula maris. The sequence goes on along the minus strand of NZ_SJPQ01000004.1, from coordinate 449,428 downwards.
GACGTCGATGCCGAGCCGCCCGAGCAGCTCGCGGTTCTCGAGCACGGCGGCCGCCTCTTCGGCGGTGAGGTCGACCGGCTCGGGGACCAGCAACTTCTGCTTCTCGAGCCCGCCGGCCAGCGCCCGCGGTCGGATCTGCTCGTAGAGCACCCGCTCGTGCAGCGCGTGCTGGTCGATCACCTCCATGCCGCTCTCGGTCTCGACCACCAGGTAGCGATTGTGCAGCTGCATCGCCTTGCCGGCGACTGCGAGAGGCTCGGACGGCGTTGTGTACTCAGTGGCGTACTCGGCGGCCTGCTCCGACCGTGGATCAGTGGCGGCGACGCCCATGGCGGCGCCCGTGCGGTCGGGATCGGGCGTGAACCGCCTGAGGGCGAGCGGCTCGCCCACCGGCGTGCGGTCGGCGGGGAACGCCTTGAACGGCGCCGCGCCGCCCGAGCGGCCAGCGGAGGCAGGAGCGTCGCCGTGCGGCCCGTCAAAACGTCGCTGCGACAGCCGGCTCTTGGCCCAGCCGACCAGGTCGCCCTCGCCGGCGGCCGCCTCGGCCGCCTCGTCGCCGTCGCGCGGCTCGGCGCCTTGCTGGCCAAGCGAACGCAGGTCGCTCGCCAGAAACTTGCTGCGCAGCGTGCCGAGCAGCTGGCTGTAGAGCCGGCCCGAATCGACGAACCGCACCTCGAGCTTCGTCGGGTGGACGTTCACATCGACCAGGTGCGGCGGCATCTCGAGCCGCAGGAAGCAGATCGGCGACCGTCCGGTGATCATCAGCCCGCGGTACGCCTCGCCCAGGGCGTGCTGCAGCGCCCGGTCGCGGATCGCCCGGCCGTTGAGCAGCAAGTACTGCAAGCGGTTGTTCGCCCGGCTGTGCGACGGGTGGGCGACAAAGCCGCTGAGCCGCACCGAGCCGGCCGGGCCGCTGTCTTGCTGCTCCTCGAGCGGCTCGTCGCTGGCCACCTCGATCAGGCCGGCGGCCAAGTCGTCGCCGAACAGAGCGGCGATCCTCTCGCGCCAGCCCGTCAGCTCGTCCTGGCGACCTTGCCCGCCGCAGGGCGGCAAATCGTGCAGCGTGCGTCCGTTGTGCGACAACGTGAAGTGGACCGACGGCGCCGCCAGGGCGACCCGGGTGAACGTTTCGGTGACGTGGCCGATCTCGGTCTGGGGCGTCTTCAGGAACTTCTGCCGCACGGGCGTGTTGAAGAACAGATCGCGCACCTCGATGGTGGTCCCCACCGGGCAGCCGGCCGGGGCGACCTCGCCGACCGAGCCGCCGAGCACCGCCAGCTCGGCGCCCTCGGCGGCGCCCTCCTGGCGGCTGCGCAGCAGGAAGCGGCTGATCGCCGAGATCGAAGCGAGCGCCTCGCCGCGGAAACCGAGCGTGCCGACGCGGAACAACTCGTCGGCCGAGGCGATCTTGCTGGTGGCGTGGTTGGTGACGGCCAAGAGCAATTCGTCGGGCGCCACGCCGCGGCCGTTGTCGCTGACCCGCACGAGGTCGGCCCCGCCACGCTCGATCGCCACGTCGACGCGCGTGGCCCCGGCGTCCACGGCGTTCTCCATCAGCTCCTTCACCACCGACGCCGGACGCTCGACCACCTCGCCGGCGGCGATCTGGTTGACGACGGCGGTCGGCAGGGGACGGATCACGGGCATTCGAGCTTCCTTGTTCTTCTGCGCTTCGTTTTAACCACGGATTTCACGGATGGGCACGGATTGGAGATAGCCACGAAAAGGCACAAAAAGGCACGATAGACGACGGCCGAACGGAGGCTGCGTACCGGTTCTTCTTAGAAGGAGTTGGGAACGGAGCCAAAGTCGTCGGCGCCCATCACTTCTTTTTTCTTCGTGCTCTATTGTGCCTTTTCGTGGCTACCGTCCTTCTTTCTATCCGTGCCCATCCGTGCAATCCGTGGTTCGTTCAGTTCAGCCCGTACTCTTTGATCTTGCGGTAGAGAGTCCGCTCGCCAATGCCGAGCATCTTGGCCGCCTCCTCGCGGTTGCCGCCGGTGACTTTGAGCGTCTCGCCGATGAACAGGCCCTCGATCGCCGAGATCGGCTTGCCGACCAGGTCGGCCAACGCGTCGCCGCCGCCGACCCCCGCGCCGCTCTCCGTCGCCTCGCCCGCTTCGCCGGGCGTGTAAAACTGCTCCGGCAGGTCGTCGAGGTCGAGCACGCCGTCGAGGTCGACGACCACCATGCTCTCGACCGCGTTCTTCAGCTCCCGCACGTTGCCCGGCCAGTCGTAAGCCATCAGCCGCCGGCGGGCGGCGGTCGAGACCGAGCCGATCTCCTTGTGGTGGTGCTTGGACTGGGTCTTGAGGAAGTGATCGAGCAACAGCGGCAGGTCCTCGCGGCGCTCGGCCAGACGCGGCAGCCGTACGGTCACCACTTTGAGCCGGTGGTAAAGGTCCTCGCGGAATGTCCCCTCGGCGATCGAGGCCTCCAGGTCGCGGTTGGTGGCCGACAAGATCCGCACATCGACTTTCTTGGGCTCGTTCGACCCGACGCGGGTGATCTCGCCCGACTCGAGGACCCGCAGCAGCTTGATCTGCGTCGGCAACGGCATGTCGCCCACCTCGTCCAGCAGCAGCGTGCCGCCGTCGGCGTACTCGAACTTGCCCACGCGGTCGTGCGAGGCGTCCGTGAACGCCCCTTTGACGTGGCCGAAGAGCTCGCTCTCGAGGATGTTCTCGCTCAGCGCGCCGCAGTTGAGCGCGACGAAGGGCCGCGATTTTCTGGGGCTGTTCTGGTGGATCGCCTGGGCCACGAGCTCCTTGCCGCAGCCGGTGTCGCCCTGGATCAGCACCGTGGCGTCGGTCGGCGCGATGCGGGCCAAGCGCTCGATCACACGCCGCATCGGCTCGCTGTTGCCGACCACCCCCTCGAAGCCGAACCGCTCGTCGAGCCGCCGGCGCAGCTCGGCGTTCGCCCGCCGCAGGTGCTGGCTCCGCGCGGCGTTGTCCACGACCGCCCGCAGCTGCGCCAGGTCGAGCGGCTTGAGCAGGTAGTTGAACGCCCCGCGGCGCATCGCCTCGACCGCCGACTCGACCGTGCCGTGGCCGGTCACGAGGATCACCTCGGCGTCGGGCAGCGTCTCCTTGACCCGGTCCAAGAGCTCGAGCCCGCCGATGCCCGGCATCACGAGGTCCGTGACGACGATCTCGTAAGAGCCGCGGCCGAGCATCTCGGCCGCCTCCTCGCCGCGCTCGGTGACCGAGCACTCGTAGCCGACCTTGCGCAGGCTCTCGGCCATCGCGTCGGCGTGCGCCGCGTCGTTGTCGACAACCAGCACCCGGATCGGCGGCCCCGCCTGGGCCTGTGGTTTCTCCTTTGCCATAGGAGGGAATTATGAGGGATTAGGGGCTAGGGGCTAGGGGCTAGCTACGACCGGAGGTCGTCCGCCTCTAGTCCCTAACCCCTAGTCCCTAACCCCTAGCCCCTCCCATCCGCCGCCAGGCGGGCCACGGCCGGCAGCTCGATTGTGAACCGTGTGCCGCGGCCCAGTTCGCTCTGGACGGCGATCGTGCCGCCGTGGGCCTCGATCAGCTTGAGCGTGGTCGGCAGCCCCAGGCCCGAACCGCCCGATTTGGTGGAGTAAAAAGCCTCGAACATGCGGCCCGCCGTGGCGTCGTCCATGCCCGAGCCGGTGTCGGTGAGGTAGACCGACACGGCCGAGCCGTGCGAGCGGGTCTGCACGACGATCTGCCCGCCATCCTGCATCGCCTGCTTGGCGTTGATCAGCAGGTTCATCAGGGCGCCGCGGAACGCCTCGCGGTCGAGCATCACGCCCGGCAGGTCGGCCTCGAGATAGGGCACGATCTCGATCCCGGCGGCCTCGCACTCCGGCTCGAAGAAGTCGAGCGTGTCGGCGATCTCGACGTTCAGGTCGCGCGGCTCGAGCGTCAGCCGCCGTGTCTTGGCGTAGACCAAAAAGTCGTCGAGCAGGTCGTGCAGCCGGGCGCACTCGCGCTGCACCGCCTCGATCCGCTTGCGAGCGCGCAGCTCGGCGGGCGAGAGGGGCCGGGCGTCCTCGTCGTTCTCGTCCCAGCCGTCAGGAAGCAGGTCCTCGGCCAGCAGCTGCATGTTCAGCCGGATCGTCGAGAGCGGGTTCTTGATCTCGTGCGCCAGGCCGCCGGCGAGCCGGGCGATCTCGGCGTACTGGTCCATCAGCCGCTGGACCGTCTGCTGCGTGGTCGGCGGTTCGTCGCCCCGGGGGGGCGGCTGCGGCGGGCTGTTGCGGGGCGTGGGCTCCATGCCGGTCTATCTTGGCCGAGCCGCCGCCGCGACGCTAGGAGCGCGGCCGGCGCCGCCTGCGGTCGCCCCGCTCACGCCTCGTCGGGTGGCGTGAGCCGCACGCGTTCGATCAGCTGGTGCCGCTGGCCGTTCTCGATGTAGCCGGTGAGCGCCGTGATGGCCCGCATCACGTAGTCGTAGCGCAAGCCGTAGTCGGCGTCGATGTCGACCTCCTGGTCGGTCGCCACGCCGGGGCCGCCGGCGTCGCCCACCAGCGAGCGGACGTGGGCGTGGAGCTTGGCGAAGCGGTCCTCGCCGGTGAACACCAAGTCGCCGAGACGCAACTCGACGAGCTTGCCTTCGCCGTCGGCCGTCATCTCCAGCCGCAGCGTGGGGGTTTCGCTCGGCGGGGCCGGCGACTCGGAAGCGGCGAGCGGCATCCGCACGTTGAAGTCGCCCTCGGGCAGCACGATCTTGAACGTCATGATGAAGAAGATCAGCAGTTGAAACACGATGTCGATCATCGGCGTCATCTGCAGCTCGATCTTGTCGCGATGATCGCTGTGGCGGATCTTCATCGAAGCGAGGCTAGAGGTGAAAGGTCAATTAAGGGGGAGAGAATACGTTGTCACTCGTACAGCGTCGTCACGTCGCTCTGGCGACCACGCAACGCGAAGGTCTCGAAGTCGGCCTCTTGGCACGCCTGGATGATCTCCTGCACCCGTCCCGTGCGGGCGTTGTGGTCGGCGCGGATCACCACGGTGACCTCCGCCAGCCCCACCTTGCCGTAGGCTCGCAGCAGCCGCGCCTCGCGTTTCAGGTCGACCGCCAGCTCCTCGATGCCCGCCTCGCCGGAGCCCAACTCGCGGCTGCCGAACAAGATCGTCTCGTCGGCGGTCATCTGGATCGTGATCGGCTCGACGTAGGCGGTCTCGGGCGGCTTGGCCAACTCGCTGGAGGGGAGGTTCACGCGTTGGTCCTGCTCCGTGTCGGAGAAGTTGATCAGCACCATGAAGAACGCGATCAGCTGGAACGTCATGTCGATCATCGGGGTCATGTCCCCCTCGACGACGCCGGCGTAGGTTTTGCGGTTGAATCGCATGGTTTACTCCCTCCCCCTGGCGGGGAGGGGCGGGGAGGGGGGCAACCCTGGGTACTGGTGCTGCCGCTTTTGAAACATCTGCTGCCTTACTTTCCAATGTTGCCCGTGCGCCAGGGGCTTCCCCCCTCACTAGCCCTCCCCACCAGGGGGAGGGAATAGGATTACTTCCCCACCTTCTGGAAACGGCTCATGAGCCCCTCGCTCGTGATCCCGATCTCCAGCACCAGTTGGGCGATGCGGTTGCGCAGCACGTTGTAGATCGCGATCGCCGGGATCGCGATCGCCAGCCCCACGAGCGTGGTGAACAGCGCGGTCGAGATGCCCTCGGCCAGTGCGCTCGGCTTGGGGGTGGTGGGCGACGTGGCGATCACGTTGAACGATCCGATCATGCCCTGCACCGTTCCCAGCAGGCCGATCATCGGGCTGATCGAGCCGATCAGCGCCATGTAGCCCAAGCGGTGCTCGAGCCGCATGTTCTCCTGCTCGCCGACCTCCTGCATCGCCTCGATCGCCTGGTTGTAGTCGCCGCCGCCCGAGAGCTTGCCGAGCCCGGCGGCCAAGACCTTGCCGAGGAACGACTCGTCGGTGTTGGCCAGCTCGTACGCCTCGGTGTAGCGCTTGGCGTCGAGGTGCGACTCGAACGCCTCGACCAGGTCGGGCGGCGCCAGGTTGCCGCGGCTCGCCTTGAGCGCGTTCATCACGAGCAGCGAGACGAGCGTGAACGAGAGGGCCAAGAAGACCAGGCTGTAACCGATGCCCAGCGACTTGAACGCCCAAGAAAGGTAGCTCGTGCGCGGCGGCTCGGTCGCGGCGGCCGTCGCTTCGGCGGCCACGGCGTCGGCGCCGGGCTGGGCGAGCGCTTCCGGCGCCGCGGCGAGCAGCGCGGCAAACACCACCGCGGCGGCTAGCAGGGCGATCGGCGTAGCGAGCAACGGGCGCGAGCGTGAGGGCGCTTCGGCGCCGGGGCCGCGGGAGAGTGGCATCGCGTGTCCTTGCGGTCGGGTTCGTGGGGCGTGATGAGCGGCGTCAAACACTTAGACCAATCATGCACACTCACCGCGGCCCGGTCCAGAAGCACGCGTGCGGTCGGGGAGAAACGTCGTGAGTTAGGCCCCCGCCAAGCTTGTCCTGCCCGCCGCGCTCGCCCAATCGTTAGGGTCTCGCCCGTTTGGGAGCTAACGCTTCGCCCAGCGGGTGCCGGCGTATTCCCGGCTGAGCTTTTCGCGCGCGGCGCGAGACTCGCTCGGCTTGCCGACTCGGTTCCACAAGTCGGCAAGATGGTGCAACGCCTCGGCGTGGGCTTCGCCCGATTGCGGGTAGAGCAGGTCGACGTGCAGGTAGGCGAACAGGGCGTCCTTGGCGTCGCCGGCGGCCAGGCGGCTCGCCCCCAGGGCGTTGTAAGCGGCCGCCTGCGCGGCGGCGTCTTCGGGGTCGCCCTCGGAGATCACGCCGCGGGCGATCGACGCGGCCTCGTCGGCCGAGCCGCTCGCCGCCAGGCTCTTCGCCTTGCCGAGCCGGGCGGCCAAGAGCTGCTCTTCGGAGAGCGGGTCGCCCTCGGCGAGGCGGGCGGCCTGTTCGAACCGCTCGATCGCCTCGGCGTGGTCGCCGCGCCGCTCGAGCAGCTCGCCGGTCCGCACCAAGGCGCGCGCCTGGTACGCGGGCCACGGCGTCGCGGCGAGCTTGGCGTACATCCGCGTGGCGGACGAGTCCTTGCCCACGGCCGCCAGCAGGTCGCCCACCAACTCGGTCGCCTCGAGCGTGTGGAAGCTCTCGGGGTGCGATTTGAGAAACGCGCCGAGCTCGCGTCCCGCGTCGCCCAGCTCGCCCTCGCCCAGCAAGGCGAGCTTCGCCTTGGAGTAGGCGGTGTAAAACTCGTGGTCCTCGCGCACCAAGCCCCGGAGGTCGCGCGGCTTGAGCGTGCCGAGCTTGTTCAGCGCGGTGCGGTAGCCGCCGTTGCGGGCGTTGACGCGCGCCTGCCCCAAGGCCGAGGGCTCGCCGTCGAACACCACTCGCACGATCTCGACGAGCGGGATCTCCTTGGTGGTCGAGCCCTTCTTGATCGTGACCGCCAGCGGGGAGGTGTCGGTGATCTCGCCGCTGTCGGTCCCGCTGTGCTTGCGCACCTGGTCGCTCAGGGCCAGCCCGGCCGACGAAGACCACACGAGGGCGAGGGCGATAAGGGCGAGGTTTCGCATGTGACTGCCGCGATAAGGGTTCAAGGACGATGGCCCCAAGAGGGCGCTACAAAGCAAACGAAAATCGAGGGGGATCTGTTTTGGGGGCCAATCATTGGATCGCCCCGTGGCGTCTTTTGCGTGTCACTGTCTCTAGCCAACAAGGAATCAACCGCCGGAGCCCGACAGGCCGGTCGGCGCTTTGCCCTGGGCGCGTTGGATGTCGCGCAGCAGGGCGTCGTACTCGGCGAGCCGTTCGTCGCCGCCAAGGTTGGGGTACTGGCGACGCATCGAGCGCACGGTGCTCTCGGCCTTGCCGAGTTGGTCCTCGCGGTCGGAGCCTGTCGCCAGCAGCGCCGCCAGGTAACGCGAGCGGGCGACGTTCAGCCACGACTCGTAGAACAAGTCTTGGTGCTTGGGGTTGGTCTTGGCGGCCCGAGAAGTGACAGCGGCGAGTTTGCGCCAGCCCCAAACCAGGTGGCCCGAGCCGCCGTCGGCCTTGAGCGCCCCGTGGATCGAGGCCTCGATCCGCTCGGCGTCTTGCTCCTTCTCGCCCCACGACTGGTAGGCGAGCGCGGCGGCTCGCTGCACGTCGATCATGGTCGGCCGCTCGACGAGCAACGCGCTGAACGCCTCGACCGCCTCCTCGAAGTTGCCGCGTTTCTGTTCGAGTTTGCCGAGTTGCAACCGCAACGCGAGCCCGGCGGTCGGGGCCGGCGCGAAGGCCGGGTCGCTCTTCACGCGCGTGAGCAACGCGCGGTAGGCGGCGGCCGCCGCCTCGTAGTGGGCGCCGGCCTCGGCGCTGCCCGCGGCGGCCGCGTCGCCAAGGCCGGTGTGCGTTTGGGCGACCCACAGGCCGGTGTTCCAGCTTTCGGCGGCGCCCGCCAGGCGGTCGAGCAGTTCGCCGAGCGCCTCGGACACGGCGCCGGGAGGCTCGCCCGCGGCGAGCCGCGCGCCGAGCCGCTGCTGCAGCTCGACCCCCACGCTCAGGAAGATCCGCCGTGTCAGGTCCGAGTCGCCCGAGGCCGACTCGAGTTGGTCGAGCGTCTCGCCGAACCGCTCGGCCGGCAAGCTGTCCGAGGCGGCAAAGGCCCGCAGGGCCGCCTTGTACGCCTCGAGGGCGAAGCCGGGCCGCGCCGCGGCCGGGTCGCCACGCTCGGCGAGCGTCAGCGGGCCGTTGCGTTGGTCGTCGAGCAGCTCGATCGCACGCCGGGGGCTGTCGCCGTCGATCTCGGCCTGGGCCAGATAGAGCGCGGCGGTGGTCTCGGTCGCCGTGACGCCGCCCGACTTGTCGACCGCCTGCAACGCTTCGCGGAGCGCCTTCAGCGCGGCGGCCCGCGCGGCGGGCGGCGCCTCGGCGTTGCGGGCGATGGTTTCCCAGCCTGCGGCGGCCAGTTTGAGTTCGTACTCGGCGCGGCGTTCGGCCGGCAGCTTGGCGAGCGCCGCCTCGGCCTCGTCGCGGCGCCCGGCGCGGAGGGCTGCGCCGATCAGCACGTCGATCGCCGCACTCTCGGTTGTCGTGCCGGGCCAACGGCCGGCGGCAAATTCGGCGACCCGCGTCAGCGCATTGGTTTCGAAGGCGTCCGGCTCGCCCGCGGCGAGTGCTTGTTGCTGCATACGGCCCAGGGCGGCAAGCGCTAGCCGCGCGGCGCCTTCTGCCGAGGGGTCCTCGGGGCGCCGCTGTGCGATGAACGAGGCGAGTGTGGCCGCACGCCAGTCGTCTTCGGCGAGCCAGTACAAATAGGCGAGCAGGTAGCGGGCCTCGTTGAGCCGCTCGATCGCAACGCCCTCGCCGCCGCCCCCCACCCCCGCGCCGGCGGCGAGCCTGATCGCCGCTTCGAAGTAGAACCGGGCGTCCGCTCGATGGGCGGCGACTTGGGCGTTGAGCTCAGCCACGGCCGAAGGGTTCGCCCGGCGGGCCACGCTGGCGGTCGTCTCGGCCCCGCCGGCGGCGCGCAACGCTTGCTGGCCCAACTCGATGGCCGCGGCGAAGCTCTCCGGCTCGGTGCGGTCGACGCTCGGCGCCCCGTCGACGCCGTACGACGCGAGCGCGGTGCGGGCCTCGGCTTGCCGCTCGTTCGGCACGTCGGCTGCGGTTCGCATCCACTCGCGCGCCTCGGGGGTCACGCCATCAATCCGTTCGGTCGCCACGGCGAGCCAGTACATGAGTGTCGCCGACTCGCCGGTGTCGCGTTGGCTGGCCGGCAGTGACTTGCACCAGCGGGCGGGCGCCTCGATCGACTGGGCCAACGCCTTGAGGCTCTCCTCGCCGGCGCCTTGCTGTGCTTGTTCCTCGAGAGCCGCCTCGACCAACGCCGCGTGGGCCAGCGAGATCAGCTTGCGGAACTCCGGCTGCGTGGCGGGTTGGGTCAGCAGCGAGGCGAACGACGCGCGGGCGAGCTGCCGATCGCCCAGGTCGAGGTAGCAGCGTCCCTCGTAAAGCTGCGCGTACAGGCCGACCAGCCACTTCGATTGGCTCTCGTAGAGCGCGCCGAACTCCTCGGCCGCCTGCCGCATCTGCCGCCGGTAGGGCGCCGAGCCCTCGCGTTGGGTCGCGGCCATCTCGCGGAGCATCAGCGCCGCTTGCAGCTGCGCTTGCACCGAGCCGCTGCGGGCCTCGGCCCGTTCGGCCGACTCGGGGCTTCCCGGCGCGGCGGTCTTCAGATCGTCGAGCCGTTTCTCGAGCAACCGCTGCGCTTGGTGGAACCGCGCGCGAGCCGACTCCAAAGCGCTGCGGGCGGCGGTCGTTTGCTGCTCGATCTGTGCGTCGTCGGACGCCCGGGCCGCTTCGGCCAGGTCCGCCCGGCCGGCGGCGGCCAGCGCCTGGGCGAGCCGATCGGCGGCCGCCGCGGCTGCGCTCTCGTGGCCGGTCGGCGTGGAAAGCCGCTCGAATTCCGCGGAGGCCTGCTGCAGATTGCTGCGCCGCTTCGTGGGCGAGGGCGATCGCTGCGCCACGTCGATCAGCGACACCACTCGCTCGAACGGCGCCCGCTCGCGGAACGCGTCGCTGACCAGCGGATCGTCTTGGACCCGTTCTAAGTAGTCCAAAGCCAGGTCGTGGTGGCCCTGGTCGCGGAGCGCCTTGAGGAAGTCATCGGCCCTCTCGGCCGCGGCGCCGGGAGACCAACAAGCCGCCAGAGCGAAGGCCAGCGCAGGCCAGGCCCAGGGCAGGGTGGCGCGAGCGGTCAGGGTTTGGCGGGGACGCCGCGACATGGGTCGGTGCTGGCTGGCGAGAAGAGGGCAGGTGCGTACTGCCTATTCTACTGGCCCTCCGGTGGCGGGGGCCACCGAGCCAAAGATTCTCGGCCGGCAGAAGCCGCCGCCAAGCGAGGGAGGCCATCTAATCAGGGCGACCCGCAGATGCGCCCTGCGGGAGTGCGGCGTGGGTCGCACGGGCGACGCGGGCCGGAGGGTATATGAACAATGACCAAGCCCCAATGACCAAGAGGGAATGCTTCCCGTAAGTAGTGGTCATTGGGGCTTGGTCATTGGTCATTCGTACAAAAAAGTTATTCGGCCGCCTCCCCGGTGGACTCGCTGTCGCTTGGCAGTGTGTCGACCCACTGACGCAGGCGACCCATCATGCCTTCGGGCAGTGGCGTGTCGACGAGGCTCTTCTCCGGCGCGGCGCTGTCGACCGGCGACTGCGCGATGCGCTCGCGATCGGCCTGCTTGGCCCTCTCTTCGTCAGACAGGTAGTCGCCGGGCAGGATCTTGTCCCAGCCGTCGAGCAGGCCGCTGTCTGAGGAGCCGAGAGAGTTGAACGGGTTGGTCATAGTTTCACCAAACTCCTGTCGCCTTGGGCGACATGCGATCGGGATTCCGCGCCGACAACGGCGCGGGAAAAATCGGTAGCGTTGCTGCTTCTCAGGTCGGAGTGGACTCCACCGTAAAATATTGCCTCAGCCGCTGTCGGGCGCGGCTGACGCGCGACAGGATGGTGCCCAGCGGGGCGCCCATCACGTCGGCCGCCTCCTGGTGGGTCAGCTCGCCGACCACCACCAGCAGCAGCGCTTCGCGCATCTCCTCGGGCAGCTGCGCCAGGGCCCGCTGCATCTCGTCGCTGTAGTCGTTGGCCAGCGGGTCGTCGCCGTCGATCGCCACGTCGAACACGTGATCGCCCGGCTGGGTCGGCGGCCGGCGGCCGATGCGGCGCCAACGGTCGACCACCCGGCGACGCAGGATCGATGCGAGCCAGGCCCGCTCGCCGCGGTCGCTGTCGAACCGATCGCGGCTCGTCCAGGCGCTGCGCAGCGTCTCCTGCACCATCTCCTCGGCGTCGTGCGAATCGCCCATCAACCGATAGGCAAGCCGATAGAGCGCCGGGGCATGGCCTTCAACAAGGTCTTTAAAATCGCTTCGCTTGAGCGCCACGCAGGAGCCCCAGGGTTAGCGGAGGGATGTAAGGTTCATGGGAAGCCGGGTGCGACGTCGATCTTTCCCCGGACGGCCTTCAACGGGCGAACCCTCAGCGGACGCCGGGGGCCGATTTTTCCTGCCTGCGCCACGCCTTTCATCATAATCAACGTGCCGCCGGTGGTAGCGCGAGCAATCTAACCTTTTCCCCACGCGGGGTTTGCGAGTTGTCGCACCACACGTGAAGATTTTCGCCAGCGCTTGCCGGGCTTATTGCAGCAGGGCAGGGCGTCTTTCCTAAAAAGTCCGAAGCTCGCTCGGCAGCATCGGCCCAGCGGACGGCTTAAAGACTTCCTATAATACGATTTACGGCGAGCGGGTACGCTTGCCCCACGCACGGAATGCGGTTTTCCCAGGCGCCGCAACTATTGCCTGGCGCTGCCCCATGGGCCTCGCATGCTCCGATTCGAGCGTCACAACACGCAAAACCCTCACCCCACTCGTGGCGCGAGAGGCGGGAGGGCGGGGGGGCTGCCGGCGGCGGCTTGGCGGCTGGTTTCTCTCGTTCTGGCCTTCGCCCTCGTCGCCACGGCGACGAACGCCATCCGTGGCCCACGGGGCGTCGAGGCGATCGGCCAACTGCTGGGGGCCCCCGGTGGCGAGCAGCCCCCGTCGCCCGAGGCGCCCCCGGTGCTCGAGCCGCAACTGCTCGAGTCGATCAAAGACAACGCCCCGTTCCGTGCGAAGGAACGCGAGGCGTGGTTCGCACTTCTCGAACGACTCGATGACCCGGACCACGAAGCCGAGCTCGCGAAGAACGCCGCAGCGGCCGGCTACGCGCAGCTCGTCGCCCAAGGCGACGCCTACCGCGGCCGCGCGGTTCGCGTGGCGGGCGTGGTGCGACGCGTCGAGCGCGTCGACCCGGGGGAGAACGCAGTTGGCCTCACAAGTCTCTACCGCGTGGTGCTGCAAGGCGACGGCGACAGCGTCTGGCCGATCACGCTCTACACGATCCAGGAGCCGCCGCCCGTGGGCGAAACGCCCGCGGCGGGGTGGGCCGAGGGGTACTTTTTCAAGAACCTCTCATACCGCTGGGAGGAGGGCGTGGGCGTCTCCCCCACGGTGCTCGCGCGTCGCGTGCGACCGGGCCCGGCGCCGGCGACGATCGCCGCCGGCCACGAGACGGCGCCGCCCGCGCCAAAACAACCAGCAGAGCAATCGCCGCCGATGGCCGAGCTGCTAGCTCTCGCCGGCTGGCCCCAGGAGCGGCTCGACGGACTCGCCGAGGCAGGCCCACTCGGCCAGGCGGGCCTCGCCGAGACGATGGCTTTCACCAGGCGGCTCGCGCAAATCGACGAAGCCGTCCGCGACGCCGCGGTGCGGGGCGCAGGCGCCGTGCTGATCGAGGGCCGCGCGGTGGCGATCGAACGAATCGACCACGAGCAAGGCGCCGCGCTCGTCGAGGTCCGCCGCGCCGACGGCGTGACGGCAACGGTGGCCGTGGCCGACGCCCCGGACGATTGGCCCCCGTGCGGGCCGCTCGACGAGCCGGCCCGACTCGCCGCGGTGGCGGTGGGCGAAGACCTGACGCGGGCGGGCGACAGCCGGCCGGTCTACGCCGCGGCGCGCCTCGTGTGGGAGCCCGACGAGGCGGCCGGCAGCCGGCGGCTTGGCGTGGCGATGCTCGGCTCGCTGGGCGTCGATTTCGGCCTGTACGACGGCCTGACCGACAAGTCGCGTCTCACCGCCGCCGAGAGCGACGCCTTCTACGCCACCCTCGCCGCGATGCAAAAAACCGACGCCGCCCAACTATCGCGTCTCGCCGCCGAAGGCCTTCCGGCTTACGTCAAACGCATAGAGCAGAAGCGGTCCGCCCAGCCGACGCCGCGCGGCCGCAAGCTGGCCGCCGAGGTTTCGCGACTCGGCGACGAGGGTCGCTACTCGGTGGCGCCTCTCTACGGCGCGATCGCGTCGCTCCGCGGCGAGCTGATCCTGCTCGAGGGCGCCGTGCGGCGGGCGGTGCGGGTCGCTTGCCCCGAGGCGGCCGCCCGCTGGGGCGTCGACCATTACTACGAGCTCGAGCTCTACGCCCCCGACTCGCAGAACCTGCCGGTGGTGTTCTGCGTGCCGCGGCTGCCGGCCGGTTTTCCGCTCGGCGAACGGATCAATCAGCCGGTGCGAATGCCGGGGTTCCTTCTTAAGCAGTGGGCTTATCGCACCCGCCGACCCGCCGATGGGGGCGTGGAAGACCGTCGGCAGTTCGCCCCGCTGCTCATCGGCGCAGCGCCGATCCCGCTCGCCGCCCCCGCCGCTACCGGCTCGTTTGCCGGCGCTGTGATGGGGGGGATGGCCGTGCTAGCGATCGCGTCCTTGTGGGCCGTCAACCGCAAGTGGGCCCAGTCCGACAAGCGGCGGCGAGCCGCGACGCTAGCGGAGGCAACGGCGCCCGACTTCACCCACCTGCCGTAACGCCGGTCATAGGACGACGGGGAGCGCGCTTTCTTGGGTCTCCCAAGCCGGTGGCGAGCGGCCCGTCGGTTCAGGCTGCCCTAAGTCGGGCGGGTGCGTTAGCATGAGAGTCCCCGCTCCGCCCCCTTTCGCATGGCATGATGTCGACCGCGAACGAACCACCGCAGGCGCCCCCCCAGACCGACGCCCCCGCTCCGCAGCCCCCCTCGGGGGAAGCCTCGCCGCCCGCCAAACGGCAAGGCTACGGCGCCGAGGCGCCGCACGAGTACGGCTTGATCACGCCGCGCTTTTGGCACGGCATGAAGCCGGCGGACTGGACTCAGATGCTGGTCAAGAACCGCTTCGCGCTGTCGCCGCGGGGGGTCTTCACCACCGCCACGATCTTAGGCGCGGGCGTGTTCCACGTGGCCGGCGGCGCCGCCCAGTCGGCGCTCAACGCCTCGCGGATCAGGTCGGTGAGGCTCGACGCCCCGCCGCTGTTCGTGCTGGGCCATTGGCGCAGCGGCACGACGATGCTGCACGAGTTGCTGATCCGCGACCCGCGGCACACCTACCCCACCACGTACGAGTGCTTCTGCCCGCACCACTTCCTGGTGAGCGAAGACTGGTTCACGCGGCTCACCCCGTGGCTGCTGCCCAAGACGCGGCCGATGGACAACGTGGCGACCGGCTGGGAGCGCCCCCAGGAGGACGAGTTCGCCCTCTGCAGCATGGGGCTGCCCTCGCCCTATCGCACCTGGGCGTTCCCCAAGAACGGGCCGGTCGACCGCGATTGGCTCACCCTGCGGGGCGTCTCGGCGAGCGACCGGCAACGCTGGATCGCCGCGCTGCAGCGTTTCGTTAAAACTATCGCCGTGAAGCGCCACGGCCGGATGGTGCTCAAGTCGCCGCCGCACACGGCGCGCATCAAGGCGTTGCTCGAGGCGTTCCCCGACGCCCGCTTCGTCCACATCGCCCGCGACCCGCGGCTGCTGTTCCCCTCGACCGTGCGGCTGTGGCGGTCGCTCTGCGACGTGCAGGGGGTCCACCGCCCGCTGCCGCAGTACGACTGGATCGAGCCGCTCGTCCTGGACAACCTCGCGGAGATGTACGACGCGTACGGCGAGGACATCGGCCTGATACCCGAGGGCCGGCTGGTCGAGACCACCTACGAGCGGCTGGTCGAGGACCCCAAACGCGAGCTGCGCGCTGTTTACGACGGCCTCGATCTTGGCGGCTTCGACGCGTTCGAGCCGAACCTCGACGCTTACCTCGGCGAGACGAGCGGCTACCGCACCAACCGCTACGAGGTGCCCGACGCGGTCGAGCGCCTGGTCCGCGAGCGCTGGGGCGCCTACGCCGAGCGCTTCGGCTACGCCTGACGCTCGCGTTGAGCAACCACCGCAATCCCCTGTAGGGAACGCCCTCCGTGGCGTTCCGGCGCCGGGTACAATCTCTCCCGCCGGGGCTCGGAACGCCGCAGAGGGCGTTCCCTACAGGGCGCTCGGAACGTCATAGAGGGCGTTCCCTACAGCGTCCGCAGCGCCCCGGAAGGGCGTTGCCTACTCGCTTCGACGCCCAAAGGCGGGCAGGTACTTGCACAGCAAGATCCCGCCGAAGTAGAGCGGCGTCAGGAAGCCGGCCAGGATCAGCATGCTCCACGGGTCGGCCGGTGTGAGCATCATCGACAGCACGGCGATGATCAGCACCGCCAGACGCCAGTGCCGCAGGTAGAAGCCGGGCGACACGATCCCCACGCGGTCGAGGAACAGCATCACCAGCGGCATCTGGAAGCTCACGCCGAAGCCCACGGGCAAGATCAGCACGAAGCTGAGCCACTCGCTGATCCTCAGCGTCGGGTCGATGTCCATCACGTCGTAGAAGTAGAACAAGAACTCCAGCACGTAGCGGAACACCAGGAAGAACGCCACCGCCGCCCCGAGCAGGAACAGCACGATGCTCATCGGCATGAACACGTGGATGTAACGCCGCTCGTGCGGGAAGAGCCCCGCCGCCACGAACGACCACAGGAAGTAAAAGATCGCCGGGCTGGAGATGACGGCGCCGATCACCAGCGCCGCCTTCACGTAGACCGTGAACGCGTCGGGCGCGCCGGTGCCGATGGTCCGCATGCCGGGGTCGTCTTTGATCGGCTTCCACAGCGCGAACGGCACAAAGACCGGTCCGGCGTCCGCCGCCGGGGGAGTGGGCACGTCGATCCCCAGCCGCTTGAGCGCCTCGACCAGCTCCTGCAGCTCGACCCGGCCGCTGTCGGGCAGCAGGCCGTGGTCGGCGTAGTCGCGCATCTGCTCGTCGGACATCTCGGGGACCGGCTCGCCCGCGTCGCGGCGCGCCTCGATCGCCTCGCTGTAGCGACGCAGCTTCTGCTTGACCCGCAGGTCTCGCAGCCCCTCCTCCAGCGGCGATTGCACGAACCGGATCAGCGGCCCGGCGAACACCAGTCCGATGAGGAAACCCACGATCAACGCCAGCAACGCCTTGCCGAGCGCCGAGCGCAGCTCCTCCAGGTGCTCGCCGAAGGACATCTTCGTGTGATCGAACGGGTCCTCGGAGGGCAGGCTTTTCAAGGCGAGCGGCTTCTCAAGAGGCGTGACAAGGGCGGGGCAGGGGGCAGGCTAGAGCCTCGGAGCGATAAACCGATAATAACTCGTGCCCGGGCGAGCCGTAAGCGTCAGCGCCCGGAGTTGCTGGCAGCGCCAACCCGATGCGTCTGCTGCTGGGGCGCCCCCCACAGCTTGGGATCCGTCAGCTCTGAACCGTAGAAAACGACCCGAATCGCAAACCGCTGCGTCGCTCGAACCGCTCCGGGGGCTTACGCCCGCCGGCTCGCCAGTCGCCAGTCGCCAGTCACTCGCACGAGTTATCCGCCCCCTTAGATCGCACTACCGCTAGCCGTAGCGTTGTTTTCGCCATATCGACGTCGAATCGCACCGCCACACACGCTACGCATCCGTGCGATTCACACGAGGTCCCGCCATGCAAACGCTTCCGCCGCTCCGCTTGCGACCGATCCTCCAGCAATACCTGTGGGGAGGCCGGCGGCTGGGCGAGTTGCTCGGCAAACCGATCGGCGCCGACGACGACTACGCCGAGAGCTGGGAGGTGGTCGACCACCCCGACGGCCAGAGCGTCATCGAGAACGGCCCGCTCAAGGGCAAAACGCTGGGCGAGGTCGCCTCGGGCGAGCACGCCCGGCTGGTCTACGGCAAAGAGCTGACCGAAGGGCAGGGGCCCCCGCCGCGGTTCCCGCTGCTGTTCAAGTTCCTCGACGCCCAAAAGACCTTGTCGGTGCAGGTCCACCCGAACGACGCCCAAGGCGCCCGGCTCACACCGCCCGACCTCGGCAAGACCGAGGCGTGGGTCGTGTTGGCCGCCGAGCCGGGGGGCAAGATCTACGCCGGCCTGAAGCCGGGCGTCGACCGCACGGCCCTCGCCGAGGCGACGGCCGCGGGCCGCTGCGATGAGTGCCTGCACGTCGTCGAGCCGGCGGTCGGCGACTGCGTGTTCATCCCGGCCGGCACGGTCCACGCCTTGGGGGCGGGGCTCGTGATCGCCGAGATCCAGCAGGCGAGCAACACCACGTTCCGGCTGTTCGACTGGAACCGAGTCGGCAAAGACGGCCAGCCGCGCCCACTGCACATCGAAGAGTCACTCGAAGTGAGCGACTACCAGCGTGGCCCCGCCCACCCGCAAACCCCCGAGCCGCTGGGCGACGGACGCGAACGCCTGGTCGCGTGCGACAAGTTCCTGCTCGACCGGCTCACGCTCGGCGAGCGTGGCCAAGCCGAGTTGCCGGACGACGACCGCTTCCACCTGGTGTCGGTCATCGCCGGCGAGGCCCGCCTCGAGTGCGGCGACTTCGACGAGCCGCTCGTCTTGGGCAACACGCTGCTGCTGCCCGCCGCCCGCGCACCGGCCAAGCTCTCGTCCGCCAGCGGCGCCGTGTTGCTCGACATCCGCCTGCCGTGAGACGCATTGCCTCATCGCTCCGCCGGTCGTCGGCCGGCGGGGAGCTAGCGAAGCGTCGCCTGCCGGCGCCCCACGCCGGCGAACGCGCAAAGCGCGAGCAACAGGCTGGCGGGCTCGGGCACGGCGACCAGGCATGGAGTGGCCAATTCTCACACCTCGAAAAATCGGAACGCAGCCGGCCCGCTGTACGGCCTGCTGCGCCAAGACTTAAACCGTGAGCGGCGTTTGAGTTGCAGCAAAATGGCGAGTGGCCAAGAATCGCTGCTGCGCGCGCGGCCAAAAGCGATTGTCGAAATTAGGTGAAACGCCTGCTACAAAGATAATTGGGCGCCGCAGGGGGTCCGCCCACCGCTCGGCCGCTGCGTTCTTCACGACTTCATGGCCTTTTATCGCCGCCAGGCTGCGTTTTTCGTCGGCAATCCGACGGCGAAGCTCGTCACAACGATTTGGCGGAACGATCGCCGCGAGCATTCTCAAGTATTCTTGGCCACTCCGAGCCCACCGCCAGCAAGGCTGATTCGCCGTTGGGCGATTCTCCCGCAGCCGCTATGCTCCGCGGCGTGTGCGGACCACTCCCCCAACGCGAACGGCTGAAGCACGGCGCCCGCTGGGCGGCGCTGCTGGTGGTGGTGTGCGCCGGCTGCGGCCCCTCGACCCGCATGCCGAACCTCTTCCACCCGGGCGATCTGGCGAGCCAGCGCTACAACGCGATCTTCCACGACCCGTATCCATTGGATGACGTGGCGGAACCGATCGTCGGCGGACGGCCGCCCGGGTATCAGAAGCCCGTGCCCGAGACGACACGCCCACGCATGCTGTCGCAGCCGCGGCAGACCGTGCCCGCACTCTAAGACGGCGGCAGGGGAATTGAGAGCCAGCGGCAGGGGCAGATTGGCCGCAACCGGCCTGCACGCCGCTGGGAAACGGGCCGTGCGGCGTTTAGACTGGGGGGTCGCCTTCAGCCGCCCCTATCCCCTACAGCCCGCCATGCCTCCCCGCCCCCGTCGACCTGGAACGTCCCGCCGCCCCGGGGCAGGGGGCGGCCCAGGCAAGAAGAAACCAGCCCCCGGCAAGCCCCGCGCGCCAAAGACCACAGCCCGCAGCGGCGCCCCGAAACGCGCGAAGGTGATCCAGCCGCCGCGTGAGGACGGCGAACGGCTGCAGAAGGTGCTCGCCGCCGCGGGGATCGCCAGCCGTCGGGAGTGCGAGGAGTTCATCCAAGAGGGCCGCGTCACGGTTGATGGCGTGGTTGTCAGCGAGCTCGGCGCCAGGGTCGACCCGTTCAAGCAGCAGATCATGTTCGACGGCGAGGCCTTGCCGCGGGCGCGCAAGCGTTACTTCGCCCTGAACAAGCCCGAAGGAGTCGTCTGCACGGCCCGCGACCCGTCGGGCCGCCCGCGGGTGACCGATCTGCTTCCGCCAGAGATCGGCCGGGTGTTCAACGTTGGCCGGCTCGACATGGCGAGCGAGGGGCTGATCCTGCTGACCAACGACGGCGAGCTCGCCAACCGCCTCACGCACCCGCGCTACGAGGTGGAGAAGGTGTACCACGTGCAGGTCGCCGGCGTGCCGACGCAGGAGACTCTCGCCGAGCTGCGGCGCGGCGTGTACCTAGCCGAGGGCAAGGCGCACTTTGTCGACGCCAAGGTGAAGGGACGCAAGAAGAACGGCTCGATCCTCGAGCTGGTCCTCGACGAGGGCCGCAACCGCGAGATCCGCCGGGTGCTGGCCCGCGTGGGGCACAAGGTGCAGCGGCTCACCCGCGTGGCGGTGGGCGCCGTGAAACTCGGCCAGTTGCCCAAGGGCGCTTACCGCGAGCTGACGCCCGAGGAGATCAAGTCGCTCCGCTCGGACCGCGGCGGCAAGAAGGCCGAGTCCAAGGAAGACGAGGGCCGCAAGGCGGGGCGGGGCAGGGCGCCCAAGCGAAAGAGCGCCGCCGAGAAGCCCGCCGCCGCCCCCAAGAAGGCCGCCCCGCGGCCCGGCTCGGCCGCCGCCGGCCCACGCGTGATCGGCGGAGACGACGCCCCCGCCGAAGAGAAGAAGACTTCTCGTCCCAAGAAGGCGGGGTTCAAGAAGAAGGTCGGTCCCACCAAGCAGCAGCTCGCCGAGAAGGCGGGCAAGAAGACGGCCGGCCTGCGAGCGGCCGCCAAGAAAGCCGCCGCCAAGAAGGAGGCGGCCAAGAAAGCCAAGGGCAAGAAGGCCGTGAAGAAGTCGAACGCCAAGAACTCCGCCAAGGGGGGCCGCAAGCGATGACCCCGCCCCCCGCCGACGCCTGCGACGCCCATCCGCTCAGCGCGGCCCACTACGCCGACCGTGCGGCTTTCGAGCAAGCCGAGATCCTTGAGAACGTCGAGATCGCCCGCGGCACGTACCGCACCCGTGTGGCGGCGCCGGAAGTCGTCGGGCGGATCTTTCCCGGACAGTTCTTGATGGTCCGCCTGGCGGGCCAGAACGATCCGCTGCTCGGCCGGCCGTTCGCCATGTACGACGTGGTTCGCGACGCTTCGGGCGCCGCTGTGGCGCTCGACTTTGTGTGGGTCGTCGGCGGCAAACTCACCACGGCATTGGCCTCCCGCCAGCCGGGCGACACGGTCGAGATCTGGGGCCCGCTGGGCAACGGGTTCGCTCTCGAGGCGCCGCTGGACCACGCGATCTTTGTGGCCGGCGGCATCGGCCAGACGCCGTTCCTGGCGCTCGGCAAGGAGCTGCTCGGCAAAGCGGGCTACGGCCGCGACGCGGCCCGGGCCGCTCGGGTGACGCTCTGCTACGGCGTGCGGACCAGCGACCTGCTGGCGGGCGAGAGCGACTTTCGCTCGGCGGGGATCGATCTGTGCGTGGCCAGCGACGACGGCTCGATCGGCCACCACGGGCTCGTGACCGACCTGCTCACCCAAACGCTCGACGAGGCGGCCGCGGGCGAGAAGCTGCAGGTCGTCTGCTGCGGGCCCGAGCCGATGATGGAGGCTGTCGCCGGCCTCTGCGCGACGCGTGACGCCGCGTGCCTCGTGTCGCTCGAAACGCCGATGGCGTGCGGCGTGGGCGTCTGCTTCAGTTGTGTCGCACGGGTCGTCGATGAGGACGGCGAGTGGGACTACAAGCGGACGTGCGTCGACGGGCCGGTGTTCGACGCGAAGCGGATCGTCTGGTAGGCGACGACGCGTGGCGCCGTTAGAGCGGTATTCGAATTGGTGTGGACGAGCGGGGAAGCGATTGGCGGCGTGGCGAGGAAGCCGAAGCAGGCAATGCGGTGCATTGTCGATGCAGGCTGACGAAGCCATGACGCCGATCGCGAGCCGAGCGTCTACACCTATGAGCAAACCGCTCTAGCCTAGGCCGCACTGATCGCGCAAGCCAACGAGTGCGGTTGACGCACACCGGGTGGGGATTGGTCAGCGAGTGCCCCAAATCCCAGCGTGGGTTCTTGGGGAACAGGCGAAGCGAGCAGCGGTGCTACGACTTCGCTTGCTTGGCGACCTTGATCGCCTTCGACAGGCGGCTCTTGGTGCGCGCCGCGGCGTTGGCGTGAATCACGTTGCCGGCAGCGGCCTGGTCGAGCTTCTTCGCAGCGACACGGAACTCCGTCTCGGCCGTTTCCACATCGCCAGCAGCGGCCGCAACGCGGACCTTCTTGATCTGACGACGGACCGAGGTGCGAACGCTGCGGTTCTGGTCGCGGCGGTCCTTGCTTTGGCGGAGACGCTTGCTGGCGCTGGCGGAGTTGGGCATGAGTTACCGGTCGGAAGACGTGCGAATAAAGGGACTTTTCGGGGCCCGCTGGGCCCGATTAGCGGCGACGGCCCTCATGGGCGGCGGCTGATCGGGTCTGGGGAAGTCACTTTTTATGACGCAGTTGGGCGATCTTGTCCAGTCGTTCACCCACGTTGCGGTACGAGAAATCGATCGCAGCGAGCTCGGTGAGCCATTTTTCGGCGGTTTCGAGGTCTTTTAGGCCCATCGCCAGCACCCCGGCCCGGAACAGACCGAGCTTGCGGACCTCCGGATCACCGTTCTCCGAGGCCCGGATGGCGGCCTCGTAGCTCGACATGGCGAGCTTGAACTGCTCGATGTGCTGGAAGCACTCGCCGAGGTGGATCTGCACCTCGGCTACGCGACTCTTGTCGGCGCGGGCCGCCTGGAAGGCGGTGATCGCTTCGCGGCGTTTGCCCACCCGCTTGAGCCTCAAGGCGAGTTCGTACTGACGGCGTGGATTGCCGGGCTCCCGCTTCACACGAGCCGCGTGGACCTCGAGATCGGCTTGGTTGAAGGCCTCGAGCGCCTCGGCGGCGAGCTCGGTCGACGCGCGGGTCTGATCGGTTTGCTTCTTGCGATTCGCCTCGTCCAAGGCTCGCCGCAGGCGTTCGAGGTGGGTCGTCTCGAGCCGGTCGCGGACCACGAGATGCTGCTCTTCGGTCCCTTCCATCCGCTTGAGGCAGCGGGCGAGCAGCCGCTCGGCGTCATGCAGCCGGCCCTCGGCGTAGAACAGGTTCGCCAGGTCGAGGTAAGCGACGTGGTCGGTGGGGGCGGCGTCGATCGCGTCGCGCAGCGTCGGTTCGTCGAGCCGTTCGACGGGGGTTTCCGCGGGTTGATCGCCGGGCCGGGCGCGAGAGGCGACCCGCGGCGGAACGATGTCGCCGGTGGCGCCGTTCGGACCGAGCAGCTGGGGATTGTAGCCCCCCTCGTCGATCGTCTGCTCGACGCTCAGCCGCGACACGGCTCTCCGCGCCTCCTCGTCGTGAGGCTTGCGCTGCAGAACGCGGCGCCAGCAGCCGATCGCCTGCTCGAAGTGGCCGTTGGCCTCGAGCGCGGCGGCCGCCCGGCGATTGACCTCGTCGTCGGCCGGCGCGACGTCGAGCGCCCATCGCAGGTAATAGAGCTGACATTCAACGTGGCCCAGTTCGCCGCAGGCGTCGGCCAAGGCCGTCAGGGCGCCGGTGTCGTCGATCGACTTACGCAGCGATTCGCAGCCCAGCCGGAACGCCTCGAGCCATTCTCCCTTGGAGGCGGCCTTGGCGATCGCGCTGCGCCCGCCGCTGCTCATCCCCCGGAGCGAGCTGAAGCCGCTCGATTTCTTCTGCGTCTTGGCGCGCGCGGTGAGGTTCGCTCGGAAGTGCTGCAAGAAGACGAGCGAGCAGGGCGCCTCGGCCACGCATTGGGCGAACAAGGCGTGGGCGTACTCGTGGTCCCCCTTCTCGAAGCTCCGTTTGGCGTGCTCTTGCACCTGCACAAGCCGGTGCTGAACCGCCGTGGGGAGCGAGCCGATGCCATAAACATCCTTGCCGCCGCCCGCGACGCCGGGGGTTTGCGTGCTCCGTTCCACCAAGCCGTTCGGCGCTTCCTCTGCGGATTGCGATCCGCTTTCAGGGCTTATGAACGGGTCGGGGGCCATGGGCTGACGATTGGGGAGATCGAGAAGGATTCGGAGAAGCGCAGGGTAACGCTCCCTGGGGCGCTATGTTGTATCTTAGCACTCTCGCCGCCGGACTCCAGCGAGTATCGAACGGCCTCACCTACACACAACCCTCGTGCTGAAAACGGTTTGCGGCAATACTGGCGCCAGATCGTGGGCCATTCTCCCCCAGTGCCGAGCCCCGCGTCCCCCGTTTCATCACGCCACCCGCCCTACGCAGCGACTACCCATTTGGATCAAACCACGGGAAAAGTGTTTCTAGTCGGCGCCGGCCCGGGAGACCCTGGCCTGCTGACCATCCGCGGCGCCCAGTGCCTCGCCGAGGCCGATGTGGTGCTCTACGACTACTTGGCGAGCCCGGCGCTGGTGGACCTCGCCCCGACAGGGGCCGAGCGGATCTGCCTCGGTCGGCACGGCGTGGGCAAGATTTGGACGCAGCAAGAGATCAACGCCCGGATGACCGCCGACGCGTTGGACGGCAAGCGGGTGGTGCGTCTCAAGGGAGGCGACCCGAGCGTTTTCGGCCGGCTGGCCGAGGAGATCGACGCCTGCGCCGCTGCCGGAACGCCGCTGGAGATCGTGCCGGGCGTCACGACCGCGCTGGCGGCCGGGGCGTACGCCGGCGTTACGGTGACCGACCGTGAGCAGTCGTCGTGCGTCGCGCTCGTGACGGGCAGCGAACGCCCCGGCAAGTCGGAGGAGGAATCGCTCGACTTCGGCGCGTTGGCCGCTTTCCCCGGCACGCTGGTTGTTTACATGGGGGTGACCACCGCCCCCCGCTGGAGCCGCGCATTGATCGACCACGGCAAGCCGGCCGACACGCCGGTGCTGCTCGTGCGACGCTGCTCGCACGCCGACCAAACGACCCACGACACCACGCTCGGCGGCCTGCCCGATCTGATCGAGCGCGAGTCGATCCGCCCGCCGCTCGTGGCGATCGTTGGCGCCGTTAGGCGTCGCGGCCAGGCGGCCGACTGGTTCACCGGCCGGCCGTTGTTCGGTCAAACGGTGCTGGTCACTCGGCCGCGTGAGCAATCGAGGGCTCTCTGCCGGCGACTCGCCGACCTGGGCGCGCGGGTTGCCCTGGAGCCGGCGATCGAGATCGCCCCGCCCGACGATTGGCGTCCGGTCGACGACGCGATCGCCCGACTGCAAACATTCACCGCCGTGGCGTTCGCGAGCCAGAACGGTGTGGAGCACTTCATGGGGCGGTGCCGAACGCTCGGCCGCGACGCCCGAGTGTTTGCCGGCTGCACGATCGCGGCCGTCGGGCCGGCGACGGCCGAGGCGTTGCGCCGCTACGGCCTCGAGCCAGACGTCACCCCGTCGCGGTACAACGCCGAGGAGTTGGCGGCGGCCATCGTGGCGGCCGCCGTGGCTGGCTGCGACACGGGCGACGCGCTCGGCGCCAAGGCGTTGCTGGTGCAGGCCAACCGCTCGCGAGCGACGCTCGCCGAGGAACTCTCGTCGGCGGGCGTGCGGGTCGAATCGGTCATCGCCTACCAGAGCCGCGACGCGGGCCCCGCCTCGGAAGAGACGATCGCCTCGCTCCGCTCGGGTGAGATCGGCTGGGTCACGCTCACCAGCCCGGCGAGCGCCGTCTCGGTGGTGCGTCGCTACGGCGACGCCCTCAAGGGCGCCCGCCTCGTGGCGATCAGCCCGCTCACCGCCGCGGCCGCCGCGGACCACGGCGCGCCGGCGGACGCAATCGCCCAGGAGGCGACTGCCGAGGGGATCGTGCGAGCGATCCTGCAAGCGACGCCGCCTGCGGCGAGCTGACCGGCGCCAACGGTCGTGCGGCCTGAGGCGACCTCGCCCGGCTGCGAGATTCTTTTCGAGATATGTCGGTCGGGTGGTCGATTCCCTGAGACGGCGGGTAGCGCACGGTTGTGCCGTGCATTGCCTTACAGGAAGTCGCCGAACCCCACCGACCACCGCCGGCCGTCCGTGCAAGACGGCCGAGCGCACCCCCCAGGCAACGGAAAGCCTCCGGGCGGTCATCCCATCCCCCCGTGATGAGGAACCGCGCCTATGGCCCTCTCTCACCGCCCGCAGGTCGGCGCCGCGCCGGCGGCCCGTCCCTTTGCCCTGGCGAAACTCCGCTACGATTTCCCGGCGCTCGACGCCAGCAAGCCGCCTGCCGGCGCCCCGGTGCGCAACCAACTGTTGCGATACATCCTCGCTAACGAGTGCGAGCGTGAGCTCCGCGGCGGCCGCGGGCTGCGGACCGAACGCAACGGAGAATCGTGATCCCCCTCCGTTAGAAACAAGGCGACCCGCGGATGCGCGGAGGGCCGCAGACTGCCATCTTTCCCACCGCCTGTCACACGCAGCAACGTCTCGCTCGGCACGTTCATGGCGAAGCCAACTATTAAACCGTTCGTGCGTCTGCGGGTGGGGGCATGGGCCGCCGCTTCGCTGGCGCTCGCGTTGCTTGCGGCGGCGGGCGACGCGCGTGGCGAGCGGTTTGCGCTAGGCGCCGCACCACGAGGGGCCGCCGCCGGTGCGAGCCGCACGCCACACCCGGCGGTCTGCCGGATCGTGGTCGACGAGCGCGACGGCAAGGCGTACGGCAGCGGCGCCCTGATCGACGCTCGCGAGCGACACGGTTTGGTGGTGACCAACTGGCACGTGGTGCGCGACGCGACCGGCAAGATCGAGGTCGTCTTTCCGAGCGGCTTCCGCAGCGAGGGGCGGGCGCTGAAGCTCGACAACGACTGGGACCTGGCTGCGCTGGTGGTCTGGCGCCCGCCGACCGAGCCGATCGCCGTGGCGATGTCGCCTCCCAGGCAGGGCGATCTGCTCACCATCTGCGGCTACGGCCAGGGGGATTATCGCGCGGCGACGGGTCGCTGCACCGATTACTACTCGCCCCGCGTCGGGCTGCCTCGTGAGCTGGTGGAGCTCGACGTTGAGGCGAGGCAGGGCGACTCGGGGGGGCCGATTCTCAACGCTCGCGGCGAGCTGGCGGGCGTGCTGTTCGGGGCAGGGGAGGGGACCACGCTCGGTTCGTTCGGCGGCCGCGTCGAGCGGTTCCTGGCGAGCCTGGCCCCCGACATCGGCGCCCCGGTCGCCGCTGTCGCCCACGCCAAGCCGTCGGGGGCCACGCGTCTCACGGCGCTGGAGCGGACGGCGAACGCCGAAGAGAAGATCGAGCAGGAATCGCCGCCGCACGATCCGTTCCTGACCGCGGACCGCACCGCCCAAGAGATCCGCCCCCAGCCGCAGAGCGGCGAGCTGAGTCCGCTCTACAGCCCGCCGAGCGAGCAACAAATGGCCGCCGCCTTCGGGCCGACCACGGTCGCCAAACAGCCGAAAGAGCAAGGCGGCTGGTCCGCGAGCCCCGCCCCCGCGGAAGCTTCGCAGCCAGAGGCGATCGCAGCCGCCGATGGCCCCGACTGGTTCGAAGACGCCAAGACCCTGTTGGCGATCGTCGGTCTGGCGGCCGTGGCGTTGCAGGCGATCCGCCTGACGGCGTGACAAATGGGACGCGGATCAAGCGGATGAACGCGGATGAAAAATCTTCGATCTTTTTAAATCCGCGTTCATCCGCGTCCCATTCGTCCTCAGTCAATTACAAGAATCGAACGACGCCCGCCATGTGCTCGGGCGTCGTGTCGAAGCAGAGGTTGTCGAGGTCGCGGATTGGCTGCCCGAAGTGATTCCTCTCGGTCCAGTAGACGATGCCCAGGTGATCGCTCCGCTCGCTTGCGATCAGTAAGAAATCGGCGTCGCGTATATGCTCACGCACAAGTTCGCGGTTGTCGAAGTAGTACGCCAGAGCGGCGTGAACCTGGGCGATCGTGAGCTGCGGGTAGTTGCGAACGATCTCTTCGATCGACAAGCCGTGACGCTCGTGGTCGGGGACGATGTCCTGCACACGCACCCGCGTGCCAGCGACGTAAGCGCGTTGGCCGCCGCCGCGGTTGGGGCGGATCTCGACGTGTTGGGCGATCGTCGGCTGCATGCCCCAAGTTTACCACCGACGGTGAATGGGGGCCGCCCCAATCCGCACTCGGGGTACATCTAGTTCAGCTTCGCCCGCAGGGCGGGGATGATCGCTTTGGGGACGAAGCGCGACAGCTCCTCGTCGCTCGCCAGCGGGGTGATCTGGCGGATCAGCGAGCTGGAGATGTGCGAGTATTCGTCGCCGGCCATGAAGAAGACGGTCTCGATCGTGGGGTCGAGCTTCCTGTTGGCCAGGATCATCGTGAACTCGGCTTCCATGTCCGATAGCGTGCGCACGCCACGGACGATCAACTCGGCGCCCATCTCGCGGACGAACCGCACGGCGAGACCCTCGAATCGCTTGACGCGCACGTGATCGAGTCGGCCGTCGGCCGCCGCGATCGTCTGCTCGACGAGGGCGACGCGCTCGTCGGCGTCGAACAGCGGCGTCTTGTGAGGGTTCACCCCGACGCCCACGATGAGCTCGTCGCACAGCAGACGGCCGCGTTCGATCACATTGAGGTGTCCCAGCGTGATCGGGTCGAAAGAACCGGTGTAAACAGCGCGGCGCGGCATGGGCGGAGGAGGGAGGAGAGGGGGAGGGGCTAGGAACTAGGGGTTAGGGGTTAGAAACGCCTCAGGCGATTATGGTCCGGCGCGTCCCTAGCCCCTAGCCCCTCAGCGCTTCGATCAGCCAATCGACGTCGTCGGCGGTGTTGTAGGCGTGGGCGCTCAAACGCAAGCGGCCGCTGCGTGCGCTGAGGGCGACGCCCGCTGCGAGGCAACGCTTGCGAACCTCGGTCGGCTCGCGGCCGGGGAGCGTGAACGCCACAATGCCCGACCGGGGGTCGTGGCCCGAGGGCTCGGCCGAGCGGTGCGTGGCGAGTTCGGCGCCGATCTCTCGCAACCGCTCGCAAGCGAGATCGGTGGTTTCGAGGATCGCGGCGGCCGTGCGAGCGGTCGGCTCGCGGGTGAGCAACTCGAGGCTCGCCCCCAGGCCGTGCTGGCCGGGCATGTTGGCCGAGCCGCCTTCGAACCGCGTCGCCGAGGGCCGCAACACGAGCTCGGTGATCTGACTGAAATCGGCCTGCGGCGTGACGCTGTTCCAGCCGACGCCCGTGGCGTGCAAGCGGTCGAGGTTCTCTTTGCGGAAGTAAGCGACGGCCGCCCCCTCGGGGCCGAGCATCCATTTGTGGCCGTCGGCCGCCAGAAAGTCGATCGGCGTGTCGCGCACGCTCAGCGGCAGCACGCCGAGGCCCTGGATCGCGTCGAGGAAGAACAACGCCCCGGCGTCGTGGGCGATCTCGGCGATCGCGTCGATGTCTTGCCGGTAGCCGGTCGAGTAGCCGACCCAGCTGACCGAGACGACGCGGGTGCGGTTGTCGCACGCCTTGCGCAAGTCGTCGAGATCCAAGCGGCCGCGGTCGGTAGCCACGCGGCGCACCTCGACCCCCTTGGGCTGCTGGTTGAGCCACGGCAGCAGGTTCGAGGGGAACTCGTCGGCGAGTGTCACCACGTTGTCCCCTTCACGCCAATCGACGCCCTCGGCCACCAGGTTTATCCCTTGCGTGGTGTTGCTCAGCAAGGCGATCTCGTCGGCGCCTGCGCCGACGAGGCGGGCTGCCGTCTTGCGGGTCGCTTCGACGCGGGCGGCCCACTCGAGCCACACGGTGTCTCCCTGCTGGGCGGCCTGCGACGACCAGTCGGCGATCGCCCGGGCGGCCGGCGCGCTCAGCGGCGCCACGGCGGCGTGGTCGAAGTAGGCCCACCGCTCGGCGACTGGCATCTCGGCCCGCAGGGCGGCCCGGGTGGCGGCGGTCGTAGCTGGATCGGTCGTTGGCTGGGCATCGGCTGGCATCGGGCGCTTCGGGTGGGGTTGTGCGATTTGTAAGAAGGGCAGGGCAGGGGGCCGGCCGTGTGCCATATTGTAGGGGGGGATGTCGTATCGGTCGCTGTTGGTTCACGGGCGTCGAACGACCTCCCCATCGGCCCTCTCCGGAGACGCCCACTTTAAACCCCTAAGGCCCGAGTCGTCAGAGCCAAGTCGCGCCGAGGTCCCCTCCCTATGCGAATCCGCCCCCATCGATCGTTGCTGTGGCGCCCCGTGCTGTGGGTGATTGCCGTTACATTGGCTGCGCCCGCAAGCGCCCAGTCGCTGCGCGACTGGGAGAAGCTCGCCGAGCAGATGGTCGCCGAAGAGATCGTCGCCGCCGGTGTGGAGAACGAGCGTGTCGTCGAAGCGATGCGCTCGACGCCACGCCACGAGTTCGTGCCGCTCGCGCGGCGCAAGCTGTCTTACCTCGACATGGCGCTGCCGATCGGATCGCAGCAGACGATCTCGCCACCCTTTGTGGTCGCCTACATGACCGAGCAGCTCGACCCGCAGCCCACCGACCGGGTGCTGGAGATCGGCACCGGCTCGGGCTACCAGGCGGCCGTGCTCAGCCCGTTGGTCAAAGACGTCTACTCGATCGAGATCGTGCCGGAGCTAGGCCGCCGCGCGGCGCGGGTGCTCGAGCGGCTCGAGTTGGACAATGTCCACACCCGCATCGGCGACGGCTACCTCGGCTGGCCCGAGGCGGCGCCGTTCGACCGGATCATCGTCACCTGCTCGCCGGAGAAAGTTCCGCAGCCGCTGGTCGACCAACTCGCCGAAGGGGGCGTGATCATCGTGCCTGTTGGCGAGCGGTTCCAGCAGAACCTCTACCGCATGACTAAGGTCGACGGCGAGCTGAAGAAGGAAACGCTCCGCGCCACGCTCTTTGTGCCGATGACCGGCGAGGCGGAGGAGAAACGCGAAGCGTTGCCCGATCCCGCGAACCCCCACCTCGACAACGGCGGCTTCGAGATCGTCGAGGGCGTGACTGATGACGCCCCCCGCGCCGAGGGCGCCGCCCCGCGGCCGGCGTGGTGGCACTATCTGCGTCAGTTCGAATTGGTCTCGGGCGAGACATCGCCCGAGGGCTCTCGCCACCTGCGGTTCTTCAACGACGAGCCGGGCCGCGGCTGCCGGGCGCTGCAAGGCTTTGCGGTCGACGGGCGGGCGGTCTCGTGGCTGCGGGTCCGTGGTCAGGTGCGCGGCGACCAGATCCGCAAAGGCCCCGGCCGCGACGAATGGCCTTACCTCGTCATCACGTTCTACAACGACCGCCGGGCCGCGCTCTCCAACGAGGTCATTGGCCCCTTCCGGGGCAGCTTTGACTGGACCCAGGCCGAACGTGTGGCGCCCGTGCCGCTAGCGGCGCGGGAAGCGATCGTGCGGATCGGCCTGCTCGGCGCCGTGGGCGAGATCGCCTGGGACGATCTGTCGGTCGAAGCGGCCCAGTAGATCCCAGCAGGGGGCCCGCACGGGGGCGTGGGGGGGCGGTTCCGCCTAGGAGGGCTGGGCAGGATGAGCGCCGGGCGAGCAGGCCGGATCGATGCGAGGCAAAATCGCCAAGCTTTGCCTATATTACTTGAATTGCGCGAACGGGCTGATATTCTGGCCAATTAGAAGAACACGGTGTTCCGCTAGGAAGCGGTCGCCCCTTACCCCGCTCCAGGAGCCAACCCGCCATGAAATCGACTCTTACGTCCTGCGTCCTCGTAGTCACCGCCACCCTGGCGATGGCAAGCACAGCCGACGCCTTTTGGGCGAGCTACGGGTCTTACGGTGGCGGATCGCACGGCTGGTTTGGTCGATCGACGAGTAGCTACGGCTCGAGCGGCAGCTACGGTTCAAGCGGCAGCTACGGGTCGTCGGGCAGCTACGGCGCCTCGGTCGTTGTGACCAGCTCTTCCCACGGCAGCACGGGCAGCTATGGCAGCTCGGGCTCCTACGGCAGCACGGGTTCGCACGGCTCGTCGGGCTCGTACGGGGCGGTGACGGTCGCCGACAATTGCGGCTCGCACGGTGGCGGTTTCGTCAAGCGACTCTTCACTCGCATCCGTGAGCACCACGCCAGCAAGGCCTCTTACGGCAGCAGCGGTTCCCACGGCAGCACGGGTTCCTACGGCAGCACGGGCTCGCATGGCAGCACGGGCTCGCACGGCAGCACGGGCGGCTACGGCAGCACGGGCTCGCATGGCAGCACGGGCTCGCATGGCAGCACGGGCGGCTACGGCAGCACGGGTGGCTACTCGAGCGTGACCGTCGCCAAGCCGGTGATCGTCGCCAAGAGCACTGTCACTGACAGCGGTGTGCTCAGCGTCAACGTGCCGGCGGACGCCCAGGTTTACGTGAACGATTACGCCACGACCAGCACCGGCGCGAGCCGTCAGTTCGTTTCGAATGGCTTGGAGACCGGCAAGTCCTACGACTACGTCGTGCGGGTCGAGTACGAGATGGCTGGCGAGCGGGTCGTCGAGACCAAGATCGCCAAGCTCACCGGCGGCGCCACCGCGAGCCTCGACTTCACGCCGGCTGAAGCGGTTGCCGAGGTTCAGCAACAGGACGCGACCGAGACCAAGCTGTCGCTCAACGTGCCGGCCGAGGCGAGCGTGACGCTCGCCGGCTTGCCGACCACGCAAAGCGGCGCCGAGCGTGAGTACGTCACCCAGAACCTCGCCGAGGGCCAGGCCTGGGAGGACTACACCGTGCGGGTCGAGCTCGCCGGCAAGGTGCAGGAGCGCACCATCACGCTCCGCGGCGGCGAGACGCAGCGTCTCAACTTCCGCTTCGATGAGTCGGTCGACCAGTTGGTCGCCGCGGTCGGACGCTGAAGCCGCTCAGGACGCTGTGGCCCCAAGGCTGAGGCGCCCAAAGAGCTGAGGCGCCCAAAGAAACGTAGAATGCGTCCAACGAACCCCCGCATCGGCATTGACCGCTGCGGGGGTTTTTCATTTGCTACACGCGACGCCGGCCGCGCCACACGCAAGCCAAGCCCATCCTGCTAGCACAGAACGTTCTCTCACTTGGCGAAGAAGAACCGCAACGCCCCGCACGCCGGAGCCCCGCACGATCCGAAAGAGTCGCCGAACAAGAAATCGGCCGACGGGCTCTCGCTGTGGCTGCGGGTGCTGCTCAGCTTGCTGATCGTTTGGCACCTGTTCGTGGTGTTTATCTCGCCGTTCTCGGTCTCGCCGAGTTCCGACCTGGCGGCGACACTCGCCCAGACGCCGCTCGTCCGTTGGTACAGCGACCCGCTCTACCTGAACAACGGCTACCACTTCTTCGGGCCCGAGCCGCCGGTCAATCATCTGGTGTGGTACCGGGTGCTCGACGACGCCGGCGAGACCGTCACCGAGGGCGAGTTCCCCAATCTCAAACAACAATGGCCGCGGCTGCTGTACCACCGCCACATGATGCTGGCCGATCAGGCGGCCATCCCGCCCGGCCCGCAAGACTTCAACGAGCGGCTGAGGCTCTCGCTGCGGTCGTACGCGAAACGGATTTTGCGGGTCCACGGCGGTTCGCAGGTGCGAGTCGCTTACGTGCGTCACGAC
The DNA here is from genome assembly GCF_007859945.1 of Pseudobythopirellula maris. Classification (GTDB taxonomy): domain Bacteria; phylum Planctomycetota; class Planctomycetia; order Pirellulales; family Lacipirellulaceae; genus Pseudobythopirellula; species Pseudobythopirellula maris. The sequence continues at coordinate 416,352 of NZ_SJPQ01000004.1, read as the reverse complement.
CCGCTGTTGCCCGAGCACGTGCGTGAGGGCGCCGACGCCTACGCCGAGTCGACCTATCAGATCGTTTTCGAACTGACCGAGTACGCCAGCGACCTTGACGAGCCGCTGTTCGAGCCCGACGACGCGCGGGCTCCCGAGCCACTTCCCCCGGGGGCGCTGCCGGCGGGCGACCAGACGATCGGGGGAGCACGATGAAAGCTGTCTGGAAAGCGATCAGCGGCCACTTCTCCGACTTGTGGGGCGCCTGGGACTGGTTCTGGTTCTCGCCCGCCGACCCGGTTGTGCTCTGCGCCATCCGCGTGCTGACCGGGGCGTTGCTCTTCTGGACCCACCTGGTGTGGTCGTTTGACCTGTCGGGTTTCTTGGGGCCCGAGGGTTGGCTGGCCCCGGAGCTGATCGCGCAGAAGCAAGCCGGCCGGTTCGTGTTCAGCCTGTTCGACTGGATCGGCCCGGCTTGGCTGCTGTGGACCGTTCACGTGCTGTACCTCGTGGTCTGCCTGATGCTGATGTTCGGCTTGTTCAGCCGTGTTGTGGCGGTGCTGGCTTTCCTGGGAGCGCTCTCGTACGTGGAGCACGTGACGCCCGGCGCGTTCTTCGGGCTCGACAAGATCAACTGCCTGTTGGCGATGTACGTGATGCTCGGCCCCTGCGGCGCCCGATACTCGGTCGACCGGCTGCGGGCCGAACGCCGTGGCGACGAGGAGCCGGGCGCCGGCGCCGAGCCCTCGATCAGCGCCAATATCGCCATCCGGCTGATGCAGTTGCACCTCTGTGTGGTCTATCTCTTTTCGGGCCTCGGCAAGCTCCAGGGCGAGCTGTGGTGGAACGGCAGGGCGGTGTGGTTCTCGGTGGCCAACCCCGAGTACCGCTCGCTCGACATGACGTGGCTGGCGAACCACCTGTGGCTCGTCGACGCGCTCACGCACGCCACGGTGCTGTGGGAGCTGTTCTACTGCTGGGCCATCTGGAACCCGTTGCTGCGGCCATGGGTGCTGCTGGGGGCGATCGGGATCCACGGCTTCATCGGCCTGGGGATGGGCATGCCCGAGTTCGCCCTGTCGATGCTCGTGGCCAACATGGCGTTCTTGGCGCCGGTTTTCATTGAGGGGCTGTTCGACCGACCGGCGCGGTGGGCCTCGGCCCTGTTCCGGCCCCGCAAGGCGGCCGCCGAGGCGTGAGGCGAACCTCGTTTGCTAGGTTGCGCCTCGCTCATGCCCATCAGAAAGCAAGTCGCACGATCGGCGACGTATCGTCGCAGCGGCTGCCGCTCTCCGCGGGTCTGGGGTAGAATGCAAGGGCAGGGTGGGGCGTCCGGCCGGCCATGCACGGTTTTTATATACACGCACAATTCCGTGCGCACGCTTTTTGTAGGAGTGACCGAGCGGTGTTCGAGACCATTGCGATCGTTGGCGCCACCGGCGCCGTGGGGGGCATCATCCGCAAGCTGCTGGAGGAGCGGAAGTTTCCCCACCAGCGGATTAAATTCTTGGCCTCCAAGCGGTCGGCCGGCACGAAGCTCACGTTCGGCGGCGCCGAGCACACGGTCGAGGAGCTCACCCCCGAGGTCTTTGCCGACATCGACCTGGCGATCGGCAGCACACCCGACGACATCGCCAAAGAGTTCGTCCCCTGGGCCAAGCAGCACGGCTGCGTGGTGGTCGACGAGAGCGGCTACTGGCGGATGGACCCGAACGTTCCGCTCGTGGTGCCAGAGGTGAACCCCGACGCCGCGCTCGCCCACAAGGGCGTGATCGCGAGCCCCAACTGCAGCACCACCCAGATGGTGCTGGCGATGAAGCCGCTGCACGACGCCGGCCGCATCCGCCGCGTGGTGGTGAGCACCTACCAAGCGACGAGCGGCGCCGGCGTGGCCGGCCAGCGCGACCTGGAGAGCGGCACACGCGCCGCGCTCGACGGCGCCAAGCACGACTACGAGGCGTTCGCCCACCCGATCGCGTTCAACTGTATCCCGCAGATCGGCTCGGCCAAGCACATGGGTTACACGTCCGAAGAGATGAAGATGGTCCACGAGACCCACAAGATCTTCGGCGACGAGTCGATCCGCGTCTGCCCGACCTGCGTCCGTGTGCCGGTGAGCAACTGCCACAGCGAGAGCATCCTGGTCGAGACCGAGCACAAGATCTCGGTCGACGAGGCCCGCGCGTTGTTCGCGGGCACGCCCGGCGTGAAGGTGGTCGACGACCTGGGCGCCGGCCAGTACCCGATGCCTCTGGACTGCGACGGCGACGACCACACGTTCATCGGCCGCATCCGCGAGGACCTCTCCTCGGACCACGGCCTGGCGTTCTGGTGCGTGAGCGACAACCTGCGCAAGGGCGCGGCGACCAATGCGGTGCAGATCGCCGAGCTGCTCGTCGAGCGCGGCGCGACGGTGTAAGCGACTGTATTGAGAACCCCAAGGAGCGATGTCATGGCGACCGTCGACGCTCCCGACCAAGTCCTTTCAGGGCTAACAGGATCGGGCCTCGTACTTGAAGGCGTGAGCTGGCAGACCTACGAGCGGTTTCTTGCAGGGGTTGGTGATGAACGCGTGTTCGTTTCTTACGACCGTGGCCTGATGGAGATCGAGATGAGCCCAGGCCATCCGCATGAACGAGGGATCGACCTCCTTGTTGGCTTGATCCACTCGATCCGCCTGCTGCGTGGGGTCGCCATTGAAGGAGGCGGCTCAACAACCCATCGGCGCGACGACCTTGAAAAGGGTGTCGAGCCCGATGCCTGCTACTGGATCGCGAATGAAAAGGTAATGCGCGGCGTCGAGGAACTGGACCTCACCAAACACCCCGCGCCCGACCTCGTGATCGAGGTCGATGTGACCAGCCGATCGGTGGACCGCTTAGGCATCTACGCCGCGCTCGGAGTACCAGAGATCTGGCTGCTGGCGGAGGGGGTGGTGTCGATCTTACTCCTCGATGAGAGCCGCAGTTACGCTGAATCCACCAACAGCAAGAGCTTCGACTTTGTCAATTCACGAGCCCTAACCCAAGCGGTAAACGACTCCAAGACGCTCGGAGAATCAGCGGCGCTCGACCGGCTCCTCACGGAACTCAAACTACGGTGAGCGATCCAGCCCTCGAGCCCGCCCGCTGGCTCAAGCTCACGGTCGCCTACGACGGCGCCCGCTTCGCCGGCTGGCAAACGCAGCCCGGGCGGCCGACGGTGCAGGACGCCGTCGAGCGCGCCTGGCGCGAGATCACCGGCGAGACGGTCCGCGTCACGGCCAGCGGCCGCACCGACGCCGGTGTCCACGCCCTGGGGCAGGTCGTCGGGTTGTCCACGTCTTCTACTCTCGAGGAGGGCCGCTTGCAGCAGGCGCTCAACGCGAAGCTGCCCGAGGACGTGGTGGTGCTCACGGTTGAGCGGGCGCCCGAAGGCTTCCACGCCACGCACGACGCACTGCGCAAGACCTACCGCTACCAGGTCCACAACAGCCGCACCCGGCCGCTGTTCGACCGTGGCCGGGTGTGGCACGCGCCGTCGGCGCGGCTCGACGAGACGGCGATGGGGCAGGGGGGGGCGATCCTGTTGGGCCGCCACGACTTCGCCGCGTTCGAGTCGGTCGGTTCCGAGCGTTCGAGCACCGTCCGCACGGTGCTGGGCTGCGAAGTGAGGCGCGAGGGCGACCGGGTCGACATCACCGTCACGGGCGACGGCTTCCTCTACAACATGGTCCGCACGATCGCCGGCACGCTGGTCGAGGTCGGCCGCGGCGCCCGGCCGGTGGAGTGGGTCGCCGAGGTGCTCGCCTCCCGCGACCGGGCCCAAGCCGGCCCGACGGCGCCGGCCCACGGGTTGGTGCTCGTAAGCGTGGAGTATTAGGCCCAGTGGGCCAATCTCCGCTGGGCAGCGGCTATTCCACACGATTTCACCGCATCCCCTGTGTCGATGTCCGGAAACCCACCGGACTGCGGCTGCGGGCGTCGCTCTTCCGGCGTCGGCGGTCTCCAGATAAACTGTAACTGTTGTAGCGGCAATAGGATCGGAACCAACACGAGCGGAACGGGGCGTCCCAACGCCTCCCAGCGAGCGGAGCGGCGTGTGGCGGCGAGCGACGAGATCATCGGCGAATACCGGATGTACCACCTCATCCGGGCGGGCGCGCTCTACGAGATCTGGGCCGTGCGGCCGATGTCGGGCACCGATTTGTTCGCGGTGAAATACCTGCCCAAGGGGCAGAAGTATTCGCGGCAAGCCGTGGCGGAGCTCAAGCACGAGTACGAGGTCGGCAAGGCGCTCGAGCACCCGGCCGTGATCAAGACGTACGAGTTCGGCTCGACCAAGACCGGCGCCTACCTGTTGATGGAGTACTTCAAGACGCCGAACCTCAAGCAGCAGATCACGGCGAACGTGAAGGCGCTGCAGTGGCGGGTGAAGGAGCTGCTCACGAACGCGGCGGCGGGGCTCGCCCACATGCACGAGAAGGGCTGGGTCCACCGCGACATCAAGCCGGACAACTACCTCGTCAACGATGAGAACGAGGTGCGGCTGATCGACTTCACGATCGCCGCCAAGCAGACCGGCGGGCTCGGCAAGCTATTCGGCGGCAAGGCGAAGGTGCAGGGCACCTACAGCTACATGGCGCCCGAGCAGATCCGGGGGCAGGGGGTCGACCCGCGCGACGACATCTACAGCTTTGGCTGCATGGTCCACGAGCTGCTCGCCGGCAAGGTGCCGTTCACGGCCAACAGCCCGAACGAGCTGTTGCAGCGGCACCTCAAAGCCAAGCCGCCGACGCTCACGGTGGCCGACCCGAACATCCACCCGCAGTTCGCCGCGTACGTGCAGAACCAGCTCTTGGCCAAGGAGCGGAAGGACCGCCCGTCGACCATGAAGGAGGTGATGATGAAGATCAAGGCCGAGCCGATCTTCTACATGCCGCCCAAGAAGCCAGAGCCCGAACTCGAGGGCGAGCAAGAGAGCAAAGAGAGCTAGCACGAACCAGTCGCCCCATCCATTTTACTTAATCAAACCACGAAGGAACAAAGCAACGACGGGAGAAGCAATCAGCGTCAAACGGAGCGTCTCCGCCGCGTGATTCTTTGTTCCTTCGTTACTTCGTGGTTTCTAATTTATACCTGAGCCCTCTATGTCCAGCGCCACCCAGCTGCTCGAGTTCGAGCGTCCGATCCACGACCTCGAAGACCGCCTCCGTTCGCTCGAGGCGCTCGTCGACAAGTCGCCCGAGCAGCGTGACCAGATCCGCTCGCTCAAGCGTGAGCTGGTCGACGTGACCAAGTCGCTTTACTCGGACCTCGACCCGTGGGACACGGTGCGTGTGGCCCGGCTGCAAGACCGGCCGAAGTTCACCGACTACGCCGAGTTGGTGTTCGACGAGTTTGTCGAGCTGCACGGCGACAAGTTCTTCGGCGACGACCGCGCGCTCCGCACCGGCTACGCCAAGATCGACGGCCGCAAGGTGATGCTCGTCGGGCACCACAAGGGCAAGACCTTCAAGGAGCGGACCGAGTGCTACTTCGGCTGCGCCCACCCGGAGGGCTACCGCAAGGCGATGCTCAAGATGAAGATGGCGGCCAAGTACGGCCTGCCGATCGTCTGCCTGATCGACACGCCCGGCGCGTACCCCGGCATCGGCGCCGAGGAGCGCGGCCAGGCGCAGGTGATCGCCCAGAGCATGCTCGAGATGTCGCGGCTGGGGACGCCGATCATCTGCGTGGTGATCGGCGAGGGTGGCTCGGGCGGCGCGCTCGGCATCGGCGTGGGCGACCGCGTCGCGGTGCTGGAGCACGCCTACTACTCGGTCATCAGCCCCGAGGGCTGCGCGGGGATCCTCTGGAAGAGCCACGACTTCGCCGCGAACGCCGCCCGGGCGCTGCGGTTCACGTCGCGCCACCTCAAGCAGCTCGGCGCGATCGACGACGTGATCGAGGAGCCGATCGGCGGCGCCCACCGCGACCACTACCAGATGGCGGGCCGGCTGAAGATGTACCTCTCCAAGCAGCTCCGCGACCTGGCCGAGCTGCCCAAGGAGCAACTGCTGGCCGAACGCTACGACAAGTTCCGCCGCATCGGCGAGTTCTTGGATTCCGCTGGAACGGCGGAGCACGAAACGGCTTCGTAAGGCCGGTCCCCGTCGACGACTTGCGAGGCGCTCGCACGCGATGTTGAACCGCTTCCGCCAAGCCCCGAGATTCGCCGCCCTCGCCTTCGTCGTGCTCTCGATTGTTTGGTCGATCGTCGTCGCGGCGCTCGTGACGCACGAGCTGGGGCACGTTGCGGCGGCCGTGGTCTCCGGTGGCGACATCGCGTCGGTCGAATTGAGACCGGGCCGATTGCCGCACACGCTGCTGAGCCACAACCCGTCTCCTGGGTTCGTGCTGTGGGCCGGATTCCTGAGCGGCTGGATCGCGCCGCAATTCACGCGTCCGGCGTGGCGGATCAAGCGGCTGGAGATCGGGGCCGTCTTGAGGCTTGGCGCCGGTTTCTGCCTGCTCGCCGGCGGCGTGTATCTAGCGGCGGGCGTCGGGCTGCGTTGGACCGACTCCGGCCAATTGATCGCGCTCGGTTGGCCAGCCGCAATCCTTGTTGCGCTGGGCGCTGCGATCGCCGCGGCCGGCTACGCCGCCTGTCGCGCGCCCTTCGGCGAGCTTGCCGGCGTCCTGCGACGCGACCGATCGCCTTGGCTGCTTGCCAGTGGCTGGCTCGTGATCACGCTGACACTCACCGCGGGGCAGCAGGGGATCCACGCCGTTGTGTCGCGATGCCTCGCCGCCTGAGCTCCCACCGAATAACGTCCGATAATCTCTGTTATGTTCGTTTTGGGCGTCTGTAGCCGCCGCGAAACAGCATGAAATGCCCCAGGTGTACACCGCTCTACCGGTGTACGGTTTGCCCGATTCTTCGGCAGCCATCTGCCCGGCCCTCTTTTCGATGGATCCCAACTGCACGCAAAAGGAATGCTATTCATGGTCCCTCAAGGTCTCACCGCTCACGCCCAAGGCTGGGTCACAAGCAAAATGGACTTCGACGGCGGCGACGGTCACGTCTACCGCGTCCAGCTCATGTGTCTCGGGTCCACGATGTGGATCAGCTGCGACTCCCGCGAAGAGTTCGAGCGTCTCACGGGCTTCATGGATCAAGAGATCAAGATTCGAGCGAAGCTCGACCCGATCAAAACGGGCGGCTACAAGCTCCAGGATATCCAGGTTACTCCCGTCGAATCGTCGGCACGGAAGTCGGCGTCTGCTGCCTCCGCGTAGCAAGGATGCTGCAAGGAAGCCAAGGGGGCGGAGCCGGTGGGGCGTGTTCCATTCCACGCCTCGCCGGTCTTTAGATCATGCCCGGTGCCTCTCCGGCGTCCCGATGTCCCGCAGGTCACCACATCTGCCGGCGGGCCATCGGGTTTTTGAATGCTTTTCGGGTAGGGGGGGCCATTCCCATGCCTGAACTCTCTGAGGCTTCACCGTTCGCGTACTTCGCGGGTATCTGGTGGGCCTCCTTCATCTTTCATTTCGTTGTCGGCTACGTCCTTTGGCTAACGAAGGCCGGCAACTGGGCTCAACTGATTGGTGGCCGCCATGGTTGATCGAGGGGCGTTCCCTCAAAAGCGTTTTTATTCTCGTTATCAAGGTTATCCCGATGTTCTCTCACTACAAAAAGATCGTTCTTCAACTCCTTTGCAGCCTCGCCATGGTGGCCGCGGTTGCGACTCCCGCCTTCGCGACCGATCCGTTGCTCCCGACGACCGGCGTCGACGTGGCGGGGATGGTGACCGAGACCGTGACCGAGCTTGGCTCGATCGTCTCGGTGATCGTGGCGGCGTTCTTCGCGTTCTTGTTGATCCGCAAGGGCCTGCGTTGGGCTCGTAGCGGCTTCTGATCGACGCCGCCTAGGCACGTGATTCCGACAGGGGCGGCCGAGTAGTCCCAACAACTCTCGGTCGCTCCGCTTTAACAGCTCTGGCAGGGACATGAACGAAACACAAGCAGCCGCACTGGTCTCGTACGTCAGTAACCTCCTCACGATCGCAGACACCGAAACGTCCTCCTGGGAGACATTTAGAGTCCAGGCTCTCTTTATCCTGCAAGTCCTAGCCGTCACAGCCGGCTGGGCAGCAGGCGCCGTCTCGCTACGAGTCTTGTTCTTCATCAAGAACCACCGGGACATTTGGTGATGCTTCATCGTTTCCTACTCCTAGCTACGTTACTACTGACAGCCCAGCTAGCCGTCGCATCAGGCCCGTACGATGGCGAGTGCGGCTCTTGCTCGGGCTGCTTGCGGCGGTGGGAAACTTGGGAGCCCGACGACCGACCCGCACCCGAGACCGGCGTGCATCTCTGGCTCAAACTCACATACGCTAATGGCGACGTGAAGATAGTAGGAACGGGAGCCCCGGACGGCGAGGTCTTTCATACTTGCGGCCTCACGACGATCGAAGAGAACGCCGGGATGTACTATCCCAATTACGGCGCAGGCCGCCTCTACTTCAACGGCGTCAAGCTCGACAACACTTCCTATATGTTCGACTGCGATCCTTCGCCTGCAGGCGACCTTCCCGACGATGATTTCGAGGGCGCCAGTATCTTTACGAGACACCGCTTCTCGGGCGTTTTCGAGAACGATTGGCGTGGCAGCCCATTTATCCCGCATCCGAACGTCTGGTGGGAGAACAGCACAACCGACGGCGAAACGTACACCTTTGCACGCCTGTTGATGTGCAATGGTGATATCAACACGCCCAACAAGCACAAGAAGAAGCCGCCGTGCTACAAGTGTTGGTCAGAGTGTTCCGACGCCTACACTCCCACTTGCTGTCTCGATCACGTGTGCAACCCCGCGTGGCCAGAATGCGACTTCGACGAGGAGGAATGCAATTCACAGTCACCCGATTGGCCTGAGTGCTGCGAAGAGAACGATTGCCACGAGTGTAATATCGAAATAGGCGAGTGCCAAACCGTCTTCCCTACGTGCGAGCCAGGCTCTTCCAGCTGGCCCGAGTGCTGCGAAGAGAATCCTTGCCACAAATGCAACGTCGACGGCGATTGCTCGTCGTGCTGCGACCCCTGCCCTCTGCTCAATGAGTTAATCCTCAAAGTTGAGGGCCTGCAGCCGGGCGGCCCCAGCGGATACGACATTCTGCCGGAAGTCAGATCGGCGCCTTCCCTGCAGCCTCCCACGCCAAGCTGGGAGCTGCCAACAGTGCAAGGTGGCGTGTCAGTCGACGGCTTCACGTTCCCGGTAAAGATCCCGGGGCAATCGAACTATTCGGTTCGCCACGGGACCGCAGACCTACTGAACTCAAACCTTACCGACGTCATCCCCGGTGTGGCTCCTGACCTGGTCAACCTTCAGAACGGTTTCAGGTCAATGATCCTCATCTATGCGTGGTACCGGTTCGCGACCGGCTGCACCAAACTCGTCTACGAACTATGAGCGCCAAAAACATCGCATTCCTGCTCATGCTGCTTTTCGTTACCGCTGGCCAGGCCACCGCGGTAGGCGAAGAGGAAGGATGCGACATATGCGAGAAGCTCGAGGAGTTGCTCGAAGCGACTGAGGGCTTGGAAGTCGACCCGCCCACTGGAGTCGACGCTGCTCCTCCGGTCAGAGATCAGCCGGACTACCTCGATACTCCGGCAGTCAATTGGAGCCTGCCTGAGATCGACACGGGGGCAAGCAACATCAACGTGTTGACTGTTCCGGTGCCAGGCGACAACTCATTTGATTTCGCCTTTACCGGCGTGCTGGAGAACTCCCCTGCCCTCTACATCTTTGGATCAACGCAAGCCGCTGTTAGCTCTTACCTCGCGTATTTGCGAACCGGCGTACGTGCGTTCGCTCTGCTGTACGTCTGGTTCCGGTTCGCGATCAACTGCTCGGCCCTGATAAGGAATCTCTGATGTTCCAGGCGATTTTGGACTCGATACGGTTCTTGCTCACTGGCGGGGCCAGCGTCATTGCCGACACGCTCATGTGGTTCTGGGGCAACACGTGGGGGATGGTGCAAAACCTCCTGGACCTGGTCGGCATGCCGGCGATCAGTTTTCCCGCGGTGCCTATCTACGTTTCCGCTTCGCTCAACACGGCGAACCATTGGTTCCCCGTCAACGAGGGCCTCGCGCTGCTTGCGGCCTATTGGACGTTCTACCTCCTGAGCGTGCCAATCAAGATCATACTCCGACACATCCCGTTTGCAGGTGGTTAGCATGGATGCTACACGCTTGGGCTGCTTTGCGCTGTCGATGTTTCGAACCATCGCGAGCATGTGGGCCCTGCTCTACATGTTCAGCATCGGCGGCAGTTACGCGACGGCTGCTTACGCCGTCCTCGAAGCCCTCACCGGTCTTCTTTCGGCCGAGAACGCGCTCTCGGCGCCCAAGATCGATCGAAGGGCCGTCGGCTGGGGCGTCCCCCTGCTCTACTCAGCCGGCTACGTCGTTATTCCGGTGGCGACTCCTTCGGCGGCGATGGAGCCAATGCTTATCGCCCTGCTCGCTTTGCGCGTCTGGTTCGTCATCGTTCTTTGGGACCGCGAGACGGTCGGCGTTTCGACGTACAAGAAGCTCTGCGACCGCGGCCCCTACGCCTTCATTCGACACCCGGGAATGCTTTCGGGCTTGCTCGCACGTGTCGGCGTCACGCTGGTGAACCCTCTCGCGTGGAACATCGCCGGGCTTGTTGTGATGACAGCCGCAGCGGTCGGCGTGATCCTTATCGAAGAGCAGTTCTTGCGTGAGCAACCTTCGTGGCGGCGGTACGCGGAGCGCGTCAACTACCGCCTGGTCCCGTACTTGTGGTGAACGAGGTAAAGCATGCTCAAAGACACGCATCAAAGCTTCTCAATTTCGTTTGTCTGCGGCCCACCTGGCTCCGGCAAGAGCTACATCACGGCCCAAGACATCCTTGCACGCCTGGTTGGCAGCGGTGGGCCGAAGATCATCACGAATCTCCCGTTAGAAGTGGACGTGATCGCGGACGAGTGCGAGCGCCGAACGGGCCGCCCCGCGGAAGAGTTCCGCAACCGCATTATCTTGCTCGCGCCGTATGACCTCGGCGCCTGGGAAGATCAGTCGACGGGGCCATGGTCGCTTGTCGAGAAGAACCTCGCCGACGGAAACGATTTCATTCTCGACGAATGCCACCGGTTCTGCCGTCGCGACACGAGCAAAACCCATGTCCGCTGGACCAAGTGGCTCGGCGAGTGTCGGCACGAAGGATGGCGCCGCCTGGTCTTTGTCACCCAAGACGAATCGAAAGTCGGCAAGCCGATCTCGGTTCACTCAGAGCTGCGATACGAGCTGACGAACGCCGAGCGGCGCCGCGACCCGATCCTCCGCATCCCGATGCTCTACTGGTACGAGCTGATCGCGTCTTTTACTCGCGAGTACCGCGCCAAGGTGGCGATCACTGAGTACCGACGCGTTAAGGGCAAGCTCGCTGAGCAGCACGTCGAAACGATCCCGCTCGAGCCTGACGGCTTCAAGCTCTACCGCTCCTACGAAGCGGCCGGCGGCGGGACCGGCAAAGGGGCGGCGGGCTCAAAGGTCGAACGACAATTCGAGCAACGCCCTGCCCTGCTCCCCACGAAGCTCGACGGCGTTACGACCTGGCCCGTTTGGTCGTGGTTCCTCTGGTCTCACTGGCACAAGCTCGCCCTAGCCGGCGCGCTCACGGCGACCGTCGGCTGGGTTACGCTCGGCGGCGGCATGAATATCTTGCTCAAGACCTGGATTTCGCGTCTGTCGGCCGTCGCTGGAGCCAATCGGAATAGCGACGCGACCGAAACGGTCAAGCCTCCTGAGCCCGGCGAGTTGCCCAGCGTGGTCCGTCACGACGACCCGTTCACACGTGAATCGAAGCGAAACTTCAACGAGGCGGCCAGGCCAACGGCCGACGAGCTGGCGGCGGCGATCTCCGCCATGCCGGAACCTGAGCGCAGCGTGATGCTCGAAGAGATGCGGCACATGCAGAAAGACTTCCTCGAGCAAACGAGGGAAACGAAGAAGCTACGTGAGCAAGCGGAGAAGCTCTCGAAGCGCGAGACGATCGTCGCCATCGATGGCGATACGGTCTGGTTCAAAGGGGGGGCTTCTTACAAGGAAGGCGACGAGATTTATGAGGGACCATTCGAAGGCGAGAAGGTCGTCAGGGTTAATCGGCAATGCCGCTGTGTCCACCTTTCTAATGGCGTGCGTCTCACTGTGGGCGTCGGGCGTGCTGGGCTGTCGGACGCCTCAGCGGGGAATGCTGATGAGGCCTTCAGTGCCGAACAGCCAACCGAAGTTCCCCAGCGTCTACCAACAGTGGCTCCCAACAGAGGCCAGCCAAAAGGAGATGGCAGCGCCAAGGAAGCTCGTCACGATCTCGGCGGACGGGATGGACTTCGGAGCGTTCTGCAGGCTGCTGGCCGATAAGGCCGATGTCTCAATCGTTGTCGAGCAGAGCCTCGAATACAAAACGATCACGATGGAGGTCGACCAGCAACCGGTCGACGACGTCCTCGCGTTTGCGGCGCGAAGGATCGACGCCGATGTGAGGCTCAAGGGCGACCTCTACTTCGTCGGGTCGCTCCGACCTCAAGACCGCGGCATCCTCGTCCGTCGCGTGCGTCGCCTGACTAAAGAGCAGGTCAACGAAGCGCTCACGGTGTTCGCCTCCTCCGAGGGTCGGGCGGCGAGTTTCACCGACGGCCTGGTGGTCGTGGGCGACACGGTCGAGGTGCTTACGCGCGTCGCTGAGATGCTCGACATGGTCGAGTCGGCCGAGTCGCCGGTCTGGGTCGTGCAACTGCACCTGGTCAGCTACTCGACGTCGGCCGCGGACCAGCTCGGCGTGAACCTCGAGCCGGCGGCCAAGGCGGGACTGGCGTTCGCAGCGGGGTCAGCGGCCGGGGGCGCCGGAGCCAGTTGGCAGTTGGCCGCGTCGCTCGACGCCATCTTGCAGGTAGCCTACACGCGCGACGATGTCGGGATCTCTGCGGCCCCGATGTTCCTAGTGAGCGACGGCGAAACGAGCCGCTTCGTCCAGGGCGACCGGGTCCCCCTGCCCCGCCGCTCGACCTCGCCCGAAGGCACGGTGACCACTGAGGGATACGACTACGTGCAGACCGGCGTGCAAGTCGAGCTGACGCTACGCGAAACCGGCGAACGCTCCGCAAAGATCGACCTCGATCTCGCGATGAGCGACATCAAAGAGCTGGTCAACGGCGAGGCCCCGGTGACCGGTGAGGAATCGTTCGTCACAACCTCGATCGTCCAGGCCGGCGGCGTCTACCTGCTCGGCACGCTGGCCAAGGATCGCCTCCAGGACCGCCGCGAGCTGGGCCTCGCCACCGGCCACGATCAAACGGCCGCGTTTCAAGTGCTGCAGGTCTGGTTGCAGTGCTACCGCATCGGCGGACCAGTCGCAGGCCCACACCGCAAGCCAACACGCCCCAGAAGCCTCGGACCGGCAGTGTCAGCGCGTGGAAACGAGGGGGAGCCGCCGAATCGGCAAAGCAAGGGACCGGCCCAGGCAAAGCCCCCTGTGGCTCCCAGACCCGCTCCAGTCGAGCCCGGTTGGTATCCCTCAACGGCAGCCCGCCGCGACGCACGGGGCAGCGATTCGGCGGCTCAGGGCCCCCTCGTTTTCCACCGCTGACACGGCGCGAGCCGATGCGCTCCCGCCTAACACGGGGCCTGCGACTTTCTCGATGGAGGCAAGGGGCGAACCATGCCCAAGCAATCCAACAATGACCTGGCGCCCGCCCCGCGTGGGGGGGACCCGCGACCCAAAGCGGGAGGGTCCCCGCGCGGGGCGGGCGCCAGCCCGCCCCACAGGGATAACATTGGAGGCAATGCCGTAAAACCAACACGTTCGGGGGGTGGGGTCGACGGCTGCGAAGCCTACATCCTGGGCGAGATCTCAGGCCGCTACGAAGCGGAAATCGTGCCCTGGCTCGAAGACCTCCGCAAGCAAGCCGACAATGCAACCAGGCGGCAAGATTGGCCGCAGGTGCAGTTCCTCGGCGCCACGTGCACCGTCGCCCCGTACGGTATCGGCTCGAAGCTGACCGGCTTCGGCGTCAAGCAGGAGTTTCCCTATCGGCTCGACTCGGCCGATTTCCAACTCTTCCTGCCAGCCGTGCACACGCCTGGCGGCGCCGTCGCTAAGTGGGAGTGTCACGCCGAGTCCTCGATCCGTCTTCGCAGCCCCGTGCCTTCGATCAACTCGGCAAAGTCCGTGCTCGAGCAGATCGGCGTCACACCACGCGGCGAGAGGATCGGACGCATCGACGCGGCGATCGATTTTGCGAAACCGATCACCCGTCCGCTGTTCGCTCTGCACACGGGCGGTCACCGGGCGGGCTACATCAAGGGGGAGCAGCAGTACGACCACGGCCGCGGCCTCTCTTTCTACGCCGGTAAGAAGTCCGGCGCCGACAAGGTCCTCATGCGTTGCTACGAGAAGACGGCTCAGCTCAAAGCGGTCGTCAAGCGAGAAGGCGAGCGACTCCGCAAGCTCGAGCAACTGCAGGAGAGGCTCGGCGTCGAGACAGACACGATCGACCGCATCGAGTGGCAGATCGGCGGCAGGTGGGCGCGGGAGAAATACGAAGGGACCGAGACCGTCGAAGGCCTGGTCGCCGCATTGCCCACAATCGTCCGCGATCTACAATCCAAGGGCTACCGCCTCACCGAGCGTCCGGCGTCGGGCGCCTACGTCGACAGGAAGAACCGCCACAAGCTCGGCACGCACCCACTCTGGGAGCTCGTGCAACGAGCCGCCGAGGCGGTCGATTGGGAAGGCTCCCTCATGGGACGCGTAGAAGTCGCACGAGCCAGACGCGAACCTGTCCCGCTCACACAGCGGGAGAACCGTGATCGGGCGATCTACGCCTACCTCCGCTTCATCGCTCTACTGCCCGGCATCAGCTTCGAAGACGAGATCGACGCCAGGGCGGCCATGATCGCAGACCTCCAGTCGACCACCCTCCCGGAAGACTGGAAGGACCGCATCGAAGCCGAGCGGCTGAAGTACGGCGACCTGGCCGCGCTCGAACGCATCGGCGTAGGCGCCCCTGACGAGCGTGCGGGTTGGGGCGAGGTCCGTTATCGCCCCCTGCCTGGCTCCGTGATGCAGCCCGCTCATCGGGCGATCGCCGAGTATCAATCGAGGCTCTTAGCCGACGACGATAACACGAGCGTCTTAGACAACGTGGTTTGCAACTCTCGTTCGTCGTAACAACTAAGTATTTCTGTGGCTTGCGATTATGGCTCTAGAGCGATAGTCGATCTGGCTGCAAACCACTGTACGCGTGTCCACTCCATCACTTTGACGCATGGGGTGATATGATGGGCGGATGGATAGAAAAGCAAAAGATTTCAGCATGGGTCTTGTCGCCCTCGTGCTGTCCCCTGGGTTTTTCTACTTGTTCTCCTCGGAGGGACAGGTAGTGATTACGGGGGCTTGGTGGTGGCTGATGATGGTGGTTTGGACGCTCATGTGTGGTGGGTGCGCGTGGCCCTACGTATCGCATCAGCTCCTAGAAGTGTTGGCTCCCAGAAGCAAAGTCCAGTTATCGAGCCAAGGAGAAAACAAAAGGGACTTTCGCCCACTGATTATGGTGCTGTGCTCCTTTGTAGTCGTAGTTGGATTTACTGCTTTTGTGGTGTATGGGCATATGGTTGAAGCAATGCAGTCTAAACTGGGCTCCGGGTCGCCTGAAGATGCAGTAACCATTCGCAGGATAACAAACGAGAGAATTGGCGCGGAGAATTCACGCGATGAATGGCAAAAGAAGTACGAGGCCAGCCAGCGCGAGCTAGCGTCTCGCGAAGAAACAATAGAGAAATTGGAATCACTACAAGAGACGCTTACTATAGCTGCGGAGGATCGTAAAAAAAGGGCCGAGTTGAGGCTAGCTTGTGCAACATGGAGCCAACGCATCAAGCGAGAGAAATATCGCCTAGCGAATGAAGGCATCCTGGAGAATGACAAATGGGAAAAGATGAAGCTAGAGTTTACCTCATTCGCGAGAGAGAATTTCACGCAAGATCAGCTTGTCTTGCTTGACTCTAACATGGCTTTGGGGCTGGCAATAGTGTGGCCAAAACATCTACGCGGTGAGGACAAATACGAATCTCAGCAGAAATGGACACTACTCAGTCGCTGGGAGGCAAACCTGAATCAGATTATTGTCATGCTTAGTCATCCTCAATAAGCCTCTTGTATTCCAACTATTTCAAGCTATCAGTTCCCGCATCGCGCCCCGGAATGTGTGGGGTTATACTTGGCTGTTAAACCGAGACTCGAATACGTCGATGTAGCAGTACAAGTGCTTTTTGCTGACATTGTGAAAAGATCCCATAATCGGAAGAATTCACAGAAGTGACTTGCCCCTTGCGGAATCTGCTATTCCACGCGCTCATCGATCCATCGCCAAGCATTCATTAATCGAGGCCCTTGGCCGACGACAATTTGAGCGCCTCGCACAACGTGGTGTGCAACTCACGCACGTCGTAGCTCCTGGCGGCTTTGATGTGAACAAGCGGAATTCCGATCTGCTCGAACACTGAGTCGACAAAGGCGTCGCGCTCCATCCGCGACTTTCTCCTGTGCGATGCGTCGTCGAGCTCGATCGCCATTCGTACACGCAAGGTGTTCGGATCACAGAGAACGAAGTCGACATGCTTTGAGGTTACGCGATTCAACCAACCCTGCCGACCTTCGCACCCTGAAGGAGTTTCAGCCAGGTCGGCGAGTCGTACCTTGACGAATATGACAAGCGGCTTACTAACTTTGCATAATGAGCCGTAGAGATTCATTTCTGCTGGAGACAGCAGCGAA
This sequence comes from Pseudobythopirellula maris, assembly GCF_007859945.1. Taxonomy (GTDB): domain Bacteria; phylum Planctomycetota; class Planctomycetia; order Pirellulales; family Lacipirellulaceae; genus Pseudobythopirellula; species Pseudobythopirellula maris. The sequence continues at coordinate 399,546 of NZ_SJPQ01000004.1, read as the reverse complement.
TCGCAAGAGACGTACGGTGGACTTGCAGGGCTGTTATTGCTCGCCTTGCGGGACTTCGCGCTGCCTCCGAAGATCAGTAGAAGCAGATGGCACAGGAGCCTCCAGAATCCCAGAAGCAGTTCTGCGAAGACGTTTCTCATATGCTTTACAGCAAGAATACGTAAAAACTACTAGAATTACAGGATGTAATAGCAGGCACTACGGTATAAGTACAATCGCAGTACCGTATATCGGTCAGGGACTGTCTTACGAGTTACTGGCCCAACGCATCGTACTAAGAGCATAGCGACTGGTACATAGATCGGGGGAAGACCAACCTGGGTCTGGATTATCACCCCGGCCCTCGAACGCAGCCACAAGACCTCAGAGCAGGAGACATAAGGTGTCTAGGCTACTACTCTTATACGCAAAAGAAGACTCTCCGATCATACAAAATCTTTTAGAGCCACTTGGAGACAAAGGCCATGTGATGACTCTCGGTCAAGAGATGAATTCCGGTCAAGAGATGTTATTCGGCCTTGGCAACGCGATTAACCCATTTCAATTCCCCCTTCACTTGAAGGGAGCGAAAGTTAATTTACCATACTCCGATATTGACGCAGTAGTACTGCTTCTCTCGGACGAATCCCCAAGGTCCTCTGAACTTATGAAAGGAGTGAGGGAGGCGGCGATCTCCTACAGGACTCGAGGCGTCCCACTATTGATACCCGTTGCCACGTCATTATCCGTGCCGATACCAGATGCTATTGCTGGGATGAGGATTCTGCACCTTAAAAGCCGCACCAAAGAGGGCTACAGGGCAACAGCTGACGCCATAGATAACGTGCTGGATGCCTACGATAATATCAAGATCGCAAAGGAAGAGGAACGGCGTGAAGTCCAGGAAAAGGTAGAAAGGTCCACTGGCGAATACGTGCAAAAATCCTTGGCAAACCTCAAGGATCGGGAGCATGTTTACAGAAGGCTCTCCTATGCATGGTACGGAGTGGCGCTACTTTCCTTGGTGGGGGGCGTCGCATATGGGGTATGGCGAGCGATAATGCTACAGGACAAGCAACCCTCATGGGAATCGTTGGTTCAAGTAGGACTTGTCACGGTGCTGGTTATAGGTGTTCTAGGAGCTCTGTCACGATTTGCGTTCTTACTAGGCAAGGCGTTTATGGTAGAGTCGCTACGGAATTCCGATCGTATACACGCGATATCATTTGGGGAGTTCTATCTAGATGCTTTCGGTGACAAGGCTGAATGGTCTGAAGTAAAGGAGGCGTTCCAACATTGGAACATCGATAAAGGATCAACATTCATTGAACAAGATGCTAAGGACGTTGACCCTCAAATACTTCTGACAGCTCTTGAGATTGCAAAAGCAATTTCTGGTGCCAGAAACGTTCAAGATAGGTAATTCGCTCCGAGGGCACTTAACGCAAAGGTCCGAATGCAATACTCAAACACTTAAGGTAGAAGGTGCTAGCGTAAGGTTTTTTTAAAAGACAACAAGCTGGAAATCGGTATTGACAACCTGCCGAACCGGGAGAATATTACCGGTCGTAACGAAAAGAGGGCCGCGCAGTTGGAGCTGCCGGCCCGATGAGCCCTCGAAGGGATGAGCTTCGATGACTGAGCGGCAATGTAATCCGTCCGTGCGGTTGTATCAACTGCACAATCTGCCTGGTCTCAAGGCATACCCCATTAGTGGGGGTGTACGGGTTGCCGCATTTTCTCTGTTATGTTCGTTTTGGGCGGTTTTTTGCCGGGTTTGGGGCCCCTGCCGCGATCAGCACGCCGAGCATGCTGACGTCGCTATCGCCTCATGGCGAGGTTATTGCGGCGGCCATTGAGGCCACGACGCCGGCTGCGCGGGCGTGGCGTTCGAGGGTTGCGCTGCGCCTCCTTGGCTCGGCGTCGGCCACGCCGATGTCGGCTGACCACCCGAGGGCTGCGACGGCGTGGGCCAACCGCTCGGCTGCGATGCGAAACCGTTATTAGGCTGGGCCTCTCCGTACTGATTGTTGGTCGGTTGGTTGATGTTCGACTGGTTGAAATTCGTCTGCGGCCAACTCGGCGCCGTCGGCTGCTGGCCCCACGGCTGCGTTGGGCCGGCCGGCGCGGCGTACGGGTTTTGCTGCTGCGGCGCCCCCCCGCCCTGGTTCAATTCCGTCTCCAGACGCATCAGGTAGGGCCCGATCACCTGGTGCACCTCGGGCGGGACGATCGACTCGCTCTTGTCGAGCAGTTGGGCGATGTAGCGGCCCGACTTGGAGCCGATGATCCCTTGCTTCTGGGCGTCGGGGAGCACGGGCAGTGTGAGCGCGAAGAACGTCAGCGCGACGCACCATAGCACGCCACGGCCGAATCCGATGATGCCGCCCATCTGGTGGTCGAAGCCCTCCATCCGCACGCGGTCGATCGCCTTGTCGACGACTCGGAACGCGAGCCAGATGACCAGCGACGTGGCGGCGTAGATCAGCAGGATGGCGACAAACTTGTTGGTCGGCGGGCCGACGAACGTCAGGTGGGGCGCCACGCGGTCGGCGAACCGGATCGCGACGAAATAGCTAACGATGAACGACGCGAAGTAAGCCAGCTGCCAGGCCATTCCCTTGGAGTAGCCGTACAGCGTCATGCCGACCAGCACGGCGATCATCAACAGGTCGTAGGTCTGCATGGCAATGGTGCGAAAGGCAGGGGGGCGCGCGGGGTTCTTTTCCGACGCTTCGTCGAACAAGCGACGCACTATATCGGCCGACCACAGCGGGGCGAATAGCAACCGCCAGCACAACGCAAGAAACGTCGAGTGCTAGCACCGAGCGGACTGGCCGCACGAGAGCCATATGGAGTTGGGAGGCGTAAGCCCCCGGCTCATTTTCATTCTGGCGGCGGGCTTTCCTCGTCTTCCCAAACTTTCTACAGTTCGCGCGAACCTGCCCGGCAGCCACGCTGCCTAAACCCATCCGCGCTGCGAGACACTTCGTTGGCCGACTTCAAGACCCACGTCACGTTCAGCAGCGTGTGCGGCTGCGGCTTCGCCGCGGCCGGCACCGCGGTCGGCTTTGACCTGACCACGTCGCTCGTGGCGGGCGGGCTGTGCGGCGTCTCTGGCATGCTGCCCGATGTCGACAGCGACTCCGGCGTGCCGCGGCGCGAGGCGCTCGGCTTCGCCGCGGCCATCGTGCCGATGCTCATGATCGACCGCTTCAAGCAGTTCGACCTGGGCCACGACCAGATGATCCTCGTCGGCGCGGCGCTCTATTTCGGCATCCGCTTCCTGGCGGCCGACCTGATCGGTCGCTGGAGCGTGCACCGCGGCATGTGGCACAGCATCCCGGCGGTGCTGATCTTCGCCGGCCTGGCGTTCTTGATCAGCGGGTCGAACGACATTTTCGTGCGCTACTACAAGGCTGCCGCGGTCGGCCTGGGTTCGCTCAGCCATCTGGTGCTCGACGAGGTTTACAGCGTCGACACGCGCGGCGTGCTGCCCAAGTTCAAGAAGTCGTTTGGCACGGCGGTGAAGTTCTGGGGGAAGAAGCCGTGGGCCAATTTCTCCTGCTACGCCAAGCTGGCCGTCGTGACGGCGGCGATCTTGATGGAGCCGGCCGTGATCGGCCGCCTCGAGCTGCGCAACCCGGAGCTCGCCGGCAAGGTGCGCGAAGTGAAGGACCGTGTGGCGCAGCTGGGCGACTCGGCGGGACCGGTCGGCGATCGGGTGGTCGCCGGCGATGCGCCTGCGTACAAAGCGTCTCGCGACTCTGCCTTTGGCGCCGTGGCGCCCGCCACGACGAACGCGCCGCCGGTGTACACTGCACCGGCCGGATACCCCGTGTCGACGGGGGGCGGCTTCGCTCCGAATCGCGGTGACTCGGGCGGCTTCGTACCGTACCACCAATAGAAATCTTATGACAACGGCCGTCCTCGTCGTCATGCTCGTCGGACTTCTGGCGCTTCAGATTTTTCTCTGGTTCGCAGGATTGCGTTTCGGCTTGTCCTGGGTTGGGGCCGAGCGGATCACCGTGGGGCGTTTATTCAAAGCGGCCCTGCTTGTGCTGCTGCTGAACTTGGCCGTCAACGCCGTTTGGGAAATCACCCCAGGGCCTGGGGCATTGAGTTACCCAGCAGGTCTATTGATTGGCTACGCAATTTCGATACTCGCACAATGGCTAGTGATTGCGAAATTTTTTCGGCTGGGTTGGCTTAAGTCAGCCATCGCTAGCTCGCTTCCTATCCTGGCGCCAATCGTCACCGTCTTGTTCGTTCTCTTGGTTTCTAAGCCGTATTTCTTCGAAGGGTTCACGCCGAGCACAAACTCGATGGCGCCGACCTTGCTCGGCGAGCACTCATGGCAAGACTGCCCCGTGTGTGGGGCCCCCGCCTACGGCTCGTTGTTCGGCGACAGGTCACGACGGCGCCGTCCGGTAAAAATCATCTGCGACCAATTCCATGTGACGCAGTCGTACGCCGCCCTGACCGAGGGGCGTTCGGATCGTGTCTTTTTCGCGAAATACCTGCGACCGAGTCGTTGGGATATGGTGGTTTTTCGACCGCCAAGTAACCCGGCGACATTTTTCGTCAAACGGCTGGTTGGTATGCCGGGCGAGACCATCACGATCAAAGATGGCGCCGTGTGGGCCGACGGGAAGCGTCTGGACCCACCGGACGACCTGGAGGGTCTTGAGTACGTGACCAAGATCTCAGGCTTCCGCGGCGTCATGTGGGGAGACGAGGACAACCCTGCGAGCTTGGGCGAGGGAGAGTATTTCATGCTCGGCGACTTCTCCAGCGAGGCGTTCGACTCACGCCTGTGGAGCGAGGGCGCGCCGGGGCGCCCCCCCTTCGCGGTCCCCTCCTCCCACATCGTTGGCGTGGCCACGCACGTTTACTGGCCGCCAGAGCGCTGGCGGATCATTCGCTAACCGCCCTACCCCACGCGAATCGCTTCCAGGTCGCCGGCCATCACCTGGGCGATCGCCCGTGTGCGGTCGACGCGGTCTAAGAGGATCTTGATCGCGGCGGTGATCGGCACGGCCAAGAGCATGCCGACGAATCCCCAGATGGCGCCCCACAGCACCAAGGCGAGCAGCACCGTGATCGGGTGCAACTCGAACGAGTCGCCCATCATCTTCGGCTCGATGACGTTGCCACCGATTAGCTGCACGCCACAAACGAGCACGCTGGCGATCGCCTTGCCCAGCAGCGTCATGCCGATCGTCTCGCCCTCGACCGGCGTGGGCATCATCCAGATGACCGGCAGTGGCAAGACGCAAGTGATGAGTGGGCCGAAGTTGGGGATGAAGTTCAGCAGGAACGTCAGCAGCCCCATCACCATCGCCAGAGGCACGCCGAAGAAGATCATCACCAGCCAGACCGACACGCCGGTAACAACGGAGATGAAACTCTTCAGCACGACGTACTCGCGCAGCTTGTCCTCGACGGTCGGCCACACCCCCTCGGTCGGTCGCACCCCGCCGCTGGCGCCGAGCAGCATGAAGAACATGTAGAGCAGCACCATCGACAGCGTGCTGAACAGGCCGAGCATCTCGCCTAACAGCCACTTTTGCATTTCTTGTGTCGTATCACGTAGCCCTTCGAGCAATTGTTTCATGGGCGCCGATGATTCGGCGGCCTGCTCGCCGACCGCCTGCAGGTCCTGCCCTTGCTCTGGGCCAGCCGAATCGGTCGCTTGCGAACCATCCTCGGAAGTCGCCCCGCCTTCGGATTCGTCCGATGCGCTCGAATCCGAGCCGTCGGCCACCATCTTCTTGACCACGGATTGGTCGTCGTCGACCATCGCAATCAGGTTGTAGCGTTTGGCCACGCCGACGAGTGTCTTGCCGGTGGCGATCACGCTCTCTTGGTACTTGTCGTCTTGGGCGAGCGAATTGACCGACGAGCCGATCGCCAGGCTCAAGAGCGTGAGCAGCACGATGCTCAGCAGGAACGAGATCGTCACGGCCACGAACCGCGAGGCGTTCAGGCGCCGCTCGATCAGGTCCAGCAGCGGGGTGAGCCCGACCGTGAAGAAGAGCGCCAAAACGAACGGGATGAGCACGCCGCTGAGCACGTGTAGCGCGTAGGCGATCGCCAGCACGGTGAGCACCATCAGGCAACGGCTTTGCCACTGCAGTTCGCGGTTGGTATCGGCAACGGGGGGTGTGTCGGGCATGGGGGCTATTCTGTTTGGCCCGGGCCCGTTTGGGTAGAGCTATCCACCAGACTCCCGCCGGCGGGTGGGGTTCGTTAGGGTGGGGGTCGCCCTGCCCTGCACTGTGTGCCCTGTTTTATTCTCGCTCCGCTCAGGAATCGCGATGTCCGACCGCCCCCCCAAGTTCAAGGTACTCGCCTACGAAGAGAGCCCGCTGGGGCTGCTCTGCCTGAGGCGTTGGTCGAGCCTGTCGCAGCCCGGGCTCGTCGTGACCGAGGTGACGCTCAATCACGAGTTTTTAATGAGCAGTCACAACACGGCCAGCGAGCGGGCGCTCGCCGATGTGGCGGTCGAGATGCACAGCGGCGGGGACGATCACAACCAGGGATTGTCGGTGCTCGTCGGCGGCCTGGGGCTTGGTTACACAGCCCGTGCGGCGCTCGAGCACACGTGCGTCGCCTCGGTCGAGGTTGTCGAGTACCTGCCGCAAGTCATCGGCTGGCTGCGGGAGGGGCTCGTTCCGCTTTCTGAGGAACTCAACGCCGAAGCGCGGCTGGCGGTCTCGCAGGGAGACGCCTTCGCCCGCCTGCTCGGCGAGGAAGGCCCCCCAGACGAGGCGTTCGACCTGGTGCTCATCGACATCGACCACTCGCCCGACGACCGGCTGCCGCTCGACGCCGAGGCCGACACGCCCAACCGGCGGTTCTACACGGTAGAGGGTCTCCGCCAGGCCAAGCGGCGGCTGGCGCCCCACGGCGTCTTGGGCGTCTGGTCGTACGCCGAGAGCTCGCCGTTTGTCGACGCGCTACGCGAGGTCTTCGACGAGGTGCGGGTCGAGCCGATCCGTTTCGAGAACGAGCTGATCGATTCGGTCGAAACCGACTGGCTGTTCTTTGCGCGGGACCGCGCATGATCACGCAGTCGGCGACTCGACGACCAGCGTCACCGGCCCGTCGTTTACGATGCTCACTTCCATGTGCGTGCGGAATCGGCCCGTGGCGACCTCGACCCCCCTGCCCTTCACCGCCTCGACAAATTCCTCGTAGAGACGCTCGGCTTCTTCCGGCGGGGCCGCGTTGACGAAGCTCGGCCGGCGGCCCTTGCGGCAGTCGCCCCACAGGGTGAACTGGCTGACCACGAGCATGGCGCCGCCGGTGTCGCCGAGCGCCAGGTTCATCTTCCCCTCGGCGTCGTCGAAGATCCGTAGGCCGACGAGTTTGTCGGCCATCCAGCGGACTTGGTCCGGCCCGTCGCCGTGGCCAACGCCCAGCAGCACCATCAGCCCCGGGCCGATCGCGCCGACCGTTTCGCCCTCGACGACGACACTGGCCCGAGAAACACGCTGGATCACGCTTCGCATCAAACGCTCGGGGGTGGCAGGAGGGGGGTTCAGTCGCCAAGACGGCGGCGGGTGATCTCGATCGCCTTGAGCATGCCCTTCGCCTTGTTGAGCGTCTCCTGGTACTCGCTCGCCGGGACGCTGTCGGCCACGATGCCCGCGCCCGCCTGCACGTAGGCCACGCCGTCTTGCACCACCACGGTGCGGAGCGCGATGCAGGTGTCCATCTGGCCGGCGAAATCGATGTAGCCCACCGCCCCGGCGTACGGCCCACGGCGGTGCGGCTCGAGCTCGTCGATGATCTCCATCGCGCGGACCTTGGGGGCGCCGCTCACGGTGCCCGCCGGCAAGCAGGCCGCCAGGGCGTCGAACGCGTCGAGTCCCTCCTGCAGCTGGCCGGTGACGTTCGACGTGATGTGCATCACGTGGCTGTAACGCTCGATCACCATCACGTCCGATAGCTCGACCGAGCCGTACTGCGCCACGCGGCCGACGTCGTTGCGGCCCAGGTCGACGAGCATCACGTGCTCGGCCCGCTCCTTGGGATCGGCCAGCAGTTCCTCGCCGAGCGCCTTGTCCTCTTCATCAGTAACGCCGCGCGGACGCGTGCCGGCCAGCGGCCGGACGGTCACCTTGCCATCGACCACGCGGACCATGATCTCCGGTGAGCTGCCGACCAGCGTGCAGTCGGGCGTGCGGACGAAGAACATGAACGGGCTCGGGTTCACCACGCGCAGCGTGCGATAAAGCTCGAACGGGTCGCCCGGCATCGGCGCGGCGAGGCGTTGGCTCAGCACCACCTGGAAAATGTCGCCCGCGCGGATGTACTCCACACACTTCTCAACGGCCGTCTCGTACTCGGCTTTGGTGAAGTTGGCCGTGTAGTCGACCTCGGCGTCGCCGCCGGTGTCGATGTCGCTCGGCGGCAAGGCCGCCTCGCGCGAGGTGAGTGCGTCGACCAGCGAGTCGACCCGCTCACACGCCTCTTGGTAATCCTTGTCGAGGTCGGCGCCGTCGGTCGTGTTCGCGAGCGCGATCACGGTGAGTGTTTTCTGCACGTTGTCGAACACGAGCATGTGGTCGAAGAACGCGAACGCCAGGTCGGGCAACTCGCGGTCGTCTTCGGGCGCGTCCGGCAGGTTCTCGACGTAACGCACCGTGTCGTAGCCGGCGTAGCCCACCGCGCCGCCGAAGAACGGCGGCAGGCCGGGGATCTTGGCGACCCGCACCTCGGCGACCTTCTCGCGGAGCGTTTCGAGCGGGTTGTCGCTCGCGAAGGTCTCCCGCCGCGGCCCGGCGGGGGTGAAGTCGGTGACGGTCACCTCGTCGCGACGGGCCTCGAGCAGGCGGTACGGCTCGGTCGCCAGGAAGCTGTAGCGGCCGACTTTCTCGCCGCCGATGACGCTCTCGAACAGGCACGCCGGCCCGCCGGGCGAGCGGGCGTCGAGGGCGTGGAACGCCGAGACCGGCGTGAGCGAATCGCTCACCAATCGGCGGCAAACCGGCACATAGTCGGCATCGGCGGCCAATTGCTTGAGTTTGGCGAGCGTGGGGCTGTGGGCCATGGCAGTGGGCGGCGGGGCAAAGTGTCGAGGGCGGTGGGGTAATGGGGGATTTGGCGCGGGTGCGCGGCCCACTCTAGCAGCAGCGTGGAAGGGCCACAACGCAGCGCGGCGGACTCGCTATCTCGTTGCGGGTAAATGTTTTACGGACGTCATGGGCGGCGGCCGCTCGCCTTGACACCCCCTGAGGCCCTTATAGAATCCGATTCGGACCAGCGGGAGAGGCTTCTCCTACAACGGCGCGTTGTCTTGGACGAGACTGCACGGCGACGCCCAAGGTTCGCAAGCCCCGTAGCTCGGCAGCCTCGACACGCGGGGAGCGAGTCTGCGTTCCCCTTTTTTCGGTGTTTTGCCGCCTGTTTTCCACAATCCGTTTACCACGGCCACGACTTCTCACGAGATAATTGCTCTCACGAGAGTCCTCTACCCCCCTGCCCTCTTTCGCGGTCCGCTCCGGCGTCGAGCTTACTTATGAAGTGTCAAAAGTGCGACAAGCCGGCCACGTTCCATATCACCGACCTGGTGGACGGGACTCCCAAGGAGGTTCATCTGTGCGAGGATTGCGCCCAGGCGTTCCTCGCCCCGGCGGTGGAAGAGGCCGACGAGGTGCTCCCCGCCATGGCGGGCCTGCTGGCCCAGCAGCTCGCCGTGGGCGAGACGGCCGAGGAGCTGGCGCGGCTCGACGAGAGAGTCTGCCCGGTGTGCGGCATCAACTACTTGGAATTCCGCAAGCAGGGCCGCCTCGGTTGCCCGCACGATTACACGTTCTTCGCCGACGAGATCGGACCCCTGCTGGCCAACATCCACGGCGAGACGCGTCACGTGGGCAAGGCCCCCAAGCACGGCGGTCATGACACGAGCGAGCGGACCCAGCTGATCAGGCTCCGCCGGGAGATGAAGGAGGCGGTCGCCCGCGAGGATTACGAACAGGCCTCGAAGCTGCGTGACGAGATCGCCGCGATCGAAGAGAACAAGAACGACCAGTGACGGTCTGCCCGCCTGGAGGCGTGTTCGCCAAGAATGGCGCCATGACCTTCTTTCGGTAAGAACGGCGTGGGCCATTGAGGCTTGGCTTGGTTGCCACGATCATCCCCCTACTTTGTGACTGCTACTCCGGACGAACGGCGCCTTTTATGGATATCGACCTCGCCGAGTTGGCGAACAGCTGTGGCGAGTGGCTGCGGGGCTCGGGCCCCGAGTCCGACATCGTCATTAGCAGCCGCATCCGCCTGGCTCGCAACCTGGCCGATTTCCCTTTCATCTCGAAGGCGAGTGAGCAAGACCGCGCGCAGATCGAGCAGATCTTGCACGCCAAGATCGAGGCCGTTCGCGCCGCCGGCCTGCTGCCGCACGAGGTTCACTACCTCGACGTCGACCAACTCGAAGAGATCGACCGCCAGTTCCTGGTCGAACGCCACCTCATCAGCCGCGAGCACGCCGAGAGCGAGGGCGCCCGTGGCGTGCTGATCGATGGCGGCGAGCAGTCGAGTGTCATGATCAACGAAGAGGACCACCTGCGCATCCAGGTGATGCACTCGGGCCTCGATCTCGAGTCGGCCTGGGAGCAGATCAACCAGATCGACGACCTCTTCGAGCAGCAGGTCAACTACGCCTTCAGCGACAAGCTCGGCTACCTGACGGCCTGCCCCACGAACACCGGCACCGGCCTCAGGGTGAGCGTGATGCTTCACCTGCCGGCGCTGGTGATCACGCGGCAGATCGACAAGGTCTTCCGCAGCCTGCAGAAGATCAACCTCGCGGTGCGCGGCCTCTACGGCGAGGGATCGCAGGCGATGGGCGACTTCTACCAAATCTCGAACCAGATCACGCTCGGCATGAGCGAGCAGGAGCTCACCGGCAAGGTGGCCGACATCGTGCCGGTGCTGCTGGCCTACGAGCGGCAGGCGCGCGAGTACCTCATCCGCGAGAGCCAGGAAACACTGCACGACCGTGTGAGCCGGGCGTATGGCATTTTGCGCACCGCACAGACGATCAGCTCCGAGGAGACCCTGCACCTGCTCTCGAGCGTGCGGATGGGAGTGAACCTGGGACTCATCGGTGATGTTCAGATCCCCACCGTGAATAAACTCTTTGTTCACACTCAGCCGGCCCACCTGCAGAAACTCGCCGGGATCGAGCTCGACTCGTCGGACCGCAACATCCAGCGGGCGACCTACTTGCGCCGCCACTTGGGGGGCGAAGTCCCGCCGCCGGCCACACAAAACTGATACTGCCGCCGCGCCGACAAAAGGGCTCTCAAACTTGTGCCCCCCGGGCGTTCTGCTACTCTTTTAGCTGCTCCTGGGCGGTCTCTCTCTGCCCAGTCCAGTGGCTCATCCCGCCCCCCTGCCCTGCTGGCGTCGGCCAATTCGTGGTTGACGGCGGCCTTGTCCTTCGTGACAGCACACTCCGATCCAAGAGGCGTATCCATGGCGTGCTGGACTCATCGTTGTCTTCGGTCGTCTGTTGCGATGGCTCTGCTATTGGCCCTCGCTGGCGATACGGCCCGGGCGATCGATATTTCGGTCGACTACCGCTACGACACGAACGGCTTCTTCGACACTGCTGAGAAACGCGAAGCGATGCAGGCGGTGGCCGACCGTTTCAGCCGTGTGATCACCACGTCACTCTCGGCGGTCAACTTCCAGGACGACAACGACGACGCCCGAATCGGCTTCACGAACCCAGCCACCGGAAGCAATTTCCAGATCAGCAGCGCCGCCAGCCTGTCGAGCGATAGCCTCTACGTCGCCAGCAATGACGCGGCTGATGAGTACCGCGGGTCGTGGTCGATCGGCGAGGACGAGTGGATCCTCTACGCCGGAGGTCGTTCGCTGGGCGTTGCGGGTTCGGGTGGCACCGGCACGGGGCTCAATTTCAGCAACGTGTTTGATGACCCCGATTCCCACCTCAACCGAGGATTCCGCTCCTCGGGCAGCCCCTCGAACCTCCCCTTGTGGGGTGGGGCGATCACGTTCGATACAAGTAGCACCTGGCACTTCGATTTGGATACCGTCGCCCCGTTCGGCTCGACCGACTTCTACAGCATCGCGTTGCACGAAGTCGGCCACGCCCTGGGGCTGAGCGCCGGCAGCTGGCACGAATGGGACAGTTTGACCTCGGGGTCATCCTATTACGGCGCCAACGCATTGGCGGCCTACAACGCCGACAACGGCGCGACGCTCGCCTCTTTGAACCTCCAGGCATCGAACAACGCCCACTGGCTCGACAGCGCTTACGACTCGAATATCTTCCCGCTGGGCGACCCGGTTTACCTGGGCACGGTGGGGTCGGGCCAGCCTCAAGACTTGCTCATGGAGCCGATCGCCAACTTCTCCTCGTCGGTCGACCGATTCGAGCTGACGAACGTTGATGTCGCCGCGCTGAAGGACCTTGGCTGGTCGGTCGTTGAGCCCGCCGAACCGACGCTGCTGGGCGATTACAACAACAACGGCGTGGTCGACGCCGCCGACTTCACGGTGTGGCGCGACAACCTGGGGGGCGACAACTCGGCCCTCCAAGGCAACGGCGACGAATCGGGGTCCAGTCTCGGCGTTGTCGACATGGCGGACTACGACGCCTGGGTGGCGAACTTCGGCGTGCCGGAGCCAACCACCCTCGCTCTGATAGCCGGGGCGGCGATTGCGACGCTGGGGCGCAGGCGCCGCTGAGACAGGCGGCCGGAGGATCCAATCGGACTGCGGGGCTTCAGTCCAGCAGCCGCAGCGAGGTATCGACCACCGCGCGCAGATCACGGGGCTTGGCCCCGTTGCGGGCCATCACGGAAAGGCCCTGCAGCATGTTGGCGAAGAACAACGCTGCGCCCAACGGGTCGAGCCCCTCGGGCAGTTCGCCCTGCTCGCCCGCCTCGCGGAAACACTGCTCGAGCCGCTTGGTGAGCGAGTCGCGGGCCGAGCGGGCGATGCAAACCGCTTCGCAATCGGCGCCCTCGCCGTTGACCAGCGCCAAGCAGATCAGGCAGCCGCGGTTGCCGGGCTCGGTGAACTTCTGCCGCCACACGCCCACCAGGTCGCGAACGTTCTGCAGCGGGCTGCCCGGCTTGGAAAGAATGTCGCCGGTCCTGGTCGTCACCTCATCGACGTAGAGCCGCATCGCTTGAGCGAACAGGCTCTCCTTGTCGCCGAAGGCGGCGTACATGCTGCCGGCGTTGATGCCCATCTCGGAGAGCAATTCGCCGCAGGTGGCGCCGTGGAAGCCACGGTCCCAGAAGACGCGCATCGCCGCTTCGAGCGCCTCGTCCTTGTCGAATTGTCGGGGGCGGCCTTGCACGGTGTTGTCAGCGAGGGGGTAGAGCCAGGCGGTGCGGATCGTCGCGTGAGCGTGACACCCGTCAGCGCTCACCACATTGTCGCACACTCGGCGACGGGTTCAATACGGATCGGCGCGCAATAGCGTGCGGACGCCGACCAGATTCGGCTCAGGGGCGAGCCGCGCGAGTGTTGCGGAGAACACCATTTGGTCGGCCGACGCTCAGTAGCTCAGGCCCGCTTTGAGCGCCACGCCGTGCAGCCGGAAGTCGTCGAGCACGCCCGACTCGCTGTCCCAGTACTGCGTCTCCCAGTAGGCGCCCAGGTCAACGCGATGACCGGCGAGAGCCCGTTTGGTCTCCACGCCGAGTTGGAACTCCCAGACCTGGGTGAACTCGTCGTCAAACCTCGCCCGACCGCCCGCGAGAAAGGCCGAGTCGACCACCGCGTCGCCAAAGAGCAGACCCATGCGGCCGCGGCCGACGAGCTTCGTGCCCGAGTCCCCCAGCCGACGGCCCAGTTCGAGGGCGACCGTCGGGCCGACCCCTTCGTAATCGACCCCGGTCGCTCCGCCGAAGACCGCCGCGGCAAGCCCCGCGAACATGCCGCTGGGATCCGTGATCTGCAACTTGCCATACCGGGCTCCGGCGGCGCCTTGCAGCTCCCAGTCGCCACGCCGGACACTCTTGGTCAGCTCGAGATCGACCACGTCGATGTCCACTGTCACCGGCCCGAGCAACGCCACCGGGACACCACCGTCCCACTCGCCCGTGTAGTCGAGTGTGTTGTCGTAAGCGAAGTAGCGGCCGCGTGCGCCGCGACCGCAGCAATCGACGTGGCCCGCTTCAAACCGGAGGCCCCCCTGCAACTCGTTGCTGTAAGAACCTTCGGCCAAGGCCGCTCCCGGGGCGCCCTCGTAGAAGAATCCGTCGAAACCTTGACGGTGCGTGTCGGGCTTCAGCAGCAGGTACTCGACCCCGGCGTACCAGCCGCATTCACAACGATTGGGCTCCCAGCAATCTTGGGCAGTAGCCAGCGAAGCCGCGCCGGCAACTAGCACGGCGAAAGCCGCATTGAGAATCGTGACGCGCATAGGTGGCCTCGGGCGACGACCGGAACGGGAGGCGCCCTGCTCATCTGGCGGGCGCGTGGACTTATCGTCCCCATCGTTCGCTGGGCTGCTCGAAATGCAGTCGCTTCTCGGCCGCGGCCCTGGATGCCGAGCGCGTCGAGCCGCGTGACCGACTCGGACCGCGCAACCCGAAGCCTACAGGGCGGAACAACGACCCCCCTTACCCAAGCCGACCAACCGCAACTCCCGCCTGCCGTGGGACGGGCGCTACCCCTTCTGAGTTTTTCCCCAGGTGTCACGCAGCGTGACCGCCCGGTTGAAGACCGGGGCGCCGGGCGCCGAGTCCTTGGGGTCGACATAAAAGTAGCCGAGCCGCTCGAACTGCAGCCGCTCGCCCGGTTCGGCGTCGGCCAGTGCGGGCTCAACTTTGGCGGTGAGGGTCTCAAGCGAATCGGGGTTCAGGTGGTCGAGGAAGGTTTTTCCCTCTTCCGCCTTGTCGGGGTTCTCCACCCGGAAAAGGTGATCGTAGAGCCGCACCTCGGCGTCCACGGCCGTGCCGGCTGGGACCCAATGGATGGTCCCCTTCACCTTCTTGCCCGTGGGCTTGGCGTTCGTGTCGGGGTCGAACGAGCAACGCAGCTCGACCACGGCGCCCGTGGCGTCTTTGATCACCTCGTCGCACACCACCACACCCGCCCCGCGCAGCCGCACGGCGCCCCCCGGTTTGAGGCGGAAGAACTTGCCGGGGGCGTCTTCCATAAAGTCGTCCGCTTCGACATAGAGCTCCGTGCCGAGCACGATGGTACGCTCGCCCAACTCGGGTTTCTGCGGATGGTTGGCGAGCTTGCATTCCTTGACCACCCCGCCGGGGGCTTCAAGGGCTGCGCCGCCGGGGCCGGTGAGCGTTACCTTCAGGGGCCTGAGGACCGCCATCCGCCGCGGCGCCGACTCGTTGAGCTCCTCGCGCAACGCGTCTTCGAGCCAAACCAAGTCGATCATGCTGTTCTGCTTGGCCACGCCGATCCGTTCGCAGAACGCCCGGATCGACTCGCCCGTGTACCCACGCCGGCGCAGGCCGCGGATCGTCGGCATACGGGGGTCGTCCCAGCCGGCGACGTGCTTCTCCTGCACGAGCTGCAACAGCTTCCGCTTGCTCATCACCGTGTAGGTGAGGTTGAGCCGGGCGAACTCGATCTGCCGCGGCCGGCCCTTGGGCAGCAGCTCGAGCTCGGCCAAGCGGTCGAGGAACCAGTCGTAGAGCGGGCGGTGGTTGTTGAACTCGAGCGTGCAGATCGAGTACGTGATCCCCTCGATCGCGTCGCTCTGCCCGTGGGCCCAGTCGTAAGAGGGATAGATCGACCAGGCGTCGCCGCTGCGCTGGTGATGGGCGTGTTTGATGCGGTACATGACCGGGTCGCGCAGGTTGATGTTGGGCGACGCCATGTCGATCTTCGCCCGCAGCGTCATGGCGCCGTCCGGGTGCTTGCCCTCTCTCATCTCCTGGAAGAGCTTGGCGCTCTCCGCCGCGGTGCGCGTGCGGAAGGGGCTCTCTTTGCCCGGCTCGGTGAGCGTGCCGCGGTGCTCGCGCATCTCCTCGGCCGTGAGGTCGCAAACGTAGGCGTGGCCCGCTTCGATGAGCGCGACAGCCCAACCGTAGAGCGTCTCGAAATAGTCGCTCGTGTAGAACAGCCGGTCCTGCCAGTCGGCGCCGAGCCAACGGACATCGTCCATGATCGCGTCGACGTACTCCTGCTCCTCCTTGGCCGGGTTCGTGTCGTCGAACCGGAGGTTGAAGCGTCCTTGAGCCAGCTCGGCGTACTCGCTCGCCAGGCCGGAGTTCAGGCAGATCGATTTGGCGTGGCCGATGTGCAGGTAGCCATTCGGCTCGGGCGGAAACCGAGTGTGGACCCGGACGCCGCCGCCGGCCTTCAGGTCGGCGTCGATCTGCTGCTGGATGAAGTTGCGCGAGGCGGGCTTTTCGGGGTCGTTGGGGGCGCCGTCCGTGGTCATGGCGTTCGTGTCGCAGGAGGGATTGAGGCGTCGGTGGGACAGGGAGATACGCTCAGCAGTCGCCGGGCAATTTAACAAAACCACGCCCCCCTGCGCAGACGGCCTACTCGCATGCCGGCGATTTCAAGCTTGCGTGCGCCGATCCGCTGGCCCACAATCACGCCATTGCCGGCTAAGCGGGGCCGGCCGGCATCCTTTTTTTAACGCTAACTCACACGCCAAGAAGAAGCGATGATCGTCACCAACACCGAGACCGTCCCCGGCCAGCAGGTCGTGGAGATCAAGGGCCTCGTGCAGGGCAACACCGTCCGCGCCAAGCACGCCGGCCGCGACATCGCCGCCTCGTTCAAGAACCTCGTGGGCGGTGAGCTGACGGGCTACACCGAGCTGCTCACCGAGTCGCGCCGCCAGGCGACCGAGCGGATGATGGCCCAGGCCACGCAGCTGGGGGCCAACGCGATTCTCAACGTCCGCTTCACCACCAGCGCCGTCACATCCGGGGCCGCCGAGTTGTACGCTTACGGCACCGCGGTGGTCCTCCAGGCCGAGTAACGCGTTCTGCGCGCGGCGAGTTGCACGCGACCACATCACTCACTTTCGGAACGCAGCGTGACCGAGTTACTGATCAACATCGGCTTCTTGCTCTTCTTCCTCAGCCTGGGCCTGATCTTCGGCACAGCGATGGAGCGCCGCCACCTGCGGCGGCTCGAATCGCGTGAGCAGGCGCACGCCGGTTTCCTGGTCACCCAACTCAAGTCGTACCCCGGCGCCGTCGACACGAGCGTGACGCCGCGGATGTACGCCGCCGAGGCGGTGGTCGCCACCGATTACCTGAAGAGCTTTTTGTCTGGCATCCGCAAGTTCTTCGGCGGCGAATTGAAGAGCTACAAGTCGCTTCTCGAGCGCGCCCGACGCGAGGCGCAGATGAAGGTCGTCGAACAGGCGGCCGCCGACGGCTACGACACCGCGTGCAATTTCCGCTACATCACGGCCGACATCGGCGGCGCTCTGAACCCCAAGCAGAAGTCGGTCATCGTCGCGATGCTCGTCTCGGCGACGGCTTACAAGCGTCTGCCTCCGCAGTAAGAGGCGACACACGCGATGGGCAAACGCACCCACGACGAGGTCCACTCGGTCTACGACGAGCCACACCTGAGCGATCGGTTCGGCTTCGGATCGGGTCCCAACGCCCAGGGGAACGACGAGCTCAAAGCCGAGCGACTCATCCGCCGTGAGCGCGAGTCGGCGCCCGAGGACGAGGCGGTCGAACACACCGTGTGGGACGAGCCCGCGCTGGCCGGCGCCGAGGCGCCCACAAATGACGAGTTCACCTACTCGCGTTGGCTCGAGCGGCGGATCGCCGAGACGTCACTCGCCAAGTCGTGCTGGGCAACGCTGCTCGTGGCGCTCGCCGCCGGGCCGTGGGGGGTGATCGGCGCCCTGACCAGCGGCATGACCGGCGCCGCCGGGAGCTGGAGCAACTTGCTCGCCGTGGCGCTCGTGGCGCCCGTCACGGAAGAGATCACGAAACTCGCCGTCGCCCTGTGGGTCGTCGAGAAGAAGCCCTACCTGTTCAAGTCGATGGGGCAGATCGTTCTCTGCGCCTTTGCCGGCGGTGCGATGTTCGCCGTCATCGAGAACCTGATCTACATCTTCGTCTACGTCCCCGAAGGAAACGACGCGTTCCGCGCCTGGCGGTGGACCGTCTGCACCGCCCTGCATGTGGGCTGCTCGTTCATCGCCGGTGTGGGGCTGATCCGCATCTGGGACCAAACGATGCGCACCCGACGACGCCCCGAACTGGCCCACGGCATGCCGTTCTTCGCGATGGCGATGATCGGCCACGGGCTCTACAACGTGGGGGTCACCGTGGCCGAGGCCGGCGGTTGGCTCAGTTTCGATTGAGTGTGGCGGCCAGCGGCCTTCGCGAACCGACGGGTGCAGGCGACGATAAGTGCCGAGACCGCACAATCCGCAAACCTGCCCCTGCGTTGAAGCGTGGCGCCCCCGCGGGCCGATCTGCTCTTGGAGTCTTGAAGGCATCCGTCCTAAAAGTATCCGCTGACCACTCCCCTGCCCCGCCCTGACGCGTCGCCCAGAGCCGCCGCCATGGACACCCCGGGATCGCAACTCGACCTTGCTAGCGGCGGCTCCACGCCGGGCCGCGCTGCGCATGGCGCCGAGGGCCAAAACCCGTTTGTCGGCGTCCACTTCACTTGCTGCGACATTTACGCTCGCGTCTACCGCAACCACAAGCAGGACGCGTACGCCGGCAACTGCCCGAAATGCGCCAAGCCAATCCGGCTGAAGATCGGCGCCGGCGGGACGAGCTCTCGGTTCTTCACCGCCAGCTGAATTCTGAATCGAGCCGCCATCGGGAGTGGCTGGCAAGGCGGAGGGGGTCGCTGCCCTCCCTGCCCCGGAGCCGGGCCCGATTGCTAGCTGTCTCTCTAACGCCTCGGCAAGAGGAAGTCGGAGGCACGCGGCGACTCCCGGTGCGCCCGTCCGGCCCCCGCGTTTCCTTCTCTCGAATTCGCTGGCGCCGTTTCTCTTGCGGTGATTCGGGTGCTTTTCTACGATCCGCCCCCATGGCAATCGACTTTGAAATCCGCCGCCCCTCGCGCCGCTGCGAGGCGACCGACCGCGAGCTGGCGCCCGGCGAAGCGTTTTACTCCGTGCTGGTCCGTGAAGACGCTGAGGTCGTGCGTCGCGACGTCTCGGCAGCCGCTTGGACAGAGCCGCCCGACGGGTCGATCGGCTGGTGGCTGGCCCGCGTGCCGGGCGCCGCCGAGGGGCCCCGCAGCGCGCCGAGCGAAACGCTGCTCGGCCTGTTCGATCTGTGGGCCGACGATCCCAACGAGGCCGACGCCCGTTATGTGCTCAGCCTGCTGCTCGTGCGACGGCGGGTGCTGCGCGTTGAGCCTGCGCCGCTTGCCGTGCTGACCGACGACCGGCTAGACACAGAAGACGCCGACGACGCCGAGAAGCTGCGCGTCAGCTGCCCGCGGCGCGGCGAATCTTACGACGTGTTGGTGCGAACGCCGAGCGCCGAGCGTGTGGCCGAGATCCAGTTGCGTCTGGACGAACTGCTAGGCGCCGGCGAGCCGGTCGACGCCCCGCATCAGAAGCCGATGAGAGGAGCCGCGTGATCAGCGCCCCACAACGCCGCCGTCGCGCGACACGCACCGCCGCGGCGGCTATGGTGGTGGTGTTCTGCTGCTCGGGGGCGACCTGCAACCAGCGGATGCGCAACCCGTTCGCCACCGGCCCCCAAGCGCCGACGGTGATCGCCCCCATGGCCACGGCGGCCGAGATCATCGCCGCGGTCAACCAGAACGCCTCACGCGTGCGGAGCTACCAGGCGCCGAGCGCGGCTTTTACTGTCCCCGGCGTGATGGGCGTTCCGCTGCTCTCGGGCAGCATCGCCGCCCAGCCGCCTTTGCGGATGCGGCTGCGGGCGGTGACCGCCGTGACCGGTCCCCAGGTCGATCTCGGCAGCAACGAAGAGCGTTTCTGGTTTTGGACCCGTCAGAACGAACCGCCGGGCGTTTACACCGCACGCCATGACCAGATCGGCGCCGTTGGCGGTCAAGCCGGCATGCCGATCGACCCTCGCATGATGCTCGACGCGTTGGGGCTCGTCACGCTCGATCCGGCCGCCGTTTACGACGGCCCCCACCCACGCGAGAACGGCTTGGTGGAGTTGCGGTCGCGCGTGAGCGGCCCCACGGGCGTGGTCGAGCGGCTCTACGTGATCGACGCCGCACGCGCCTGGGTCACCGAGCAGCACGTGTACGACGCCTCGGGAACGCTCGTAGCAAGCGTGTCGGCCGAGCGGTTCCGCTACGACCCGATCGCCCAGGTGTCGTTGCCCGAAAAGGTGACGCTCCGCGCCCCGCAGGCGAGCATGGCGATCACGGTCAACACCGGTCCGATCAGCGTGAACGCCCCGTTGGCCGGCGGCGAAGAACTTTGGCGATTGCCCACGCTCGATGGCGTGCCGGTCGTCGATCTGGCGACCGGCGCCGCGCCTGCGATGGCGGGCGCGTTGTCGCAACCCGCCCCGTACGGAACGGGCCCCACGCCGTCGTACGGCTCGGGGCAATCGGCGCCCAACGGCGTGTCGCAGCCAGCCTGGAGTCCTCCGACCTCGCCCGCTGGCGCTGCCTACGATACAGCGCCTGCGTATGACGCGACGCACGCCCCGGCGCCCCCCGCATCGCCTTACACGGCGCCCAGTTCCGCTTACGGGCAGCCTACAGCCGCGACGCCGATCTCGGCGCCCTTCTCGGCGAGGGGGACAAATGCAGGCTCCACGGCGGACAAGGCAGCGATGCCGAGCCGCTTGCCGGTGGGCGGGGTCGACCTTGGGCCGATGCGCTAAACCGGGCTGGCCGGGCCGAGCGAGCCGTCTCAGGCAGCCGGCTGGTTGTCGTCGCCGGGGCGACGCAACTTCGTGCGGGCCCGACTTAGCATCGGACCAACGCTGTTCTCGGGCATGCCGAGCGAGTGGCCGATCTCCTCGTAGCTGCGACCTTCGAGGTGGAACATCTGCATCGCCTGAGCCTCCACGCCGTCGAGCCGCGTGAGCAAGCGACGGACCTGATCCATGTCGCTGACCCGGTGCGTGGGCGAGCTGCGGCGGCTGGGATCGATGAGCGAACTGACTGAGGTTGCTTGTTCGCCGCCGTGTGCCGGATTGGTGATCGTGCTGACCAGCTGCCGCACCACCACCCGGCGGGCGATCACCGTGATGTAGGTCGCCAACGAGCTGAGCCCGCGAAAGCGACGCAGCGCGGCGTAGTCGTCTTGCAACAAGGCGAGAAACACCTCGGCGGCCAAGTCTTCGCGGTCGGCCGCCGAGAGGCGGATCGAGCGGGTCTCGGCAGCGTGGTTGATCACGTGCGTCACCAAGCCCATGAATCGATCGACAAAATCCTCCCACGCCAGCGGTTTGCTCGCCAGGCAGCGTTCGAGCAGATTGCGATCGATCTCAGAAAGCGGCACGTCAAAATCGCCCGGGAGGCAGCCTCGACAATAAGCCGAGGCGGGTGGGACCGAAGCAGGTGGGAGCGGAGCGCAAACCGGGCCATGCAGAGACACAGTCTCAACACCCGAAACGAATCGGAGCCCAGCCGAGTACGCTGCCTAGCGGATCCTTCGCGTCGCAGGCGTCCCCCGTAAATCCATAGTAAATTCGCCCGCACTGGCTGGCAACCGATTCGTGCCGCGTCCAAGCCGCTTTGCCGGGTGGGGTCGTGCGTGTTATTCCGCATGGGGTCGTTTCGCACCCCCGGCGTCAAACTCCGCCGTTCTTTCCCCATCACCCTGAGCGGGCAGCTTGACACCCACTCCGTCGCGCTCCTACGATTCAAGCGGAGAGAGAATCCACCGGGGTTCTAGTGGTTCTCTCGCCGTTACGGACGAATCGGGGCACAGGTTCGCTACGATTCGCCCGATGTTATGGAGAGACGACGCCGCTGCGCAACCGTGCGTGGCCGGCAGCCCAAGAAACGCTGTGGGAAGAAGACGCTGCGGGATTGCTTCGTTGCCAGACGGGCCTCTCGGCGCCACGCCACGGATCCCGCGACTCAAAGATAAATAGGAGAACACGGAGCTATGCCTCACGTCGTTTGCCAGCCCTGTTTCGACTGCAAGTACACCGACTGCGTCGTCGTTTGTCCCGTAGAGTGCTTCTACGAGGGCGACAAGATGCTCTACATCCATCCGGACGAGTGCATCGACTGCGAGGCGTGCGTTCCGGAGTGCCCCGTCGAGGCGATCTTCCACGAGGACAATGTCCCCGAGGAATGGACCAGCTATGTCGAGATGAACGCCGAAAAGGCGCCCGACTGCGAAGTGATCACCGAGAAGAAAGAGCCGCTCGCCGACAACTGATCCGGCGAAGGCGTCTATCGAAAAACGCAAATAGCCCCGGGTCGCTGACCCGGGGCTATTTTTTTGTTTGAGCAGACCGGCATTTCTAAGCACGCCGGCGGCACGCCATCGCCAGCATCGCGCTGAGCACCATGCAGCAGGCAGACGGCTCCGGTGCGGCAACGGCAGCCGGCGCTACCGACTGACCGAAGTAGTCGACCCACACTTGGTAGTCGCCTTGCGTAAAGGCGCCGGTTTCAAGCCCGTCTCGCCACACGGTAAAGTCGGCGGCGTCGACCACGCCGTTGTCGTTGTAGTCACCCGAGGGGCCAAGGATCTCGATCGCAAGCTCGTAGCCGCCCCCCTCGTCATGGGCGCCTTCGAAATCGAGGTCGTCGTAGCCGGTCACAGCTAGCACCGCTTCGCCCGAAGCATTGGTGCGTCCTTCGAGTTGAGAAAACAGGGTTTCTTCGCTGAGGTCATCGTTGAACCCAACAAGCTCCCCCGAATCGTTGAACAAGCCGAGAGCCGTGTCTGGCTCGCCACCCTCCCCGGCGGAGGTGGTCGCTGAAAAGCGGGCGCCGGGCGGCAGCCCCGTGAAGCGGTAGAAGTCGACGTCGTCGCCGAAACCGCCAACGGTGGTGTTGTCGATGTAGACATCGAAGCTGCCGTTGATCCAATTGGAGCCGAATTCCGAGAAGCTGTTCACGACGCCCGGATTGAGCGTTTCGTCGTACTCATAGGTGTCCACGAGGTCGTCAAATAAGTCGTACACATCGACATAGACGGTGTAGCCCCCCGCCTCGCCGTGGTTCCCGAAGAAACCTTCGTCAGGGTAACCGGAGATTTTGAATTGGACTTCGCCGCTCGAAGTCGGCACCCCGAAAAGCCCCGAGGCGCGGCCATCCCCCAGCGGGCTGCCGTCGTCATCGAAGTAATCGATGCCGCCAAACAACCCCTCCACACCGAGCACCGTGTCGGGGCCAGTCCCCAGCGTGCTCTCGACGGACAATTGGCCACTCTCCAACCGCGTGGCGTCGCCGAAAGTCTCGTTCGGCTCCTCGGCTCTCGAATCGTGGCAAATCAAAAGACAGGCCGTCATTGATGCAGCCATGGCTAATAAGAAACGCATCGTGGGCGACCTCGTGAAGTGTCAGACAAGACTGGTTGCTGAATCGCACCAGCAGTTTAACCCCGCCTACCCACAACCGGGTGAAGAATTCGCGAGCGCACAAAAAAGCGAGCTGGGTGGTAACACCCAGCTCGCTTGGGTCACTTCAAGTCGACCGACCAATAGGCCGCGTCGAGGAATGTCTTCCAGCTCTCGTACTTTGGGTTGCCAAGCTTGACCGAAAGCATCGGGCTGCGACGCGGGCGGACCGGCTTGCGGGTGAGCTTCATGCCGGCCTCGTCGGGAGTTCGACCTCCCTTGCGAACGTTGCAACGGACACACGAGCAGACCACGTTCTCCCAGGTGGTCTGCCCTCCGCGGCAGCTAGGCACCACGTGGTCGACACTCAGCTCGCTGGTGACGAAAGATTTGCCGCAGTACTGGCAGCGGTTGCCGTCGCGGGCGAACAAGTTGCGGCGGTTGAGGCGCACCCGCAGCTTCGGCACGCGGTCGAAGTGCAGCAGTCGCAAGACGCGCGGCGCCTGGATGCGGAAGTTCACGCTGCTGACCCAATCGGCGTGGGGGTCGTCTTCGCCGAGTTCCTCGAACTGGGCTTTCAACTCGCTGACCTCGCGCCACGAGTGGAAGTCGTAGTTGGCGTACTGGCCATCCTCGATGTGGATAACCTCGGCCAGCTCGCGCAGGAGAAGTGCAAAGGCGCGGCGCACATCGACCACGTGTACCGCCATGTATTGGCGGTTGAGAACCAGAACGCTCGCGTTGAGAGACGCGTGGCTTGCCATCGACATGAGCTCAGGCTTCCTTCGTCGTGGTGACGTAGACGTCGCACGAGTCTTGCACGTTGTGTGCCCAGAGGACCCGCGGCGCCTCCGATATCTCAATTCTACTAGCCATGCGAACGCCGTTCCAGATCTGTCTGGGGGCTATCGCGAGGCTTAACCGATTCTTTGTGGGGGCCTGACCGATCCTTCACAAGCCGGCTTCGGGGGTTGAGCCGCGTTGCGGACTGTCGAAAGTGAGCCGTCGACGCCCGCACCGTGCCCGCACCGTTTTTTGTCGCCCGGTCAGGCTTGCTCACCGCCGCGCCGCCTTACTAACATGGAAGAGGACACGGACGAGGCGGTCCCGCGACACACGCCCCAGACCATCCCCCCCGGGTTTCGCCGCGGGCTCAGGTCACAGGCATTCAGGACAGCCAATTGCAAAAAAAGGATCGCCAGAAACCATGATCCACTTCACCTGCGACGGATGTGGTCGTTCGATCGACCCGGATTGCGAAGTCAGGTTTGTCGTGCGGATGGAATGCTACGCCTCGCTCGACGTCGACGAGCCAACCGACGACGAAGAGGTCGACCACCTGCAAGAGATCGAGGAGATCCTCGAGCGGCTCGATGGGGTCGACAACCCCGAGGTCGGCGAAGAGGTCTACCAACAAGCCCGCTACGACCTGTGCGGCGAATGCCGTCGCCGGTTCCTGCAGAACCCCCTCGGTCGCAGCGTGGCGACGAACCTGAAGTTCAGCAACAACTAGCCGAGTTGGTGTTTCCGAAGACCGGCCGTAACAGCCGCCGTGTGGACGAGCCAACACGTGCCGATCGAAATGAGCCCCCCGGCGTGAGCTACCTTCTTCCGCCGCGCCGCATGCCGAGCAAGCCGCTCTCCGAGCTCTGCCACCGGTTGGCGGTCTCGATCGACGCCGGCATCGACATCCGCCGCATCTGGCAACGCGAGGCCGATTCGGCCCACGGCCGTCGCGGCCGCGCTTACGCAGCGATCCGCGACGGCGTGAACGAGGGCGACTCGCTCGGGGTGTGCCTCGATCGTCAGTCCGATTTGTTCCCCCGCCTGATGCGCGAGATGGTCGCCGTGGGCGAAGACACCGGCGCCCTGGCCGAGGTCCTCGGCCGGCTCTCCAAGCATTACGACGGGCTGCACCGCACGCGGCGCCTGTTCTTGGGCCAGATCGCCTGGCCGGTGCTGCAGCTCACCGCCGCCGCGGCGATCGTCGGGCTGCTGATCCTCATCGGCGGCGTGTTGACGGACATCCACGGCAAGCCGCTCGACCTGCTCGGCATCGGTCTGACCGGTTCGGGCGGCCTGATCGTTTATGCCTTCGTGCTGTCGACTCTCGCCGCCATCGGCGCCCTGTTGGGGGCGGCCATCGCCCGCGGGGCGCTGTGGACACGCTCCGCGCAGCAACTCATCACCCGGCTTCCGGTCGTGGGACCGGCGTTGAAGAAGATCGCTCAGGCTCGCTTGGCGTGGGCCATGCACCTGACGCTCAACGTGGCGATGGACGTGCTCAAGGCGGCGCCGCTGTGGCTGCAGGCCACCGGCAACGCCTACTACACGCGTCACTCCGACGCCGTAGTCGCCTCGCTGCGTGAGGGGGCCACGATCAGCGAGGCGTTGGCCGCGACTGACACCTTACCGATCGAGATGATCGACGCCATCGCCGTTGCCGAGGAGAGCGGCACGATCTGCGAGTCGATGGGCCGTCTCTCGGCCCGCTACGAAGAGGAAGCGCAGTCGGCCATCCTGACTCTCACCCGCGTCGCCGGCGGGCTGGTTTGGCTCGCGATGGCGGCGATCATGATCGCGATCATCTTCCGCCTCTTCAGCTTCTACACGGGGATGCTTTACGACGCGCTGGAAGGGGTCTGAGCAGCCAGGGGCTAGAGCGGTTTGCTCATTGGTGTAGACGCTCGGTTCGCGATCGGCGTCATGGCTTCGTCAGCCTGCATCGACAATGCACCGCATTGCCTGCTTCGGCTTCCTCGCCACGCCGCCAATCGCTTCCCCGCTCGTCCACAACAATTCGAATACCGCTCTATCCGAAGCGGTCGCGATCGGAGTGATGGTCAGGACCGCCGCCCTCGAACACCGCGGTCTCCACCGATTTGCCGCATGCCTTGCAGGAGTAGACAATCGGGTTCTCGCTGACGACCAACGCCCTGCCGCTGCAACCGGCTTGGTCGCAGCGAGCGGGAATCAGCTTGCGGAACAGCAGCCGGGGCGCCATCACGCCAACGACCCCCGCCACAACCATCGCCACGGCGGCGTAAGCCAACGATTGGCCAAACGCCCCGGCCACGAAACCGTAGACCACCAGCCCCTCGGCTGCGAGGAAACCGAGCATCTCGGCGGCGACCATGAATCGCAGATGCCAGCGGATCGACATGCGAATCCTTAAGCGGGGAACCGATCGGTCAGCACCACCTCACTCTTAGCAAGCTGCCCACCACGCGGATACGGATCTGCTATCGACTTGCCCACCACGACCATCATGCCGACCACGTGGTCCTCGGGCAGTGCGATCAGCTCGGCGACCCGCTGAGCGTCGAAGCCGATCATCGGGCAGGTGTCGTAGCCCATGGCCTTGGCGGCGAGCATGAGCGTTTGGGCCGCGATGCCGCACGAACGCATCACCTCGTCGCGCTGGGTCTGCTCCCCCCTGCCCTCGTAGAAGTTCTTGATCATCGGCACGAGTTGCTCCTGCGCGGCGTCGGGCACGTTGCGCCAGTAACGCTGCGGATCCTTCTCCCAAGCCTTCAGGTCGCCGCAAAGCAGGACGGCAAAGCAAGAGTCGACCACCTGCTGCTGGTTCCACGCCGCCTCGCACAGCTTCTTTTTCTGCTCGGGGTCGCGCACGACGACGAACCGCCAATTCTGGATGTTGAACGACGTGGGCGAGAGCAGCACGAGATCGAACAGCCGCTCGAAGTCGGCCTCGGGCATCTCGAACGCGGGGTCGTACTTCTTGATCGAGCGGCGTTCTTGGATCGCGGTGAGCGTGTCCATCTTGCGAGAGCCTTGGCTTGATGTGGGAGGGATTGAACCGGGGAGACGCCACGGACGTGGCGTTGGAGGCGCTCAGGTCTCGTAAACGATCCGCCCGTGTTGCTGGCTGCGGCTGATGCGGTCGGTGGCATAGAGGCCGGCCAGGACGAACTCGACACAGCTCGCCCGCACGGCGGCGTCTTCGGAGGCGTTCACCTCGAACGCCTTGTCCCACGCCGGCGGCACACGCTTCAGCAGCTCGGCGTAGTGGCTGGAGGGCAGCAGGTCGCCCACTTCGATTTTAACGCCCTGCTTGAAGACCTCGGCGATCTCGGCCAGGCCGTGCTCCTCGACGTACTCGCCAAACACCGTGGCGATCGCCTGGGCGATCACCGCGTCGAGCACCTGCCGCTCGCCCATCTGGTGCGAGCCCATCAGGTCGAGTTCCAGCTTGCCGAGCGAGCTGGCGTAGAGGTGCCCCAGGTCGGAGATGCGCGGCACGGCGGGCGACTCGCCCAGCACGGCGGCCCGGTGCCGGGCGCTGGCGATCATCGTGCGGTAGTTGGCGATCGACAGCCGCGCTGACACACCCGAATCGTGGTCGACGTACTTGCTGTCGCGCGCCGCCCGGCTAATCTCTTCAATCAGCTCCTTCATGAAATAAGGGACGACAACGGCGAGGTCGGATGCCGGAGACGAGAGGTCAGAATCAGCAGGCCCTGGCCTCTGACCTCCGATCTCCGACCTCTCCTCAACTTCCTGCTCCAAGATCTGAACGCCCAGCTCGCGGTCGGTGGGGTAATGCGTGTGGATCACCGAACCGATGCGGTCTTTGAGCTGCGGGATCACCTTGCCGCTGCGGTTGTAAGTGGCCGGGTTGGCCGAGAAGAGGATCATCACGTCGATGTCGAACTTCACGGGGATGCCGCGGATCTGGACGTCGCGTTCTTCGAGGATGTTGAACAGGCCGACCTGCACCAGCTCGTCGAGCTCGGGAAGCTCGTTCATGGCGAACAATCCGCGGTGCATGCGGGGGATGAGGCCGAAGTGCAGCGCCTCCTCGGCGCCCATGCTCGCTCCGCCGGCGAGCTTCGCCGGGTCGATCTCGCCAATGATGTCGGCGAATTTGGTTCCGGGGGCGAGGCGTTCGACGTAGCGTTGCTCACGCGGCCACCAGGCGATCGGCACGTCGTCGGCCGGAACGCCCTCGGTCATCGCCCTGCCCCGCTTGGTGATCGGGTGCTCCGGGTCGTCGTGCAGCGGGATGCGGCGGTCGTCGAGGTACGGGATCGCGTCGTCGAGGAAATCGATGAGCCGCCGCATCAGCCGGCTCTTCGCCTGGCCCTTCTCGCCAAGGAAAAGCAGGTCGTGCTGGGCGAGCAGAGCGATGTTCAGCTCGGGAAGCACCGTGTCGTCGTAGCCAACGATGCCGGGGTAAAGCTCTTCGCCCGCCTGCAGCTTGCGGAGAAAGTTGTCGTGGATCTCTTGTTTGACCGTTTTGCTTCGCCAGCCGCTGTTGCGGAGTTCGGCGAGGTTGCGGGGGCGGGCGTCGTCGGTGAGGGTCATCGTGGTGGGGCGTCCGTGTTGCGGTGGGGGCTGGGTACTCGCGATTATAGCGCTAAGCAAGCGTGCGAGAACCGCGTGCGGCGTACATGCCTCAGAAACCAGGACGCGGCGCCGCTCGTCGCGCCGCGGGAATCAAGCCCAGGGCCTACGCGGCCGCTCCGCAGCGGCCATTCCGAGCTAGGCCGCCGTCGCCCTCGCCACTTACAATCAACGGCCTTCTCCCGCCGAATCCTCCCAGCCAGCTGACGCACGAAGCATGACCGAGCCCACCACCGACCAAGAGCCTGATGCGCAGACCGCCCCCTCGCCGACGAAGCTGCGGGTTTGGCCGGCGGTGCTGATCGCGATTGTGTCGTGGTTCACCCTGACCGTGCCGATTCGCCAAACGCCGGGCGAACTCAACGGCTTTCTACCGATGTTGCTGGGTGCGATCGGCGGGCTCTTGCTGCTGTTGATCTGGTGGCTCTTTTTTAGCCGCGTGCCGCGTCGCGACCGAACGATTGGTGTGGCGCTGCTCGTTGGGGCGCTCGCCTTAGGGCAACTCCTTTTGTTCGACCCCACGGCGGGGCATTTCCAAGCGGTTTACATCAATTTCTTGCCGATGCTCACCGCCGCGCTGGTGGCTGTCATGGCGCTGGGCAAAGCATTTGGCGTGGGTTGGCCTTTGCTGCGGTTCGCCTGCCTTGGCGTGATCGTCGTCGGGTTCGGACTCTGGTCCGGCGTTCGTCACGAAGGGATCGATGGTTTTATGCAGCCCTCGTACGCCTGGCGTTGGACACCCACCAGCGAGCAGGTGTTGCTCGTTCGCGACGGCGCGGCTGACGTCTCCATGGATTCGGTCGTCGAAGCGGCTGCCGATGACTGGCCCGGCTTCCGTGGCTCGAACCGCGACAGCCGCCTCACTGGCGTGACGATCGCCCCAGAGTGGGCCACGCCGCCCCGCGAGGTTTGGCGCACGCCCGTGGGGCCTTCGTGGTCCTCGGTCGCGCTGGTCGGTGATTGGCTTTACACGCACGAGCAGCGCGGCGAGCTAGAGTGCGTGGTCGCTTACGATGCGGCTACCGGCGCCGAGCGTTGGTCGGCCGGAGTCGCGGCCCGGTTCAGCGACCCGCTCGGCGGCCCCGGCCCGCGGTCGACGCCCGAGTTTCGCGATGGCTTTCTGTATGTGTCGGGCGGAACCGGTGTGGTTCGCAAGCTCGACGCCGCCACGGGCAGCGAACAGTGGCGCCGCAACGTGACCGACGACCTCGCGGTCGAGAGCCCGCCGGAATGGGGCTTTGCGGCCTCACCCTTGGTGGTCGACGCGGCGGACGGCTCGCGGCTGGTGGTGGTTTACGCCGGCAACCCTCCCCCTGCCGATGACGCGGGTGTGGCCGATGAGGCGGTTGTCGCTTATCACGCCGCCAGCGGCGAAGTCGCCTGGACCGCGGGCGCCGGCTACCACGGCTACTGCTCGGTGCACCTCGCCACGCTGGGGGGCGTTGAACAGTTGCTCATGGCCACGAATCTAGGCCTCGAATCGCTCGACGTGGCGACCGGCCGGCGGCTTTGGTTCTACGAATGGGCCATGGGCGATTTCCCGCGCACCACCCAGCCGCTGGTGGTCGATGGCAACGCCGTCGTGCTCGCGGCCGGCTACGGCTACGGTGCTCACCGGCTGAGCGTCACGCGCGGCGCCGACGACCAAAGCGCTGATGACTGGACGACCGCCACGGTGTGGGAATCACGCGAGCTCAAGCCGTATTTCAACGATTACGTCGAGTTCGACGGACACATCTACGGCTTCAACGGCCCATTTTTCACCTGCCTCGACGCGGCCACCGGCGAGCCGACATGGCCCAAGAAGGTGAAACGCGACGCCAAGTTCAACCACGGCCAGGTGCTGCTGGTGGAAGATTCCGCCATGCTCATCGCTGTGACCGAGAACAGCGGCGAGGCCGTGCTGATCGAAGCGACGCCCGAGACGCTCAAGATCGCGGGACGCTTTAAGGCTCTCGACGGAAAGACCTGGAACCACCCGGTCGTCCACCGCGGCCGACTCTACCTGCGCAACGGCTCCGAGATGGCGTGCTTTGAACTGCCAGCCCAGTCGACGCCGCGCGGAGGCGCCGGCGATCCCGAAGATTGACCGCGGTGCAGCTCAAGCCCCGGCAGCCGGGTCCTTGCCGTCGACCCACGCCCCTTCGAGCGACTGGTACTCGGGCGGCAGCAGCTTGCTCCCCTTGTCGCCGCCGGTCCAGCCGGCCACGTGGCTCGCGTCGCCGCGGTTCTTGGAGCGTTGCTCCCACCGCTCGGCCCACGACGAGTCCGCCTCGCCGTAGGTCATCGACTCGCTGTCGAAGTGGTACACCTTGCCGGTGCGGTAGCTCATCGAGCCGAGTTTAACGACCGCCATCGCCGCCGCGCCCAACTCGGGCGAGCAGTTCACCATGGCGGGATCGTCGGCGCCCACCGCGTCAACGAAGTTCTGGAAGTGAGCAAACGTGGTGTTGCGGATCAATCCGCTCTCCACGCGGTGGTCTTGGATCGACGAGTCGTGCGTCACGGGCGACCGCTCCGCGACGAAGTCGAAGCCGTCGAACTGCTCGCCGTTGCCGAACAGCAGGTTGCCGAAGTGCCCGCGGATGAATTGCTTGATGGGCTGCTTGTTGGAGCACATCGTGGCGGTGACCAAGCCCTGGCAGCCCTCCTCGAAATCGGCGACCACCGTCGCCACGTCGGGAACGTCGCGGCCGTCGTACTCCAAGTAGATCCCCCCGCCGCCGGTCACCCGCCCCGGGAACCGCAGGCCGGTCGCCTTGAGCATCGAAGTCGTGCGGTGCACGAACAGGTCGGTGAACATGCCGGCGCCGAAGTCCCAGTAGCAACGCCACTGACCGAACCGGGCGCGATCGAACGGCTGCTCGGGCGCCAGGTCGAACTCGCGTCCGAGGAACATGTTCCAGTCGATGTTCTTCGGCGTCATCTCCTTGATCAGCGGGTAGTAACGCCACTGGCCGAGGTCCGAGTTGCGGAAGTACTCGGTCTGGTAGCCGAGCACCTTGCCGAGCCGGCCGGTGGTGATGTATTCGTTCGCCTTGCCCCACACCGGCAGCGAGGTCGACTGCACGCCGACCTGCATCACCTTGCCGCTGCGTTTCCAGGCGTGGTAGACGTCGATCGCCTCTTGCACGCTGTGCGTCATCGGCTTCTCGCAGTAGACGTGCTTGCCCGCCTCGAGGGCGTCGATCGTCTGCCGGGCGTGCCAGTGGTCGGGAGTGGCGATCACCACCGCGTCGATCGACGGGTCCGCCAAGATGTCGCGGTAGTCGCCGGTCTTCTTCGGCTCCTTGCCGGTGGCCTCCTTGATCTTCGACTGCGAGCTGTCCGTGTAGAGATTGAACACGTCGCAAACGTAGGCCGCCTCGACCGTGCCCCGCTCTTTCTGCAGGTGGGTCACCGTGTCGATGTGCGCCTGGCAGCGGCCGCGGCTACCTCCGCTCCGCACGCGGCCGTCGTCGCCCACGCCGATAAAGCCGATACGCAGCGCCGAGTTCGTCTGCGGGGCGTCAACGCTCGTGGCCCCCATCGCCGAGGGGGCGGCCAACGCCGCGGCGCCCGCGCCGGTGGCGGCTAGAAAACGGCGACGCGTGACTGAATCGATCGGCATGGGACGCTCCGGCGGGGATGCTTCGGCTGAGGGGTCGACGAAACGGCGTCTGCGGTCGGCGTGAGACGCACGGTCGGGCCAAACCTAGGCGTGGCGCCAACCTAGCCAGATTAGCAAGTCGGGTCGCGCGGCTCAACGAGCCCGAGACGGCCCGCGGTGAGCCGTCACACCGCAATCGGGGAGGGCCGCTGATCGATCGACCGGGGAATCAAGCATCTTGGCATAAAAAAACGCCCACGCGACGCCAAGCGTCGCGTGGGCGCGGTCGCCGCGCCGGGGTCCCGACAACCCGCGGCGCCCTTTCTCTCTCAGCGCCACTTCAGCACGGCGAACACTCCCTCCCCCTCACGGATGCGGCCCGGCAGCTCCATCAGCCGGTCGCGGTAAACGCTCAGCAGCACGGCGCCGCCGAAGAGCCCGGCCCCGCCCGCCATGAGGTAAACCGCCACGTTCTGCAGTTCGTCTGGCACGTGGAGAAGGAACACCAGGCTCACCAGGTAGAGCGCCATCATCGCCCCGCCGGTCAGCGAGGTGGCTCGCAGCCGGCAGAGCACACCCGAGGCGAGCATCGCCAACGCAACCAGCACCACGCCGCCGTTGTGCAGGGCGCTCCAGACCTCGCCCAACCCATCACCCATCAATCGGCTGGCGAGCAATCCGAGGCAGAGCGGGACGCTGGTCAGCAGGCTGCCGATCCACAGGTTCAAGTCGACCCCGGTGGGCCTCTTCTGCGTGGGGTCGCCTAGGTTTTCGCGCCACCAGCCGACGTGGCCCGCTGCGAGGATGGCGGCGCCGACCGAGGCGACCAACAACTCGAATCGCTGAACACCCGAGAGCACCGA
Organism: Pseudobythopirellula maris; assembly: GCF_007859945.1. Lineage (GTDB taxonomy): Bacteria > Planctomycetota > Planctomycetia > Pirellulales > Lacipirellulaceae > Pseudobythopirellula > Pseudobythopirellula maris. Next base: position 366,313 of record NZ_SJPQ01000004.1, on the reverse strand, counting down.
CACGGCGTTGAGTGTGAGGGCCGCCATGATCACTCCCAAGCCGCCGCTCAAGAGCAGGAGATGGCGTCCGCGTCGGTCCTTCGTCAGCCAGGAGCCGACAAAACCGATGGCCGCTTGGCTGACGAGAAGCCCGAGCAGCCCGGCGCTCGCTTCATCGGCCACCAGGCGGTTGGCGGCAAGCAGCGCGCCTCCCACTGCGGCGAGGACAGTCAGCCCAAGGCCCGCCACCCCCAGCCTTCCGGTCGGACGAAAAGCGTCGACCGCGATCGCCGCGACGCCCAGCAAGCTGGCTACCAAGAGCGGGCCGTGCACGCCGAGCTCGTACACCGCGATCAGTTGCCAGGCGGCCAAGGCCGTCATCACCGGAGCGAGCAACGCCGGCGCGCGTCGCGGGCTCATCGTCGAGGCGATGGCGAACACCGCGGCCGTGGCGGCGGCAAGCACCGCGACTCCCACCGAGGGACCGGCGAGCAGGAGCGGCGCCGTCAGCGTTGTCATCAGGATTGCGCCCCCTTCGGCGGCGAACACGGCTTCGTCGCGTTGCTTGACGGAAGTGTATCCCCAGGCGAGCAACGCCAGCGGCACGGCGGCCTGCAACGCGACCAGACCAGCGCCCGACACGGCAGCAAACGGAAGGACCGCGGCCAAGCCACTCACAAGCATCGCCGCCGCGAAAGCGGGCCCCACCAGTCGATCGACACTCGCGCGTCCGCCGGCCGGTCCCTCGGTCTTCGAGTCGACCGCCTTGAGGAGTTGAGCGGCCAGCGTCGCGGCGCCAGCCAGGCAGTACCCCAGCCCCAAGTGGAAGGCCAGCAGCCCACCCTCTGGCACGAAAAGGCCACGCATTAGCTGCAGCAACACAAGCACGAGGGCGACGTTCGCACAGGCCGCGCCGGTCGCCCTGAGCGCCGGCGCCAAGGTTTCGGCTTCATCCGCTGCAACATAGTTAGCTGACTCTTCGGTAGTCTCTCCCCGCGGCGATGCGTACAGACGGGTCGCGGCGTAACAGCCGACGCTCACCACCGCCAGCATTCCGACAAAGAGCGATTCGGTGAACTCGATTCCCAGCAGGTCGACCCCGATCACCAAGCTCCAGAACAGGCTCAGCATGGAGAACAGCAGGAACCGCCGTCCGCCCAAGGCGAATCGCGAGTAGGCGTAGGTGTAGGCGCCCACGAGCGCCAGCCCGAATGCCGTCAGCTGCGCCGCGCCAACCGTGGCGACATCGGGAACCTCGAACCAGCCGCGGCCGTCGAAGAGCGTCTCGTAGAAACGTCCCGCCAAACGACCGCCGAGCAGCAGCCCTAGGCCCGCCCCCATCGCGGCGTGTCCGGCCCGGAAGAATGCGAGCCCAAAGTCGCCGCGGGTGAACGCCACATCCTCTTCGCGCGGCGTGAGTTCAGGGAACAACCGCTCGGCGTGCACGCACGCCGCGCCGAGAACCACGAGCAGAGTGGATGGCGCCATCACCTCCCAGAAGTGTCCGACGTGGGCGTCGGCCAAGAACAGCATGCCGGTCATCGCCACACCGCCGACGAACGCGTAGACGAACAGCGAATCCTTCAAGACGCGTGCGACCACGGCGTAAGCCACACAGCACGCCAACGCGGGCAACCAAAGATGGCCGCCCCCTTCGAGCGAGATAAGACCCTGGGCGTCGTAGAACCACAGGTTCAGCGGCAGCAGCAACGAGGCGAGCATCGCCACCCCGCGGCCCGCTATGCGGTATCGCGTGCGATCAGCCACCGCCACCCCGGCCACCAGCAAGCCGAGGTTCGCGGCGCCCAGCCCCAGGGCGGCGTGGAGCGGTTCGTTGAACACGCCGATCACGACCAACCAGATCACCAAGCCGAGCGTGAGCAGCGAACCGCCGGCGATCATCAACGTTTGTAGCGAACGGGGGTCGAGCAGCAGCTGAATCAGACCAGCTTTGCTCGGGGCTGTATCCCCAGGAGGGACGGCGGCGCCCTGGGCGGGAGGCAGGCTGGCCTCAGGCGGCTGGCCGGGCGAGGTGGTCATGGCTTTTCCTGTGCGTGAGAGAGGGAGAGTGGAATCGACTGCAGGCCGTCGGGACCAAGTCATTTCCCCCAAAAGCAAGGCTGGCGCCAAACACACCGGATTCTCGTAAGTAACCAATGAGAAACGACTTGCGATTAGTCACTCGCGAAGGAACACTGCTTGAACCAGAATTGAAGTACATTTAATGAGCGCAAACAAATCCATCTAATGCACACCAAAGGCGACTGAATGCCCCAGTCCCCAGCGTCCCAAGCGCTCACATCCCAGGAACGCCAGTGGCTTAGCGACCTGTCGGAGCTCACACACTGCAATCCCTTCGAGCCGCGTCGGATCGAGCTCGAACGCGCTGTGCTGGGCGCCGATTTCGTCCCCGACGGCGGCGCCGCATGGAGCCTGAACGAGACGACTCTCCACGACGAGCGACCCAACGTCTTGCGGATCAACGCCCTCGCCCAGCAATGCCTGGACCGCCTCGGCTCGCAGCCCGAGCGGCTTGCTGCGCTCGGCGCCGACGACGCCGCACGGTACGACGACCTAGTGACCTACGCCCTGTACTACCGCCACCTGGCGGGGGCAAGGAACGCGGTGCTGGTCGCCCCATCAACCGACGCCGCCAGCCGCAAGTCGCTGGCCAAAGTCTGGCGCGCCCTCCGCGACGACCGCGAGCGATTGCTCGCGCCCATCCACCCCAAGGTGCGTGCGACGCTGACCGACACGCCCCATGTGTTCGCCTGCCTGCACCAGGTGCGTCGCGCCTTCACCCAGATATTCGACTGCTTGATCGGCGAGTCGGGGCCCGCCGCGCGGCTGCGGGCCCAGGTGTGGCAATCGATCTTCACGCACGACATGCATCGCTACCGCCGCACGCTCTTCCGCCGCATGGGCGACCTCTCGACCCTGGTCACGGGCCCTTCGGGCGCCGGCAAAGAACTGGTCGCCCGCGCGGTGGGCCTGTCGCAGTACCGCCCGTTTGACCCCGAGGGCGAGCGGCTCGTGAGCGACGCGTCTGACAAGAACGCGTGCGAGCCGTTTGTGGCGCTCAACCTCTCGGCCATGTCGCCCACGCTGATCGAATCGGAACTGTTCGGCCACCTACGCGGCGCGTTCACCGGCGCCGTGGCCGATCGAGCGGGCTGGCTCGACCTCTGCCCGCCCAGCGGCGCGGTGTTTCTTGACGAGATTGGTGAGCTCGACCCGGCGATTCAGGTCAAGCTGTTGCGGGTGACCCAGAGCCGCGATTTCTGCCGCCTAGGCGACAGCCGCCCGCGACGCTTCGAGGGCAAGCTGATCGCCGCCACCAACCGCGACCTCGCCGCCGAGATGCGCCAGGGAGCGTTCCGCGAAGACCTTTACTACCGGCTCTGCTCCGACAGGATCGTCGTCCCGTCGCTCCGTGAGCAACTCGACGACCGCCCCGAGGCGCTCGGCGGTCTCATCCGCTTCCTCACCCGCCGCGTGGTCGGCGCCGCGGGCGATAGCGACGATTGCGAGGCCGAGAGCCTGGCCCACGAGACAGAGACTTGGATCCGGGCCCATCTGCCGGCCGACTACGCCTGGCCCGGCAACACCCGAGAGCTAGAGCAGTGCGTGCGCAGCGTGCTGGTCCGGAGCGAATACCGCCCCCCCGAGTCGGCCGCGCCCCGCCACCGTGAGCCGTGGCTCGACAGCGCCGCACGCTGCGAACTGACAGCCGACGAGTTGCTCAACCACTACTGTCGCAAGGTCCACGCCCAGCAAGGGGGCTACGAACAAGCGGCCCGGCTGCTGGGCCTCGACCGCCGCACGGTCAAAACCCGCGTCGAGGCGGCCAACACCGGTCGCGACGATTGAACAACCGAGCCGCCAAGCAAACAATTGCCCACAAAAAGGCGGGCCCTCAACAGGCGGCCCCAAAACGCTATGCTGGAGAGCCCACGGCCGAGTGGCGGAATTGGCAGACGCTCCGGACTTAAAATCCGGTGGGGGGTAACCCTCGTGCGGGTTCGAGTCCCGCCTCGGCTACTTGGTATCAAAGGACTTACGTCGATTGCGGCGTGGGTCATTCTCTGCTCCAAAAACCGACTCGGAACAAATTCGGAACATCCGGGCGCCCACATGGCACTGGCGTTGATGGCCTCCAATCAGTCGCCGCCCTACGATTCACCCGCCACAACGCAATGGTGCGTACGGCGGGAGAAATCGGGATGGCAAGCCTGCACCGGGACAGCAAATCCCCCAACTTTAGCGTTCGGTTCCGCTTCGAGGGCCGCCAGTTCAACCGCTCGCTGGGGACCCCCGACAAACACAAAGCCACGGGCCACTGCTCACGCATCGAGGAGACGCTGCGTCTGCTAGAAAACGGGCGCATTGAGATCCCCGCTGGGGTCCGGGCCATCGACTTTATCCTCTCCGATGGGAAGGCCACAACGAAAGCAAAAGCGTCAGTGGCAATCGGGCTAACAGAGCTCTACGCCACGTACCAAGCCAGACTCCCTGAGGGCCGAAAGGAACCCTCTACTCTCCGCGGGGAGGCGCTCCACCTGAAGCACCTCAAGCGGCACATGGGCCCTCATCGCACGGTGCAATCGATCACCAAAGCGGACCTGCAAAACTTTGCCTCCAAACGCCTCAGCGAGACGCACCACGGCGAGCCTATTCAGCCCGACACCGTGCGGAAGGAGCTGGTCACCTTCCGCATGCTCTGGAACTGGGGGGTCCAAGAAGGGCTGTTGGTCGGCGTTTCTCCCACCAAGCACGTCGCGCTGCCGCTGACCGACGAGAAGCCGCCTTTCATGACAACGCGGGAGGTTCGGGCGATCGTCGCCCGCGGCGGGCTCAGCGAGCCAGAGGAGCGTCGGCTCTGGGATTCGGTCTACCTGGATACCGCCGAAGTCCGTGGGGCTTTAGAGCACGCCCGCGGGAACGCCAGGTATCCCTTCATCTACCCGATGCTGCTCTTTGTCGCTCACACCTCCGCCCGCCGTAGCGAGATGGTGCGATCGCTCATCGAGGACGTTGACTTCCGATCGAGGACGGTCCTGCTGCGCGAAAAAAAGAAGAGCCGCACGAAAGCGACGACTTACCGACGCGTCGACATGAGCCCCCTGCTCTACCAAGTGATGCAGGAGTGGATCGAGAGCCACCCCGGCGGCCAGCACACTTTCTGTCAGCTGAGGGGATACCGCCAAGTCACGCCTCTCACGGTTTGGCAGGCACAGCACCATCTCAAGCAGACGATGGCGAAGAGCAAGTGGGACTTCGTAACGGGGTTCCACGTCTTCCGCCATTCGTTCGCCTCTAACCTCGCGGGCGCCGGGGTCGACCAGCGGGTCATCGACGAGTTCATGGGGCATCAGACCGAGGAGATGCGGCGTCGCTACCGGCACCTCTTTCCGGCTCAACGAAGGGCGGCGATCGAGTCGGTGTTTGGGGCGGGCGCCGATAACGATCCGGAGTTGCGAGCTAGCTAGACCTTAGTTCCCTATGGCCCCGCCCTGCTGTCGAAAACTTGTTCCAGTCCCTTTGAACCTGATCGGCCTGATCGAGGACCGATTGCGATCCGGCGGGAAGAGCCTGTCGGCGCCCAAGATCCTCTATCAAGGCGTCCGCAATAAACAGCTTGTCGAGACAACCGATGGCCGGCTCGGCCTGAAAACCACCAATCCCGAGGGGACCAACGGATACCCGAGTCGGCTCGCACGCAGGCCGCTCAGGGAACTAAAAAGACTACCGGCTTCTAGCCGGTAGTCTTTTTAGTATTCTAATCGAAAGATGAGCGAACGCGGTCCGGAAGTGGACCTACGACGGGAACGTAGCTGCATAAGGAGGCGTCGTCCTGGCGGATTTGGCCAATTCTCCCAGGGGGGGTCAATTGAATGGCACTTAGCGAAGACCAGAACAGCCTCGCAAATACCACAGCTGATAGACGGTTTTGCGCAGCGACTAATCCGCTGAGGTGACGGGCACCGACGCGAGTTGGGGCTAGCCATAAGTCGCCTCGGGTGAGGCAACCTCGGCGGATTAGGAACCTGCCTAATTGCACGACAAGTCTTTTCGCAGAGACACCTCAGCGGTTTCGCAACGTGACGCTACGTGGCGAAAATGTGAAGCGCAAGAGGGCTAGAGCACCAAGGGCCCTTCGCTAAGAAACGCAGCCTAACCTCACCTCCGCTTCATCAGCCCAACGGCTGCCAAAGCCCCCATCAGCAACGAACTTGGCTCAGGGACGGTTGCCACGCGAAAACCAAAGCTGTAGTCCTCGAGCGTGGGGACGGGGATGCTCCGGGTGTCGGCCCGCAGGGAGATCGAGTTGCCGACCATCGAACCACCCCGCAAGACGCGGTAATAAGAACTGATGACCGCTTCGTTCCACTCAAACACGTTGCCGTTCTGATCGAACGTGCCGTAGGGGCTCGCGCTAGTAAGGCCCGCCGAGCCGACTGTCGTCACGTTGCCGTCCTGTCCGTTCCAGTCAGCGCCCTGGCTGTAGTTCACCACTCCCGCGCCCGGGTTGATGATGTCGCCCACGCTGTTGGCCATGGCGATGGTTGGCACGCTGTCGCTGCCAGTCGCGTAGTCAAAGTAGACGCCTGCCGTGCCGGCGGTGGCGTCGTGGTAGGCCGCCTTGTACCACTCGTCTTCGCTGGGGATCCAAAACTTGGCGTCTGCGGAGCGGACCTCGTCCAGGCCGCTGCCGATCGTGTAGGCGCCCGTCTCCGTGCCGCCGCTCCCTTGTCCGTTGTGCAGCCAGTTGGTGAACCGCATCGCGTCGAAGAACGAGACGTAGTTCACCGGCTTGTTGTCCATATTGGACTTGGTGGCGTAGGTGTAGCTCCCCGGCGCGCCGCTGCGGGTGATCCCGCCACGGGCGATGCTGCCCATTAAGGTGTTGTAGAGCGTGGGGTCGTCGCCGCCGAAGCTGTCGGTCGCGGCGACCGCATTGAGAAATTCCACGTACTGGGCGTTGGTGACTTCGGTCGTGCTGATCGCGTAGTTGTACGAGACCGCGCCGACGATCGCGTCGGGCCCGACACCGCCGGCGCCGGCGCCAGAGAGTTCACCGGCGTTGCCGGCGTTGCCGACGTGGGCGAAGTCGAAAGAGACCGTGCTGCCTGAGGCCGGCAGCACCGCCACGGCGGCCAGCAGGAGGGCGAGGATCAAGGTGCGGATCATTGGGAAGACGCTCCTGTTCGGGGTGGTGGATTAAGCCGATTGATGGTCCCCGAGAGTATAACCAAGCGCCCCCCCCCCCCGTGGGTAGCGCCGCCGAGAAAAATGGCGTGAATAATGCGTAAAGGAGCGGGGGCGTTACCTGCGTCGGTTGGACCAACCGCTGAGGTTGCGATCCCTGCCAAACTGCAGGCGGTGGTCCCGACCTCAGCGTCGGAGCACGGCCCAACCCGGTCGGACCTCCGGGCCACAGACCTTTGGCGAACCTGCTGCGGTATCGCATTTGGGAAGCGAATGAAAGCGGGCAAGCGGCGGCAGATCGGGCATGCGGTGCGATTCGCCTCATGCCGCGCCCGGCCCCTGGCGAGCGATCAAGCCGAAGACCGAATCGTGCAGCCGCAGCTCGCCCCCCCTCGCCCGGTTGACCATCCCGCGGAAATAGGCCGCCGGCTGTCGCACGGGCCCCTCCTCACGCAGCGCCGCTCGGTCCGTGACCAGCATGCAGATCGCCGCCCCTGAACGTCCGAGGACGCCGCAAGCCTCGCCCCAACTCGCCTGCGAGACCCCCAATTCACGCCGCAGGCGATCGGCAGCCTCAGCGACTTCGGCCCAGCCCATCGACCCCAGGTGGATGGGCAGGTGGCCGCGGAACCGATCACTGGCGATCGACGCGACCTGACGAAGCGTCACATGCTCGGCCCCCGAGCTGGAAACCGGTCCTTCGGGCGCCGGCCCCGCCGCTACGCTTCCCTGAAAGCCTTCGGCGGCTCGCCTACAGATATTGAAGGATTGATTGGTGTAGTTGTAGTGGGCGCACGAACGGGCGCTCGTGGACGAACCCTTGGGCGTTGTTGTGGCAACAGGATCGGGTGTGGAGGCCCCTTCGCGTTCTGCGTCCCCTACTCCCCTGGCGAGCATCAACTCGCTCAGCAGGGCCTTGTGCCGCCTCAGCAGGGCTCGCAGCTCTTCGAGCCTGATGTGGGTGCGGAGCTGGAACGCGATCCCTTGGTAGGCCCGCTCGAACGGCTCTTGCTCGGCCAGAACCCCCTCTTCCTCTCGCCACTCAAGCATCAGCGCACGGATCTGCCGGCGGCTCCAAGAGACCTGCCGCTTGGTCTCGTGCCAAGCACGGTTGTAGAGTTCCTTCTCGTGAAGCTTCGCTTCGAGTTCGGCACGGAGATGGGCCAGCGGGCTCAAATCCACACCGAACGCCCAAAGCAGGGCCCCCGTCGTCGGGTCGCGCTGCCCGAAACGCTTGCAGTTCCCCGAGTCCACGTACCCGATCGCCCCCAAATCGAAGAGCTGCTTCTCAAGCTTCTGGACTTGCCGTTCGGAGACGCCCAGGTCGAGCGCGGTCTTGGACAGCGATTGATAGACGATCGGCCTCCCCTCCTCCCAATCGATGTCCCGCGTGAACACGGTGAGGTAGTACTCGACGAGCTGGATCATCTTGGGCGTGAAGCCGGCGTCGCGGCCGGCACGCTTCACCAGCAGCAACAGGTCGAACCGCCCGAAGCCCGGCTCGAGCCCCGCGAACGCCTCACAGACTTCAAGCGACTGTCGGTAGCGGTCCGACGCGACGCGGCCTCCGCCGCCGCCGGGGCGGTAAGGAGAGGGATGGGAGGGTGGTTGGTCGGCGTGGGTTTCTGTGTGCTGCATTGTGGTTCATGAGCGGCCCTCCGCTGGCTCCGAAAAAAATTGTGCAAGAACCCGTTGCGAGCCACAGAAAGTGGTTGCAATCTTGCTTCGGTAGCGCTACGGTGAAATTGCACAGTCACCGAGCGCACGCTCAAGAAGTTCTTACGAAGCCGCCTTCCCGGGCGGCTTTTCTTTTCTGGCATGGCCTTGTTCGGGCGGCGCTCCTCCTTTGGGTTCGGTGGTAAGACTCCCTTGCCCGCTCATCGGGCAACGGAACGCTTTGAAGAAAAGCGGTAGAGACGCCGCCCGTCGATTGTCAGGCGGCTACGCAGTGACCCCGCGGGGCGAGAACGCCCAGAGAAAAATGGACGGGGTGATTAGCAGAGTGCCGATTCGTAGTGCGCATGTCAAGCAATAGCTGCACGGGCTGCAACACGAGCACCCGAACACCCCCGCCCGCTCGACGGTCTCATCCGTGGCCAGCCAATCGTGTCCGCGGCGCTCCGAGGGGCAGCGGCCGGGTGGCCACCGTGCGACACGCGCATGAACGACGCCCCTGCCCGCCCTGGCCGCCGCCACCCAGCGTGCGGCAGTCGCGCCCATGCCCACGCGGAGGGCGACCAGTGGGGCGGCCGTGGTGCAACATGGGCACCCGCCCGCGCCCTGCTCGTGCCCGGCCGGCCACCGGCGAAACCGCCGGCAAACCGATGCTTTCGGGGCGGGCCGGTGGGCGTTGGCGCGCCTGTTCACCGCCCATGCCCACTCTGCGCGGTGCAGCACCCTGGACGCCTCAGTCCGCCTGGGCGCCCTGCGCAGCCCGCCGAGCGGCCGCCCCGGATCGCCCGATACGAAAAGGGTTGCGCACGCCGCCGGAGTCGTAGTAGGGTGTCCATTGGCGCAACCACACACAGGGACCCAGAGGCAGTTGACCAGCACCCGATACTCGATCTCCGCGGCCAGCCGGATCACCGGCAAGAGCCGCGCCACCATCGCCCGCCACCTCAAGGCGAGCAAGCTCTCGTACGGTCTGGACAACGACGGCAACAAGTTGATCGACGCCAGCGAGCTGATGCGGGTCTACGGCGACGAGTGCGACTTCCAGCGAGAGCAGAAGAGGGGGCGGCAATCCGGAACGGGCCGTGTCGAATCGAAAGCCCCCCCCAACGACGCCGCGATCGACGCGGTCCGCGAACAGCTCATTAGCCAGTACAAGTCCCAGATCGACCACCTCCAGCAAGCACTCGACAAGGCCCAGGACGGCCAGAACCGGGTGACCCTTTTGCTTGAACAAAAGTCGTCGGAGCGGGATGATTGGCGGCAGTCGCTCGACGCGATGGGCAAGTCGATCGCAAATCGGACCGAATTGCAGATCAAGGAGTTGCGTGAGGGGCACGACCGAGAGATCAAGCAGCTCAGGCGGGCGTTGCACCAGGAACGCAGCAAGACGTTCTGGCAGCGGATGTTAGGGCGAAAGGGAAAGAAGAAAGGGAGTAGGGATGGACCGTGATTCGGAACTCGACGCCTTCAAGGCGCTCAACCTGAGCGTGATCGCCAGCGCCCACGGCTACGAGGTGGACAACAAGAAATCGACCCGCGCCTCGGTGCTCATGCGGAGCGGCGCGGACAAGATCGTGATCAGCCAGAGGGGCGGGCGGTTTGTCTACTTTAGCGTGAACGACCCGGCGTCGGCCGGGACCGTCATCGATTTTGCCCAGCGTGTGATCGAGCCGGGCTGCTCCCTCGGCCGTGTCCGTCAGATCCTGCGGCCGTTTCTCGGGGCTGGGCCAGCGGCGGCCTTCGATCGGCGACTAGCGGGGATTCCCCAGGCCGAGAACAATGCCAGCGAGCCCGACCCGATGGCGGTGGAGGCGAGGTACGCACGGTTCGCACCGATCGAGGCGTCTCCTGCGTACCTGTGCGAGGAGCGGGCGATCCCGATGTCGCTGCTGAGAGGCGAGCGTTTACGGGGGCGCGTCCGTTGCTGCCCGCGTCGCGGGTCGATCGTCCTGCCCCACTGGGGGACGGCCGACGCCTTCGACAGCCCTGAGCACGCCGTCACTGGTTACGAGATCAAAGGGCGTGGCGTGAACCTCTTCTCCAAGGGGGGCAAGAAAGGGCTTTGGACCTCGGCGGGCACGCCCGAGGACAAGGTGTTGGCGTTTGCCGAGAGCGGTCTCGACGCCCTCTCGTACCTAGCCGTGCGGGGCGAGGAGGGGGTGCGGGTGGCCTCGCTCAGCGGCCAGATGAACGCCGCGCAGCCAAAGCTGATCCGTACTGCGATCGGGGAAATGAAAGAGGGGGCCCAGATCGTGTCGGCTTTCGACAACGACATCGCAGGGGATGCTCTCACTGCCAAACTCGAAGAGATTGTGAACGCGGTAGGACGTGTGGACCTCTTGTTCGTCGATGACCGCCCGCAAATACGGGGGTACGACTGGAACCGTGTGGCTGTCGAATCGACATCCTTCAACCAGGCTATGAGGGGCAAAGCTCCTGGAATGCGACCATGACCGCCCCCGAATGGATCTCTTGAGGGGCAATTGTGCCAAGGGCGCTGCCTTCGATCGGGGCCCCAAGAAAGCCTGGGGGTCGAACTATCGATGTCAGCTACTCTAACCTAACACCGTACGCCTTCTCAGAGGGCTCTCGCTGATAGGATCCTGAGTCGACAAGAGTGACATTGAGGGTTAACGGATCGATTACGGCGAGCCGTCGCCAATAGGGTTTATTCGAGTCCCACCGCAGCCCTTCTTTCGAAATAACTGGGGTAGTTTTGCCCGGTCTGTAACCCACAAGCAACATCATGTTTCCTTCTTGGACCAGCATGGGGTAGCCGCCAATATTCTCGTGCAGGTCCACGGCATCTTCAAAATGCCTCGCCATGGTCACCTCATGCGTCTCCCCACCGATAGCGTAGGCGTGGATACTACCCTCCCTTAAGCCGATTGCAATCAAACGGTCAGCGGATTCACTCCAACCAATAGCCTCGATATTCGTGATCTCTGGCAGCTTCAGCACCCCCTGCACCTGGCCATCGCTAGCTCTAATCCACCAGATGGCGACTTCAAACTGAAGCGGTTTGATGGTTAGGCCACAGCCGGCGCATACCAGAGTGCCTCGGCGTTGATCCAGCGTTATCCCATGGATCCACGGGCGGGGTAGCTCGCCTTCGCCGCTGGCTCTCCATCCGCGCCCAACCGCCCATTTCAATTCTCCGCTACTACGATCGTAGCATCGGATCAAGCTCTTGTCTGAAGCCAAGTAAATTGCCCCATCGCCTCGAGGCGGCGTCGCCCAATGAAAGGCTTCGCGGCCGAGTGCTGTGTCGCGATTGAGCGTAAAAGTAGACGGCGGATCTTTTCGGAAAAGTTGTCGGAAGGGCGGGCTTCCTGAAGGACCTGAATTCGGGAACCAGACCTCATCGAGCCCGTCTAAGGGGGAGCTAGCAATGACGCTGGGCGTCTCCAATACCTTCGGAGCGATCGCGACCTTCTGACGCCCCACCGTTAGGACGCCCTCGGCAGGATCCGCTTTGAGCAGCCCGGCGGTGTCCTCGATCTTTTTGAAGTTATTAAGTCTAGAGTAGGCAAACAGCAGGGCGATGAGGAGCAAGCAGGCGGCGGAGGAGGCGAGGAGTGCGGCTGCCGGCGCCGGGTTGCGTCGGCACCAACGCCAGGCCCTCTGGACCGGTGGGGTGGGGCGTGCGAGGACGCTCTTACCGTCCAGCCACCGCGACAGCTCGTCGGCCACCTCGGTCGCCGATTGGTAACGCCGCTGCGGAGACTTCTCCAGACACTTCAGGGAGATCGTCTCCAGGTCACGCGGGACGGTGGCCCTGAGCTTGCGGGGGCTGGGGGGATCGTCTTCCAGCACCTGCTGCAGCAGCATGCGGACGCTGCCGCGGAACGGCCGCTCCCCCGTCAGCAACTCGTAGAGCACCACGCCGAGGGAGTAGACGTCGCTCCGCGCGTCGGTGGCTTGCGCTTCGCCCCGCGCCTGCTCGGGCGCCATGTACGCCGGCGTCCCGATGATGTGGCCGTCGATCGAAACCGTAATCTCGGCCGCGTCGCGTTTCGCGAGGCCGAAGTCCATGAGCCGGGGTTCGCCGTGGTCGCCGAGCATGACGTTGCCCGGCTTCAGGTCGCGGTGAATGACACCCTGTTCGTGGGCGTGCTGCAGGGCGTGGGCGATCTTGACGCCCAGTTCGGCCGCCTCACGGGGCGTCGGCTGCTGGTTCTTGAGCCGATCAGCGAGGGTGACGCCGCGGACAAACTCACTGACGATGTAGAGCAGGTCGCCGTCTCTGCCCACCTCAAACACCGGCACGATGCCGGCGTGGCTGAGCCGCGCGGTGTTCTGCGCTTCGCGGACGAACGCCTTCTCCTGCTTCTCGTCGAATTGCCCACGGCGGGGGATCTTCACCGCCACCGTACGGTCAAGCTTCGTGTCGTGCGCCTTCCACACCGAGCCAAACGCGCCCATCCCGACCCGCTCTGTCAGCCTGAAGTGGGCGACCGTAGCGATCTCCACCGTCCCCCCCTTGGGGCCGCCGACCAGGCTGAAGCCGCTGCCGCACGACGGACACGCGACGCTCGTCAGCTCCGCGTCCGCCGCTAGCTCGATCGCGTTCTGGCAGTGCGGGCACCGCAGGTGCAAGCCACGACCTGTCGCGGCCTCAGCGCCGGAAGTGTTCTGGTGACTTGCATACGGTTCATCTTGCATCAGGAAAACTCCTTCGAAAGCTCAAGTGAGCTGCTGATTCCGTATCGCCATCCACGCGTCGAATCGTTCAGCGGTGACGTGTCTAAGCTTCTAGGGGCCACGACTTATTCATAACGGATCACGTCGAGCGTTGCGGGATCAACAAACGCCAGTCGCTTCCAGGGGTGTTCCTCGCTTCCCCTAACGGGAGGGGAAGAGCCACTGCCCGCTGCCTCTAGCAGGGTCATCCTCTCCCTCTCGTTGATTAATATGTATCTGGCGTGGTATCGCGTCCCTGGCGCTTCGAAGTGCCTTGAACGCATAATCACTCCACTCTCCGGATCCAACTCGTAGATGTGGAGACTCCCGACCCGCACGCCCGCCGCCACCAGTGAGTCGGTCTCTTTACACCACCCGATCGCATCGAGGTTGGTGACGCTGGGGAGAGCAACTACTTTTTGCAACGATCCATCTGAGGTGTCGCGCCACCACAAGGCGACGCGGTCCATCACGGGCCACACCCCACCATCGCTACCCGCGAAGATCAATCGATGCCGGCTAGCGTCGAGCGTCATGCTTCTTGTCCGCGAGCGAACCTTATTCTCATTGCCGAAATCGGGGTCCATCCTCTGCTTAAGGTACGCGAGTTGTTTGGCGACTACATCGTGGGCCGGTCCGCCGTAGCCGAAGTCCGGTTTGGGAGGGCGTAGGGTCCACTCTTCCGCCCCTGTAGGAATGTCGTACGCCGTCAGGGGCGTGTAGGCGATGCGCCCGTCGGGGGAGGCAACCGCAAGCATCCCAAAGTGTTGCTGCTTATCTGCCGTGGTGGGATAAATCCGCCCGGACGCCCGATGCTCAAGGTAACAGTGCTCGGTGGATACATGGCTGTCTCGCTCATCGGGGACGAGCTCTGCAATAGGCAACCAATAGTGATCGAGCCCGGCCGTGGGGGACTGATCCGTTGCCCCAGGCTTCTCCAGGAAGGCTGGTTCGATTAACACTTTTTGATCGCCGACCAGAAGCAACCCTTCCTCGGCGCCCAGCGCAAGCGAACCAGCAGTCTCATCGATGGACGCAAAACGACTCAAGCGACCGCGGTAGACAATCAGGGCGATGAGGAGCAAGCAGGCGGCGGAGGAGGCGAGGAGTGCGGCTGCCGGCGCCGGGTTGCGTCGGCACCAACGCCAGGCCCTCTGGACCGGTGGGGTGGGGCGTGCGAGGACGCTCTTACCGTCCAGCCACCGCGACAGCTCGTCGGCCACCTCGGTCGCCGATTGGTAACGCCGCTGCGGAGACTTCTCCAGACACTTCAGGGAGATCGTCTCCAGGTCACGCGGGACGGTGGCCCTGAGCTTGCGGGGGCTGGGGGGATCGTCTTCCAGCACCTGCTGCAGCAGCATGCGGACGCTGCCGCGGAACGGCCGCTCCCCCGTCAGCAACTCGTAGAGCACCACGCCGAGGGAGTAGACGTCGCTCCGCGCGTCGGTGGCTTGCGCTTCGCCCCGCGCCTGCTCGGGCGCCATGTACGCCGGCGTCCCGATGATGTGGCCGTCGATCGAAACCGTAATCTCGGCCGCGTCGCGTTTCGCGAGGCCGAAGTCCATGAGCCGGGGTTCGCCGTGGTCGCCGAGCATGACGTTGCCCGGCTTCAGGTCGCGGTGAATGACACCCTGTTCGTGGGCGTGCTGCAGGGCGTGGGCGATCTTGACGCCCAGTTCGGCCGCCTCACGGGGCGTCGGCTGCTGGTTCTTGAGCCGATCAGCGAGGGTGACGCCGCGGACAAACTCACTGACGATGTAGAGCAGGTCGCCGTCTCTGCCCACCTCAAACACCGGCACGATGCCGGCGTGGCTGAGCCGCGCGGTGTTCTGCGCTTCGCGGACGAACGCCTTCTCCTGCTTCTCGTCGAATTGCCCACGGCGGGGGATCTTCACCGCCACCGTACGGTCAAGCTTCGTGTCGTGCGCCTTCCACACCGAGCCAAACGCGCCCATCCCGACCCGCTCTGTCAGCCTGAAGTGGGCGACCGTAGCGATCTCCACCGTCCCCCCCTTGGGGCCGCCGACCAGGCTGAAGCCGCTGCCGCACGACGGACACGCGACGCTCGTCAGCTCCGCGTCCGCCGCTAGCTCGATCGCGTTCTGGCAGTGCGGGCACCGCAGGTGCAAGCCACGACCTGTCGCGGCCTCAGCGACTGCCGGAACGTGGGTCGCTGTCACCAGCTCGCTGTCGAGCAACGGGGTCAGCTCGCCCGCCAGGCCAGGATTGGACTCGAGAAGACGCCTCGATGCGTCGTTGAAACCTTGGCGCCGCAGGTGATCGAGCGAAAGCCCGACCAATTCGACGAGGAGCAGCTTCCGCCCTTCGGGATCGACTCGATCGACCAGCGGGCCCAACGGGGGCAGCTCGCCCCGCTCGAGACGGGACTCGAATTCGTCGCACAGCGCGTCGATCTGACGCGTCACTCGCAACGGCAGAGATTCGTCCTGGCTCACGGTTGGTCCTCCTCATCGAAGGGCTGATCCCACTCCTGCCGGACACGGTTGAGCTTCCGGATCACCGTTCGGACCGACATCGACAACTGCTGGGCGATCTCTTCGTTCGTGTAACCCTCAAGCTTCTTCAGCGCAATCGCCTTTAGCTTGGGGTCGTCGGTCAGCGTGAGGAGCCGCTCCAGTTCGTCCGACAAGACGGCGGCGAATTCGGGGGAGGGTTCCTTGCTGACGATCGCCCGGAACTCACCCAGCGGCTCGGTCATCCAAGCGGAGCGTTTATTGGCTAGCAAGCGCTTCCTCTGATCAATCGATTTCCGCTGCGTCAGAGTGACAAGCAGCGGCCAGAGCCCCGTCCGGTCGGCGAGCTCCGGGAGCCGACCGTTCCGGAGCGCGCCCATCACGCTGTTCAGGGCGCTCAAAGCGATGTCCTCTCCGTCCGCTTCGGCCGTCAGCCGATCGAGCCTGCTTCCCGCCATCGCCACCAAACTAGCAAAGTAGCGGTCCCAGAGCGCTCGCTCCGCGAGGCTTTCTCCTTCACGCAGCCCATCGATCCACGCGGTCACCGAGCCGGGAGGGTCACGATCCATGGGCGATCTCGTCTGATTGACGCGCAGGGAAATATTTCTTGGACCCGGTGTCACTTCGGGGGTGGGCTCATCGATTTATCCGGCGTGGGAACAACGCACGGCGCAACGTGCGTGAGCCCGAATCCCATGTTTAAGGATGTCCGGATGAGATTGCAATACATCGGTCCTCCAAACGCACGCCGTAGAGCGCCACATCGGTGAAGGCGTGCCGAGTGGGTAGAGTCGCCTCTGCAAGGATCAACGGAGTGCATCTTGTTCTGGTTCTATCACCAGCCGCCCCTGTTCTAAACGAGGAGAAACTTCATGAGCTACGGCAATCAGGTCAACCGGCTCCGACAGATCGCGTCGCGTAGCGGCGGCCGCGGAGGCGGGGTCGACAACGGCTTCGTTGGCCCGTCTCGGAGCCAAGACCCTCTTAACGCCGACCAGAGCGTCAGGCAACGGCGGCGCGAGGGTCACGAGGAAACGATCCGGCACGCCAGCCACGAGAAGGCGAGGACCGACGCTTATGCCCGCAGCGACAAGGCGGCGCGTGACACGGCCATCCACCGGGTGGACGTGCAAGAGGTGTTCACCGATTTCCAGACCGAGCTGCGGGCGCGAGCCCTCATGCAGCGCGAGAGCCTGGACGAGTACATCGGATTGGTGGACACGATCAAAACGATCGCCTGCTACGCCGACAACGGGATCGCCGAGCTCGATCAAATCCGCGACGAGGAGGTGAAGAAGTCCTCGAAGAACTCGATTCGGCACACCAGCGCACGACTCATCGCGCTGGCTCGCCTCGCCGTGTTCGGCTGCCTGAACGACCCCGACGGGCCCTCGCGATCGGAGGAGCTGCTATGAGCACGACAAACCACGACAGCCGTCTGGGCCGAGAGGGACGGGCTTGGCTGACCCAATGTTTATTCCTGGCCGGCGTGGTGCTGGTCGGCTTGGGGATCGACCAACTCGCCGCCTTCTCCGTTGGCGCCATTGTGGTCCTCGCCTCCGTCAACGGCGTGTCGCCCTACCGACGCCTGGCTCACGGCCTGCAGTCCGCGAGCCTAGAAAACCAACGAGACGATGATTTGCTCGCGGGCCTTTCCATCAACGACGCCGACGACGTGCTCACCGGCCAATCAGACAGCACGCTTCACGAGCTGGCGATCCTCAAACGGACGCACAGCGTCGAGGGGGCCACCGACATCGACGAGGCCCTGCTGAGCGTGGTCCGTGAGCCTCTGGACGCGGACGTGAAGCGGATCGGCGACGCGGGGGAGCAAGCCGCGTTGCTCGCGGTGGCCGGGTCGATGGTCGGTCTGGCCGCGGTCGGTTCATCGCTTGGCGGTCAGGCGAGTGTCGCGGCGATGTCCAGTGGCGTGGTGACGATGTCCGCGACCTCGGTGGCCGGTCTCTTCGCCGCGATGTCGCTGCTCGGTCTGGAGTCGCGGGCCGAGGTGGCGGTTGAGAAGCACGTCAACAGCTTGCGGGTCCGCCTGGCCGGCGTCCGGTTTATGCCGGCGAAGCACGACCCCAACCGCGACAGTCTGTTCCGGAGGAAAGCATGAACCCTCGCAAGTCACGCCGTCGCAACGTCGCGTCACGGGTGTTCATCGACCTGGTCCTGCAGGTGCTCGCCCTGTTCTTGATTACGACCCAATCCGAACAGGTTCGGGTGGCCAGTCTCGAGCGGCAAGCGGGTCTTGTCCCAGGGCTGAGGACGCAGGTTGAGAGACTCGGCGACCAGGTCGGTGGGTACCGCACAAAGGTCGAGAAGCAGGGCGTTGTCATCCAGCAAATGGGAGAACGCATCGGGGCCTACCGAGGCAAGATCGACAAGCAAGGCCTCGTCATCGCGAGCCAGGGCAAGGCGCTCGGGGGCTACAAGTCACTCGTCACGGACCTCCGGTCGAAGATCCCCAACGACGCCCCGGTGACACTGCTGATCGTCGTCGACGAGACCTGGTCGATGGCCGCTCCGCACCGTGAGATCGTCTCGGGCACCAAGACGCTTTGCGCGTTCATGAGCAGCCGCAGCGAAAGCTTCCGGTTCGGGGCCATCTCGTTCCGCCAGGGCGTCTCCAAGCAGCTGCCCATTATGGAGATCCTTCCGACTAGTGAAGACGAGGGCGCCTCGGAGCTGAAGGCGATGCAATTCCTAGCGACGCTGAAAGTAGAGCGATCCAATACCGACCACGGCCCCGTGCTGCGGGAAGCAATCCGCGTGCTTGAAGCCGACGCCCGCCGCGACCCGCAGCGGAAGTTCCGCCTGGTCTTCGTTGGCGATGTTGGCCCAGCCGAACTCGACGGGGCCGCCGGCTACAGCCGCCAGGAGAAGCTCGTCAAGCAGGAATTGCTGGGCTTGGTCCGCCGCTGGGCGCAGCGCGGCGATCGGGCCGTCGCCTCACTCTACGCCGAAAGCGACTGGACGAAGAGCGACCCGGCCTCGGCCGAGAGCCGGGCATGGTTCAAGGCGTTGGGGAGCGTGTCGGAGGGGTCGTCGTTCACCACTGACACGGGAGAGTTGCAACGAACGATTTTCAACGCCGTCCGTCGATAAGGAGCTCCGCCGTGTTGCACAATCACGCTGACGACCGAGAGACGATCCTGCCGCCGATTGACCTGTCACGCCTGCGGCGGAGTCGCGATAGCCGAGGCGCTCTGCCGGCTCCCGCTGGCGGGGGGCATTTTAACCTGGCGCTGAGAGTCTTGTTCTTTTGTTTCTCGCCTTGGTTGCTCAAAGCCGGCGTCGCGGCGGTTGCCGTCGCAGCGATCTGGTGCTGGCTCCCGACCACGGCCATCCTGGCTCGGTTGGCTGGGGCTGACCTCAGCGGGCCATCGCAAGTCAGCGACTTGATCGAGTGGTCAACCGTGCGTTTCGAAGACTTCGCCAACGGGAATGCCCGCGGGCTCGGCGACCCCGGCGGCGGTGACCCCGGATCGACCGATGTCACTCCGCTAGCGATTCAAGCCTCCGGCGAAGCGACTGCTCGGTAGTTCTTGGTAACTCTGACCCCTGTGGCTAGGACGACTGTGATGAAGACTTCCCTTGAGACCATCCGCAACGGCCTTACCTCGCAACTAGCCGATCTCGATCGCGACCTGCAAGCGGCCGAGACGCAGGTGAGCGAGTTGAAATCGACCCGCCGTCAGGTCGCCGCCGCGATCCGGGCACTGGGCGGGCAAGGCTCCGACACGGCCAAGCCAGCCCCCAAGAAGGCGCAGGTTCGTGACGCGGTCCGCGAGCTGCTGGACCAGAACGGCGGAGCCATCGACGCCGACGACCTGGAAGCGCTGGTGGCCGACAAGCTCGCCAGCGAGCAAGGGTGCTCGGCGATGGGCCTCGCGCTGCGGATGCGGGAGGTCCTGGCGGCCGACGATTTCACTGCAGAAAGCGGGCGTGTTCATCGCTCGTCCCCGGTGCGTGCCCCCCAGAATCCCGCCTCCGCCTAACAACGAACGCAACCTCTCTACATTAATTCCCCCACTTTTTTAACCAACAGGAAGCACCGTGAGCAGAGCATCGAACAAGCCGGCGCCGCCCACGCTCCTGGGGCAGTTGACACTCACCGCCTTCGCGAGCGGGGCCGCGTACTGCCTCTACCCTTACGCCAAGGCCGGGTACGGCGTCGCGGCGTTTGCCGCGATCACCGCCACGCTTGTCGCCGTCGTGGCTGGCATGAGATCGCTCTGGGCCCTCGACCAGATGATCGACCGCCTGCGGCGGCACCGCCAACTCGAAGGCTTCCGCAAGTCGCACGGCATGGCGAAGGTCGGCGACGCCCACGACGCCAAAGTGGCCGGCTTGCTCGGCGACGAAGGCATCATCCTCGGCCGGATCGGCAAGAAACTGGCCCGCTACTCCGGCGAGGCGGGGGTGCTGGTCGCCGGCCGCCCCGGCAGCTGGAAGGGGGTCGCTTTCGTCCTGCTGAACCTCTTGAAGGCGCCCAAGCCGACGAGGGATATTTTCCAGTCGTACATCGTCACCGATTTCTCCGGGGAGCTGTACGCGGTCAGCCACCGCGTCCTTCGCGCACACGGCTACAACGTCTTGGTGATCGCCAGCGAGGCGGAGCGGCTCGGCCGCGAGCTCGGGGTCCCGATGGAGTCGGTCCAACAGAACCCGGCCGGCTACCTCGACGCGGCCGCCGAGAACGTGCTGGAGGACGTCGACGCGTTCGTCAACCTTCTGCACGCGGGGGTCGAGCCGGGCAAGCAGAACGGCACGACCCAGCACTTCGATGACCTGGCCCGGCTCGTGCTGATGACGTTCAGCCTCTGGCTCTTGCACCGCTACGGCGAAGTCACGCTGCCGGGCCTGCGGCGGTGCGTGATGAGCAGCAGCGACGAGATGCACTGCCTCCTAGAAGCGGCCAGCGAGAGCGACGCCTTCGGCAGCGCCCTGGCCGAGTCGGCTTCGAGCGTGCTGGGCCTGATGGCGAACAGCCCCGAGGAGTTCTCCGGCGCGATCACCACCGCGACGCGGTCGGTAAAACTCTTCGCCGCCGGGGGGCCGGTTGGCCGGCAGGTGAGCCGGCACCAGCTCGACTGGGGCAAGCTGAAGGAAGAGCCGACCGTCGTCTTCTTGATCGTGCCGCCCGAGCGGCTCAAGAGCCAGCAGCAGTTCGTCAACCTGACGATCTCGACCTCGATCGAAGCCCTGGTCCGCCACCGGTCGAAGCAGCGCGTTGTTTACCTGCTCGATGAAATCGGCAACACCTACATCCCCAATCTCATGGAGATCATCGCGGGTAATCGGAAGAACGGGATCCAACCCGTGCTGGTGCTCCAGCAGCTCGAAGCCCAGCTGGCGCGGATCTACGGCAAGGAGGCTGCCCGCGAGATCCAGGGGAACTGCGACGTCCTCATGGCGATGTCGACGACCGAGCTGGAGGACCTCAAACGGCTGAGCGAGCTGGCCGGCCAAGAGACCTTCACGGACGGGTCGCACACGCTGCGCGAGTCGGACGAGGGCGTCCCCGAGGTCTCGTACACGGGCGACTTCAAGCAGCGGCCCGTCCTGACCACCGACGCGATCAGGCGGCTCGACCGTCGCAAGGCGGTCGTGCTGTTTGGCAACGCGCCGGCGTTCCTGGTCGACCTGGTGAACTACCTGCACGAGCCGGCGATCGCCAAGCTGGCCGACGAGAACCCGTACTACCGCAAGAAGGGGGCTTAGCCGTGATCACGAATAGCCGCTCTCCCTTCGAGAGCCCGTCGCAATGCCTGATCAGCTGGCGCCAGGTTGTTCGGCGCGTTCGCAACGTTCTGATCGTCGGCGCCGTGTTGGGCCTGCTGATCGATCGGGTCGGCGAGCCGCTTCTCCGCTGGGAATACCGCTACCGCGGGAGCCGCGCCCACCCCCAGATCCTCAACGCGACCTACGTCGGCCTCCGGGGCCGCGTCGAGTCCGACGGGCTGGACGGCGCCGGGGACTGCCCGCTCGTGCTGTTCGTCCGTCCTGACCCGCCTCTGTGGCGCCGCGTGACCGACCCATTTTGGCCTCGGACGCCCTAAACCCTTTCTCGATCGGAGCCCAACCATGTCCGACTACACCATCTACGACTCGGAGCAAGAGCTCCGCGAGCGGATCGACGACCTCAACGACTTGCTCTCGGATTACGAGAAGACACAAGCCGTGCTCGACGAGCAGCGGGGCGTCTTCGCCGACCAAGTCCAGGGGGCCCTGGCAATCTACGAGCGGCAAGTCAGTGACTACGAGCGGAAGCGGGACGACCTCGATCGGCGCCAGGGCGAACTCACCAAAGGGCGGAGCGACGCCCTAGAGAACCGCGAGGCGCTGCGGCATCAGCTCGACGCGAAGCGCGGCAAGAAGGCGACCGACAACGCCGGCCCGAAGGCCGGCGGCGCGGACCGCGGCGCCGGCCAAGCCGACGGGGCAGCCCACACGACCGGCCCCACGACCCGCGAGCAGATCGACAACCTCAAGGCGGAACTCTCCCAACCGCGGCCAGCGCTTGCTCACGAGCCGCCCGGGATGGGCGGCAGCCAGGCCAGCGAGATCGACAAGGACCTCAAGATGATGGCCAAGATCAAAGAGAAAGAACAGAAGATGGACGGCGCCTCGAAGAAACTCAAGGACGACTGGAGCCTGTCCAAAGGCCCCAAGCGCTAGTCGCTTGCTGCACTGCAGCGCTGAAGAAGCTTGCGCTCGGCCGCTAGCGCTGGCAAGGTGAAGGGGTCATGCGTTGGACCGAAAAACAAATCGAAGACTACTTACGAGACGAGACCCGCGAGGTGACCGGCGCCGCCGGTCGAACCGAAACCGTGACGATGTTCCGCACCTACTGGATCACCTACGACGCGGTCCGCGTCGACGACGTTTACACCGAGTCCGAGTTGGTGGCCTGGGCGCAGCGCCGGGTGGCCGAAGAGGGGCTCGATTTCACCGACGCCTTCCGCAGCAACCTGGGACATTTGAGCCACGAGATCCGACGCCAGAACCCGTAGCTGGGACCACGGCCAGTAAAACCGACCCCGAGAACCAACAGCCAAACCCTCTGCTCCTACCGCCCCTATTCACTCCTACCGCCCGCAAACAACTGTGGACAAATACCCGCGGGCGGCGACTGGGCGTTGAATCGGGGGGCGCGAATCAGGCAGTCTTGAAACTGCCAAAGCTCTGCTTAGGAGAGGGGCCTGTAAGAAATTGAATCCATAATCCGACCCTTCGGTTCCGACCTTCTTCACCGTATCGGCTTTGATCACCCCGAGTAGCTTTCCTTAACCCGCACTGTTTCCTGAGTTGTAAGCCTTCCGCCATGCTCAACGCCACCCAAGCCACCAGCGTCGCCGGCGCCCAGCAGTACTTCCGTACGACGCTGACGCAAGGCGACTACTACCTCGGCGCCGAGGTCAACGGCTCGTGGCGTGGCGAAGCGGCCGCCACACTCGGCTTGGCAGCGGGCCGCCCGGTCACCCCCGAGCAGTTCAAAGCGCTCCTCGAAGGCCGCCACCCGGTCACCGGCAAGAAGCTTGCGCAACGGCTACGCCAAGACCGCCGCCCGGGCGTCGACCTGACCTTCTCGGTACCCAAGAGCGTGTCGCTCGTGTGGGCGATCAACGGCGACGAGCGGATCCTCGGCGTGCTGCGAGAAGCGGTCCACGAGACGATGGCCCTCGACGTCGAGCCCTTGGTGTGCCGACGGGTTCGCGCCGGCGCCCAAGCGGCTTCGACGGACCGCAAGACAACCGGCAACCTGGTCTACGCCGACTTCCTCCACAAGACCTCGCGCCCCGTGGATGGCGTCGTCGATCCCCACCTCCACGTCCACGCCTTCGTCCAGAACCTCACCTTCGACGGCGGCCGCTGCTACGCGGCCGAGCTCGAGGAGGTCATGCGGCAGATGCCCGCCCTCCAAGCGAAGTTCGACGCCCGCTTGGCGCGGCGGCTGGAGCACCGTCTCGGCTACCGCGTCGTCGCGACCCAATTCCGCCAAAGCCGCCGCCTGAAGCGGGGCTGGGAGCTGGCCGGCGTCGAGCGCTCGACGATCGAGAAGTTCAGCGCGCGCACGGCCCAGATCGAGGCCTACGCCGCAGAGCACGGGATCGAGTCGGCCGCCGCGAAGGGCGAGTTGGGCGCCAAGACCCGCCAGAAGAAGGAGCAAGGGGTCGTGGTCGACCGGCTGCGTCACCAATGGGGCGAGCGGCTGACGCCAGCCGAGCAAGCGGCTTTCGCGGCAATCGCCAAGCGGGCGGTCGGAAAGGGAAGTGCGGAGGAGGGGGAGGCGTTGGCGGCCAGCGAAGCGGTTCGCTACGCGCTGGAGCACCACTTGTACCGCAGCTCGACCGTCGAGCGGCACCAGGTCGTGGGGACCGCTTTGGAGCAGGGTCTGACGCTGCCGCCCGAAGCGATCGAAGCCGCTTTGGCGAAGGAGGAGGGGGTGATCCACGCCTCGCAGGGCGTCCGTGGCGCCGATCGCCACTTCGTCACCACGCAAGCGGTCCTCGAAGCCGAGCGACGGATGATCGCCTTCGCCCGCGACAGCCGCGGCACACGCCTCCCGATCGGCCGCTCCGAGCACGCCTTCAAGCGGGAGTGGCTCAACGACCAGCAGCAGAACGCCGTCCGCCACGTGCTCGCTTCGAAGGACAGCGTGACCGCGGTCACCGGCGGCGCCGGCACGGGCAAGTCGTCGCTGATGGAAGAGGCGGCCGAGGCGATCCGGGGCAATGGGAAAGAGGTCTTTGTCTTTGCACCCAGCACCGGCGCCCGAGAGGTCCTGCAGCAAAAAGGTTTTGAGAACGCCCAGACGGTCGAGCACCTTCTGAAGAACGCCAAGCGGCACGCCGAGCTGGCCGACCAAGTGATCTGGATCGACGAGGCGGGGCTCTTGGACGTGCGGGCGATGAACGGCGTCTTCGAGATCGCTAAAGCCCACAACGCCCGCGTGGTCCTCTCGGGCGACACCCGCCAGCACGCCACGCCGCGGCGTGGCGAAGCGATGCGGCTCTTGGAGAGCGAAGCCGGTTTGCACCTCGCCCGCGTCGAGAAGATCCAGCGCCAGCGGGGCCGCTACCGAGAAGCGATCGAGCTGATCAGCCGCGGCCACGAGGTCGTTGATGTGAAGACCGGCATGACCGGCATGCTCGCCGGCTTCGACCGGCTCGACGGGCTTGGCAAGATCCACGAGCTGCCGGGCGACCACCGCCACGAAGCACTGGCCGGCGCTTACCTCAAGGCGTCCCACGCCGGCCGTTCGACCCTGGTGGTCGCCCCGACGCACGCCGAGGGGCAGGCGGCGACCGCGGAGATCCGCGGGCGGCTCCGCGGGGCGGGGACGATAGGGAAGGAAGAGACCGAGCTGACGCAGCTGCGGTCTTTGAACCTGACCGAGGCCGAGAAGACCTTGCCCAGCAGCTACACCTTTATCGACGAGGACGCCGGTCTCGTCGTCCAGTTCCACCAGAACGTCGCCGGCGGCTACCAGCGGGGCGAGCGCTTCCGAGTCCAACACGACGCCCAAAACCTCCCCTTCCTATCGCCCCTCACGGGCGGCCCCGCCAAGCCGATCCCTTATAACGCGACGGATCGTTTCGAGGTCTACAGCCAAGCCAAGCTAGGCCTGGCGGTCGGCGACCGGGTCCGCTTCACCCTCGGCGGCAAGGCGACCGACGGCAAGCGGCGGATCAGCAACGGACGGCTCGACGAGGTGAAGGGGTTCGACAGGGCGGGCAACCTGCTGCTGAAGGGCGGCATGACCGTCGCCCGGGACTACGGCCACCTCGACCTGGGCTACGTCATCACGTCGCACGCGTCCCAGGGCAAGGACCGCGACGTGGCGATCGCCGCGATCGGCCGCGAGTCGCTGCCGGCCGTGAACGCCAAGCAGTTCTACGTCACCGCCTCCCGCGGCCGGCAGGACCTGATCCTGTTCGTCGACGACAAAGCGGCGGTCCGGCGGGCGATCCAGAACGCGGGCGAGCAGCTCTCGGCGACTCGGCTGACCGCCGCCTACCGCGCCGCCGCCGGTCGGATCCTGATCGAGCGGACGAAGCGGGCCTTCCTCGACCGCGTACGCGACTGGTGGCGGACCAATTTCCCCAAGAGCCCGACCGCCGCGGCGGCGCCCACACCGGCCGGCCGTCCAAACCCCTTCGGGCCCGGCCCGAGCCTCAGCAGGAGCTAACGACCGATGAAGCACATGCCATTCCCCTCCAACCAAAACGCCATCGCCGGCCTCGCTGAGCAGCGGCCCCTCGACGCGCCGTGGAAGCGCGCCGCGCCGACCGAGCCGCCGCCGATGATGTTCCAGGTCCGCTTCCGGGACGGCCGGGTCGTCAGCTACGCCTACGCCGACCTCCGCGAGACGCGGCTCCGCGACGCCGGCCACCTGCAGCTCTGCCTGCTGGGGATGGAGAAGTACTGCCTGACGATCGAGGGCCGCAACCTGAGCGAACTCGACGCCCTGATCGGCGCGGGCAAGATCAGGTCGCTCGAAGAACTCGGGCCCCGCACGTTCGACCGCCCCGAGGCGGCGCCGTCGATCGACAAGATCACGGTCGAGACCCTCACGGGCCCATCGTTCTGAGCCGCGCAAGCGATCTCTCAAGAGTTTCTGGCAAGCGACTGATATCACACGACTTTCGAGCCGACCTCAGGCTTTGGTTGAAGGGGGCGATAGGATGGAGAACGCGATGAGCCAACCGCCCACCGGCGGCTCGACGACGGCGCCGAACGGGGCCTACTCGGCGATCGATTACCGCTGGTTCGACGACCGCTTCGCGGGCCTGCGAGAGCGTCTCTTGGCGCTCGAAGAGTCGCTCGCGTCGCTCGAGCAGAAGGCGGCCGAGAACGACGAGCCGCGGCGCCCGCCGGAGACCCGCGAGTATTACTCGGTGCCCGAGTTCGCCGGGCTGGTCGGGCGGGGCGAGTACACGGTCCGCGAGTGGTGCCGGATGGCCCGCGTCCACGCCGAGAAGTGCGACTCGGGACGCGGGGAGGCGAAGAGCTGGAAGATCCCGGCCGGTGAGCTGCAGCGCTACCGCGACCACGGGCTATTGCCCGCCACGTACCTCCGCTAAACGGCTCGTCGGTAGGTAGTCGTTGACTCACGGAGCGGCTCGTGGCTCAAGTCGATGGAGAATGGCGGGCGATTTTCCAACCCTCAGCCTCGATCGCAAAGAAATCGGGAATTTGCCATCACCGACGCCTTTAGCAGTATCGTCTGCCGAGAGTGTCCCGCCGCCCCAAGGGGACCTTCTCAGACCCCGACGAGCCGGCGGGGGCGGTCACTCAGGCCGAAGGCTCGGGGCTGGCGCTCTTGTCCGCGGCCCGCTGCACGATCTCTTCGTCGTAGGCCTTCTCCATCAGCCGCGCGGCGCGCAAGAACTCGGTCCCGGACAGGTAGTCGGTGTCGTGCCATTCGCCGTTGGCGTCGCGGTAGCTGCGGGTCAGCTTGCCGGAGTAGCGGGGCCGGTCGCCCTCTTGCTTCGGTTCGTTGCGGAAGATCGCGATCTTCAGCGCTCCGTCGCGGACCTCGCTCACGGGTTGGTTGTTCGTGTTGGTCGTCATTGTGTGGTCTCCTATTCTGTTTCTTGTTTAGGGTGGTACACACCTGCGTAGCCCAGATTCGGCGAGCGAGTCAAGCGAAACCAACCGCCCCCAGGAAGTAGTCTGCACGCGGGGCGGCTGGGGCTGAGGATTGGCTCACCCGAGGCGATCCCGAAGGTGCTCTAGCACTTCGGAGGCGACGCTCAGTTCGTCCCTGAGAAAGTGGTCGGTGTCGCGGGTCACGAGCAGGTTGGCGAACGCCCGCAGCTTGGTCTCGGTCTCACGCAGGGCGTCGTACTCCTCGAAGCAGAGCGTCTCGGTCGCCCCGTCGAGGAAGTCTTCCACCCGCCCGGCGAGCCGGAGCAACCGGTCGGCCACGACCCGGTTGGCGGCCGGATCACCGGGAGCAGGACGCTCCCGGCTTTCCGCGGTGACGAAGAGTGGGCTCATGACTGAGCTTCTTCGCTGGCGGTCGACTTGTCGGCGGCACGCAGTTCCAGCACCCGGTCGTAGGCCCGTTCGAGCAGGCGAGCCCCTCGCAAGAGTTCCCCGTTCGAGAGCGAGCGGCTGTCGTGCCAAACCCCTGCCTCGTCGGTGTAACCCCGCGTCAGATCGACGCTGTACCACGCCCCGCTCTCGTTCCTGTTGCCCCAGATCGAGGCCTTCAGGCTCCCGTCGCGTAGCGTGTCGATCGGTCCGTTGTTGGATAGTGTCGTCATGGTCTTTTCTCCTTGGTTTGAGTTAATGTGCATCCAAGAAGACGCCCGTTCGAGGCGGTTTGCTCAAGGGTCTTCCGCGCCCGCGGATCGCCCAGAATTTGGCCCGCTCTCTTGAGCGGGAGAGAAATTGTTGGCGACCCTTGAACGAACCGACGCGGGCGTCAGGATGCAGCGACGATTATCTCACCAGCAAGGCAGAAACGACCTACTCGCTCACTCATCGGACCAACCCTCGAAACCGCTGTTGGAGACGGACGCCCGGACGACGGCGCGGGGGCAATAGGAAGAATAGGCGGGGAACGGCCTGCGGGCTGGGCGTGGTCGTTTAGCTGCGTGGTTTGGCTACGACGGATCAGGAGCAGGAAAGTCTCTCGGGGTCGGCGGGGTCGGCTTATCGGAGGCTACGTCCCCAAACGTTTCGCCAAGGATCCAGTCGGCTGATTTCTGGGCGGCTGCCGCGGCGGTCACCACCATCCGCGTATCGCCCGCGATCTGCTTTTTCCAGTTGTCGATGTACGACGCGGACTGCTCGATGGTCGGTGGGCTGATCCCGCCCACTGCCGCCAAGAAGGCCGCACCCATCTCGGCGATCAGCTCTTCCTTGCCGTACTCCGCCGATCCGAACGGCGCGGGGGTCGCCTCGGGATTATCCAAACCCCGGTCGAGTCGGGTGGAGTGGCCGACCGAGTGAGTGAATTCATGGTAGAGCACCCCAAAATAGGCTTCTTGTGTCTCGAACGCCGACGGGTCTGGTATCAAGACGCGATCTTGCGATGGGAGGTACCGCGCCGGACCGACACGATGCTCGATGGTGGGTCCGTTGGCGTAGCCCGCTACGATCTCATCACACGCCGGGAGCGGATCGAACGAAGAAGCGCCGGGATCAGCCGGCAACACGTCTGGCGCCTCGATCCCCTCGCACTGCTCGGCATTGAACACGTTGTAATGGCGGAGCACCGGCAGCTTGAACTCCTCACCGCTCTCAGCGTCCGTTTTGTCGTAGAGTTTCCAGAACGTGACGAGCGAGGCCTTCTCTCCCTTGCGGATTGATCCGCCGTTTTGCTTTGCTTGGCGAAAAGTCAGCCAGTAGTCGGAACCGAAGCCGCGCTCGAAAGCCGTGACGGCGAGCAAGAAGACATTGACCCCACGGTAACGCTTGTCGGTGGTGAGGTTCTTAGGCCAGCCGCCGCCACCTTGCCGGCGGATCGGGTTTCGCCACGGCACGACGCCCCGATCGAGGAGACCGAGGATCCGGTCGGTGATCTCTTGGTAGAGGTCCCGCCGTGGCTTTTTGTTGGTCGATTGCTTCCGCGCCATGCCACCACTCGTGGCACGATTCCCGACGCCGGGTCAAGCAGTATCGAACCGATCTCCCCAGAAAGCGACCTAGCGAGGCTGCTGACAGGGTCAACGCCATCCAGGGCCTCGCGGGCGCGCGAGCCGTCAATGCTCATCCGGCAAGGCCATGAACTCTTGACTTTGCAATAGAGTGATAACTTTGATTCCGGAAATCGATCGCTTGAAACGCTTGGAGGAGGGGTGTTCGGTCAGAGCGGCCGCAAGTGTTTTTGGAACTAATTTCCGCCGAGCTTCTTGACCGCCGTGCTCAGCGGCAAGAACAGTGTCCTGGGATCCCGCCCTAGCTTGAGGAAGCCGAAGTGCTCGTAGAACCGCGTGGCGCTAATGTCTTTGGCGTCGACGACGACCGCGTACGCGGCGACCTCGGATTGGGCGACCCGGCAGACGGCGTCCGCCAGCAAGACGCCCCCCAGTTTCTGACCTTGGAAATTCAAGTCGACGGCCAAGCGTCCCAGCCGTGCGACCGGCGCCTGAGGGTAGCGCGGGAGCTTCTTCACAAGGCTCTCCGGCAGATCACCGAGGCCGACACTCCCCATCGAGAGCGTGTAGTAGCCGGCGACACGCTCGTCTTGCTTGTCCACGGCGACAAAGCAGGTGGCGTAGTGGCGTTTGACGTCCTGGCCGACCCGCGTGTGAAAGTAGGCGTTCAGCTCCGGCACGCCGCAATCGAAAGCAGTGCGATCGTGCCTAGCCAACAGTTCAAGCCGGAACGGTTCTGGGCTCATGCGAGGTCCAGCAGACGCTCGCGGTTCTTCATCGCCTTGCGGAGCGCCGGCGCCACCGGAGGCGGGTTGAGGATCGCCTCGGCGAAGCGTTTCTGCTCCGCCTGGGTGAGCCGGATCTCGTTGCTCCGGGCGATCGCCTCCTCGGCGGCCTCGCGGGCCGAGGCGACCACGAAGTCGCTCAGGCTGCGGCCCTGCAGGTCGGCCGCTTCCTTGAGCAGGGTGTGCACCTCGGCGGGAAGTCGTGCTTCGAGCCGGGCGGTCTTCTTTTCGTCGAGCATGGCTTGCTCCTTTCTCCTCAAACCAATATACGGCATATTGCCGTACAGAGTCAAGTTTTTTTTCGGAGAGAGCCTCACCCCCTCGCCAATAAAGCCAGCGGGGAAGCCGGCCGGGAAGAACATTGGTGTGGTGGGCGGGGCCGGCTTCTCTCGGTTCTCCGGATCGGCTCCAGCAGCGGGTGAGACCTTCCTAAGTGCTATCGCAGGTTTTCGACGGTAGACCAGTCGGACGAAAAGCTGCTGCGTTTGTCACTAACGCCCGAATCGCCTAACCTTTTAGATTCCTGGGAACCGATGCATTCGTAGGACCGCTAACTTCATAACGAGCTGGATGATCGTGTTTAGTCGCTACGACAGCATGAAGCGAGGATTTGCCCTGCTAGGGGTGATGCTCGCGTTGTCGTCGGGCGTCGAGCAAACCCATCTGCTCTGCCAACTTGGTGGGTGCCCCGAGAGCGGTTGTGCGGAAGCCTCAGCGGCACAACCGTGTCTTCAGCACAGTGCGGACGAACGCTCGGTGGCGCCAACCTGCTCGCATTTGTGCGGAGCCAGCGAACGCTCAGCCGCCCCGTCGTCCGGCAGGCACGAAGGCGGAGTCTCTCACGAGGACGGCTCATGCCCGTGCCCTCCCGATTGCTGGTGCCAGCAGGCGCCGCAACCACTGGAATTGCCCAAGGGACCGGCGGAGTCTGACAAAGTCGAGCTAGCGGCACTCCAGGCGTGCCACTGCGCAGCCGCTATCGCGATCTCAATCGGAGCGAAGCCGTCTTACGGCGTTGACAACCCCGGCGCGCTCACGAAGACTTCCCCGCAGCGCTGCGCTTCGCTCTGCCGCTTTTTGATCTGAGTTCTCAGCCGCAAGCATTCAGCTTGCCGCGCGTGTTTCCGCCGCACTTGGCCGCCCCGCTTCGGCTGCGCCATAGAACCGGTTGCGGATTCGCTTCCTCCCGCTTTGCTGGCAGTTCTTGCTGCGCGCTCGTGCGCGAAATGGAACGACGGTCGCCAGCCATCCCACACTCTCCAAGGAGACGCCCATGCACATGAATCGCCACCGATTGAACTGCTTAATCGCGAGCATCGCCGTCAGCGCTCTTGCGACCAACGCAGCCGCACTCGCCGCCCCGTCGGGGACGGCTGTTCGCCAGGTGCAGATCGTCGATGAGGCCATGTGCTGCGCCGGGTGCGCACGCAAGGTGTCGGGCCAGCTCTACGCCACCCGCGGCGTACGGGAAGTGGGTGTCGACATGGAGTCACGCACGCTGACCGTGTCACTCCCCGAACCGACTCCGGCGATGCTTGGGCGGCTCTGGCACGCCGTTGAAAGAGGCAACGGGACACCGACGAAGCTGATCACCTCCGAGGCGACCTACACGCTGGTCCGCCCCGAACTCGACCCGGCGAAACAGCAGGCGCCCGCCGCTGAACCGCTCGCGATCGCGATCAACAACCTGCATTGCCAAGACTGCGCCAACAAGATCGCCAGGCAGCTCTACGCGCTCAAGGGCGTCACGAAGGTCAGCGTCGATATGCAACGGGGCATGCTTTTCTTGGAAACCAGTCGCGGCACCCGCCTTTCGCCCTGGGCATTGATCGACGCCACCGCGAAAGCCAACGAGCGACCATTAGCCGTCTTTGGCGGTCACGGAAAACTGACGATCGAGTGGGCGACCGAGGCGCCCTCCAAGGACCATCAACAAGCCCAACAACTCCGTACCGGAGGATACCAACGATGAGTATGACAGCAACCAGAACGCTCTGCTTCACGCTCGCAGCGATCGCGAGCGGCGCGGCGACGCTATCTGTCGGCTGCGGCTCGGCCACGGGCTCCAGCGCTTCGGCGCCAACCGCTGCTACCAAGGTTGACGCGAGCCGGTATACGCTTGCCGAAGAGCCCGAGGGAGCGATGGGCGTCATCGACGCCCGCGATTCGGTCGAGGACGGCGCCTCCTTGGTGCTGGTGGGGCGTGTTGGCGGCGCGGCGAACCCTTGGGTCGACGGCAGGGCGGCCTTCACCTTGCTCGATCCTTCCATGTCCGTCGTCGCCAACGGCGAGGACTCGGGCAGTTCGGAACTGTGCCTGGACGACTGCTGCGCCGTAGATCGGCAGAAATGCACGACCCTAGTCAAGGTCGTCGACGCCACGGGCAAGATCGTCCCCGTCGATTCACGCGAGCTGTTTGGGCTGAAAGTGTCCGACATGGTTGTGGTGAAGGGGACCGCACAGAAGGACAGGTCGGGCAACTTCGTGATGCTCGCCAGCGGCGTGTACATCCGCAACTAACGGCTGCGAGCGACCGCTCGTTACAAGGGATTAATTATGCTCGGTCAAAGACTACTGCCCTGGGACTACGGCGTGCGGAACCTGTTCCGCCGTCCGTCGCGGAGCGCGCTCACTCTCGGCGGGCTGACCATCGTCGTGCTGCTCGTGCTGGTCGTGGTCGGCTTCATCCGCGGCCTCGAACAGTCGCTTGCCGCGACCGGCAACCCCAACGTGGTGCTGGTCTACGCGCTCTCATCGGGCGCCGATATCGAGAACTCGTCGATCCCCGGGCGAACCCCCGCACTGCTGTCGGCGAGCGTCGATGGCGTTCGTCGTCGGCACGGCGTGGAGTACGTTTCCCCCGAGCTGTACCTGGGGACACGGGTCGCGACGGCCGGCATGTCGGAACCCGGCATGGGTTTGGTCCGGGGGGTGACGACCGCCGCGCCGCTGGTCCGCGGCCAAGTGCAGCTCGCTGAAGGGGCCTGGCCGCAGCGTGGTGAGGTGATGGTGGGCCGCCTGGCGCACTCCAAGCTCAGCGCGGCCAAAGAGGACCTGGCGGTCGGCGGCAAGGTCACATTCGACGGCCAAAGCTGGACGATCAGCGGCGTGTTCAAAGCGGCCGGGTCGGCGTTTGAGTCGGAGATCTGGGCGCCGCTGGAAGAGCTGCAGACGGTGCTGAAAAGGCAAGACCTGAGCATGGTCGCTGTCAGTATGGAATCGGTGGACGGCGTCGCGGATGTCGATCTGTTCTGCCGCGAACGGATCGACTTAGAACTGAAGGCCGTCGCCGAGAGCTCCTACTACGCTTCCATGCAAAAGCATTACAAGCCGGTCCGCATGCTGGGCTGGGTGGTGGTCGCTTTGGTGGCCGGCTCGGGAATCTTTGCGGGGCTCAACACGATGTACGGCGCGGTGGTTGGCCGGATACGCGAGTTGGCGACGCTCCAAGCGCTCGGCTTCCGTCGCCGCGCCATCCTGCTCACGCTCGTTCAGGAAGCAACCCTGTTGGCTTGTGCGGCGGCCATCTTGGCTTGTGTCGCCGGGATCTGGCTGGTCGATGGGACGGCGGTCCGATTCACGATGGGCGCGTTCATGCTCTCGGTCGACAGCGTCGGCATCGCGGTGGCCTGCGGGGTCGCGGCGCTGCTGGGGGTGGTCGGCGCTCTCCCGCCCGCCGTCAAGGCGATGCGGCTCCCGGTGGTCGAGGCCATCAAGTCGATATAGCCGCGCGGGGTCTTGCGGCGCGACCGCCCGCAGAAACAGCGATGCGAAAGGCATCCGAAAACCATGTCAGATAAACCGTCACAAATCGATCTCAGCCAACTGGCGGTAGACCGCGGCGCGCCCGCGGGCCGAACAGCCGTCAAGGGCAAGCGGGGTTGGTTCGCGAAGTACGTATTGCCCTTCGGCATCCTGGCGGGCTTCGCGGGACTCTTCGGCTGGGCCGCAAGAGACAGCTTCTTGCCCGCTCAGTCGATCACCATCACGCCGGTGGTCGTGAGCCGCGCCGAGGTCAAGCAAGAAGGGACGCCGCTTTTTCAGGCTGCCGGGTGGGTCGAACCCCGACCGACGCCCGTGATGGCGTCGGCGCTGGCCTCTGGCGTTATCGAAGAGATGTTCGTCATCGAAGGCCAGCACGTTAAACAAGGCGAGCCCGTTGCCCGGCTGATCGACGCCGACGCCCGACTAGCTCTCGCCGAAGCACGAGCCGCGCAGGCATTGCAAGAGGCGGAGGTGAGTCGCGCTGAAGCCACCCTTGCCGCTGCCCAAGCAAATTATTCCCAACCGAACGAGTTGCAAGCGGCGTTAGCCGAGGCAGCGGCGAAGCTCAACGAAACCGAAGTGGCGATCAGCAATCTCCCCTTCACCATTGAGACAGCCAAGTCGCGATTACTCCTTGCGAAAGAGAATGCGAGACGTAAGGAATTGGCCGGGCAAGCCATCTCGGGTCGCGTGCTACGAGAAGCAATCGCGGAATTGGCGGCAGCAGAGAACACAGTCGCCGAGTTGATCGCCCGCGAGCCCAAGCTGGCGGCCCAGGCCGAGTCGCAACGAAAGAAGCGGGACGCCCTCGAGGAACAACTGCGCCTGCTCACCAATGAAACACGAGCCGTCGCCGAAGCCGAGGCCAACCACGCCGCCGCAAAAGCACGGCTCGACCAAACCCGGCTGCGTGTCGAAGCGGCCGAACTGACGTTGGAGCGGATGGTCGTGCGCTCGCCGATCGATGGCTGCGTCCTGAGTCTGGACGCCCGTCCGGGCCAATGGCTCTCGGGGGTCGGCTCGTCCCAAGGCACGAGCGCCGTGGTCGGGCTCTACGA
This sequence comes from Pseudobythopirellula maris, assembly GCF_007859945.1. Lineage (GTDB taxonomy): Bacteria > Planctomycetota > Planctomycetia > Pirellulales > Lacipirellulaceae > Pseudobythopirellula > Pseudobythopirellula maris. The sequence goes on along the minus strand of NZ_SJPQ01000004.1, from coordinate 331,064 downwards.
TCCCAATCGCTTACAAGTCAGGGTGGACGTGCGACTGGAAGACGTGCCGCGGGTGCTGATAGGGCAATCGGCGCTGATCGAAACCGCCGCCCTTGGCTCACCAATCGATGGCGAAGTGATCTCGATCACGACGATTGCTGACATCCAGAAAAACACGCTGCAAGTGAAAGTTGCGGTCAAAGACCCACCCGCGGTCATCAAGCCGGAGATGCTGGGCAAAGTCACTTTCCTGGCGCTCCCCTCGCCCGTGGCCGAGAGCGGACCGAGCGAGTCACCACTGAAGCTCTTTGTCCCGCAGCAGCTCGTGACTATGAGCGAGAGCGGGGTAAGCTTGTGGGTCGTGAACTTGAGCGACAAAGTCGCGGAGCGACGAGCGGTCGAAGTGGGGCATGGCGCCACCGAGGGTGGGCTGGTCGAGATCACCAATGGCCTCCAACCAACCGACAAGCTGATCGTCGCCGGTCGCGAGTCGGTCACCGAGGGAACGCGTATCCGCGTCTCGGGCGAAGACCGCACGCTGGCGGGGGGCGGCCATAGCTCACAACGCAGTCAGCCCGCTGCTCGAACCGCCCAAGCCATGTAGCCAACGGTTGCTCCCCCCCTCCCCCGCACTGCAGAACCTCTAAAGGCAGGTCCAAGAATGTCCCTCGTCGAAGTATCCAACGTGACCAAAGAGTACGCCAACGGTGATGAGACCATCCGTCCCTTGGATGGGGTCAGCCTCACGGTCGAAAAGGGCGATTACGTATCCTTGATGGGCGCCAGCGGCTCAGGCAAGAGCACACTGCTGAACCTGATCGCGGGGATCGACCGGGCAACCTCGGGCAATATCGTCGTCGCCGACACCGACATCACGAAGCTCTCACGCGGCAAACTGGCCGACTGGCGTGCGGCGCACATCGGTTACATCTTCCAGACGCACAACCTGATTCCCGTGCTGACTGCCTACGAGAACGTCGAGCTGCCGCTCCTGCTGCTACCGATGTCTCCCGCCGAGCGACGCAAGCGGGTCGAGATCGCCCTGGAGGCCGTCGACCTCACATCGCGTGCCACGCACTACCCCCGGCAGATGTCAGGCGGCCAGGAGCAGCGGGTAGGTATCGCGCGAGCGATCGTGGCCAACCCCACCGTGGTGGTTGCCGATGAACCGACGGGCAGCCTCGACGACGAAACCACCGAGCAGATATTGCAACTGCTAGAGCGCGTGAACAACGAACTCGGCATGACGCTCCTGATGGTTACCCACGACGCCGAGGCGGGCTCGAGGGCGAAGCGACGGATCCGCCTCGAACGCAGCCGCCTCGTCGAGAACGGCACCGCCATTCCCACCGATCCTGGGCAAACCGCCAAATTACGGAGCGCCTGAACATGCACAAGTTCATCCCCTACGTTATCAAAAGCCTGTGGCGGCACCGTGCCCGCACGCTGCTGACCGTGAGCGGCACGGCGGTGGCGTTGCTCGTGTTCTGCTTTATCGGCGCCGTGCAGCAGGGTTTGCTCGCGCTCACGTCCGGGGACGACGCAGGGCGGACCCTCATCGTCTTTCAGGAAAACCGTTTCTGCCCCCAGAGCAGCCGGTTGCCGCAGGACTACGCAAGCGATATTAAGAAGCTGGCCGGCGTGACCGATGTCGTTCCGATCAAGGTCTTCACGAACAATTGCCGTGCGAGCCTCGACGCCATCGTCTTTCAAGGGATGGAGCCCGAGAAGCTGAAGGCGTGGCGAGACTTCGATCTTCAGTCGGGAGACTGGGCGTCGTTCAGCAAGCAAGACGACGCGGCTCTCGTGGGCGTCGATGTCGCCAATCGGCGCGGGCTGAACGTCGGAGATAAGTTCACGATCGGCGACGTGACCGTCGTGGTGCGCGGCGTCTTCCAGTCGCCGACCGCGGCGGAGAACAACCTCATCCTCACCCAGCTCGAATTCCTGCAACGGGCACGAGGGGCAAGCGATGTGGGCACGGTTACGCAGCTAGAAGTCCACCTCAACGACACGGTCGACCCCGAGGCGTTGGCGAAGCAGATCGACCAAGCGTTCCATGCCGGCCCGGTGGGGACAACGACCCGCACCAAAGGGATGTTCCAGGCCGACACGCTGGCCGATCTCGCAGAACTGATCGGCTTTGTCCACTGGCTCGGATACGCCTGTGTGGGACTCGTGCTGTCGCTCGTCGCCACCACCACGGTCATGGCCGTGCAGGATCGGATCAAGGAGCACGCTGTGCTTCAGACACTGGGGCTACGCCCCTTGCGCGTTTTCGGCTTGGTGCTGACCGAGAGTCTGCTGCTGAGCACGTTGGGTGGCGTCTTGGGCGTTGGGGGCAGCGTATTGCTGCTCTCTTTGACGGGCATGTCTGTCGCGGCTGAGGGGGTCACGATTGCGTTTGAGCCCTCCCTCACGCTTGCCCTTCAAGGCGTCCTGGTGGCCGTTGTTGTTGGCGTCATTGCCGGGATTGCGCCCGGATGGCAGGCTTCTCGGACAGAGATCGTCTCGGCACTGCGGCACGCCTAATCAGTTCATTCACAGTGGGATAGTGATGAGCCGAAGAAACTAAGTAAGCATCTGTTTCGGCAAATGGGGCAAGGAAGCCAATGGATATACTCAATAAGACGGTTTGGGCAGCGCCGCTCTTGCTAGCCATTGGTTGCGCGACGAGTGCGCACAAAGTGGCCAGCACAGCGAGCTCTTCTGGCAAAGTATTCTCTGAGGACGAGAATTCCGTCACTCAGGTCGACTATCGGGAGCCGGCTTCAACAGAATTAGTCCAACCGCGGGGTGCTGTACGCAAAGAACGCAACATTGACGCGCCGCCCCTCGGTGAAGAACTGCTCCCACCACTACGGCTGCCCGATACCGTGGGCTTGACGCTTGCTGCTATCGAGCAGATGGCTTTTGCAAATAATCCTGCCATCGCTCAATCGGAAGCACGGATCCGGGCGCTCCGCGGCAAGTGGGTTCAAGCCGGACTGCCACCCAACCCCACCGCAGGGTACACCGGCGGTGAGATCGGCAACGACGGGGGGGCGGGACAGAACGGCCTGTATGTTGGTCAGAACTTCATTACGGCTCACAAGTTGCAGCGTGATCGCGCCGTGGTTGCTGCGGAGATCGACAAGGCGGAGCAGGATTTGGTTTCGTCCCGGCGACGCGTTCAAACCGACGCGCAGCGGGCTTACTATGAAGCCCTGCTTGCTCAAAAGAGAGTCGAGCTGGCGGAAGAGTTAGGACGCATTGCGGATGAAGCGGTCAGTTCCTCCCAATCGCTGGTCGATGCCGAAGAGATCCCCTTAGCAGGACTGCTGCAAACCGAGGTGCAGCAACAAAACACGAGGGTGCTGCTTCGCACCTCGGAGAACGGGCGGTATCGGGCGTGGCGCAATCTTACGGCGGTGATCGGCGGAGCAGACCTGCCGATCCAACCCCTCGTCGGCGACGTAGGTCAACTCCCAGTCTCGCTCGAATGGACCGAACAGCTCTCCCGCCTCAAGCAACAGAGCCCCGAGATAGCTGCGGCTTTCGCGAACGTTGATCGAGCCCGCCGGGCACTCGACCGTGCGAGCGTTGAGGCGGTCCCAAACGTTAGCACGCAATTCAGCGTGCAGTACGACGACGGCACGGGCGATACGATTGCCGGCGTACAAGTCGGCATGCCGATACCGCTGTGGAACAGGAACCAGGGCGGCATCCGTCAAGCGCAAGCCGAAGTGACGGAAGCCTTGCGCAACGCAGCGCGTGTCGAGCTCGATCTCAATCAACGGTTGGCCGACGTCTTCCAGCAGTACGCCGACGCGCAGGTGACCGCCGAGACCTACAGCAGTGACATACTCCCCCGCTCCCAACGGACGCTAGACCTTGTGCAGAAAGGGTATCAGCAAGGGGAGGTCGGCTATCTCGATCTGCTTACGGCTCAGCAGACCTTCTCGCAGGCGAACCTCGCTTACCTGGATGCCGTAGGGGATCTCTGGCAGAGCTACGTGCGGATCGAAGGCCTCTTGCTGGAAGGCAGTCTCAGCAAGGGAACCGATTAGGCTTGTCGGCGACTAGCCCGTGATACGAGAGACTGGTTGGGGAGATGTCCGCTGGCTTGGTCATGTGGGCGCGAGCCTGTCGCGCGGCGAGCTAGTCGGCTGGCCGGCCTAGCCTCGCCTAGGCAAGCAGAATACGATACACGCCGATGATCCATTACGTTCGGATTTCGCCAAATCGTGAACCGATTGCTCCACAGCCTGCTAGCGCTCGCCATTCTGGGCCACGCCCTGTGTGGCTGCTGCGCGCACGCGTCCCACGCAGGCTCCGCACCGGGATGTGACCATTCGGCCGCCCCCAACGCACCGGGCGGCCATTGCGACGTGCCGCATCACGAGTCACACGGCGAGCACTCGTTTGCCGAGCCAACAACCTTCGTTGCAGTAGCAGAAGAGTTAGCGTGCGAGCACGGGCAAGAGCCAGCGGCCCCTCACGAATGCCGGCATGAGAATTGCCATTGGATTGTCGGCGATGTCCGTACCGTCGATCTCTCGTTGGGAGGCTTTTCCTTTCGCTCGCCGCTCGACTATTACGGCTCGCTGATTCATCCGCTTGAGAGCTGCAGTCGATACGCCTCTCGAAGCCGTTTTAGGCGGGATGCGTTGGCTTCTGCGCCACCGGTGCGATCGCACCTTGCCCTGCTTGTTCTTCTGATCTGAGCAATGCTTGGAACCCTTCCTAGCCGCCTCGGGTGAGCGAGAAAGCCGGTTCCGGGATCTCCCAGTTGTTTCCCTCCGATTGCTTTGTCGGGGGGCACTTCCTTTTTTGTGCTACGTCGTGCGCACCCACGTGCGCCACCTCGGCACACGGAGCTACGTATATGTCCAATAGCCTTAGTCACGTGCGGCTTGCCCGTGCCCCTCTGGTTGCCGGCGCCTTGCTTGCGATTGGCGCAATGGCATACGTCACAAAGGACCATTGGTTGCCCTACATTGGATTGTTTGTCCCGAAGCCAGACCAAGTCACGGATGCCCCGGCCAACGATCCACACGCAGGGCACGATCATGGCCACGACGGGCATACGGAGTCGGCGTCGATCGAGCTAAGCGACCAGGGGCTAAAAAACAGTGGCTTTGTTCCGTTGGTGATCCGGCCGACCGAGTACGCTCGCTCGCTATCGCTCCCCGCGATCGTGGTCGAGCGTCCGGGACGGTCGCAGAAACACATCACCGCCCCGCTCACAGGGCTGGTTACCGACATCCTCGCGGTCACGGGCGAGGCCGTCGGTCCGAATGAAGCCTTGTTTGAGATGCGGCTGACGCACGAAGAACTGGTCACGGCTCAGACCGACTACCTGCAAACCCTAGCCAACCTGGAGGTGGTCTATCGGGAATTGACCCGCCTTCAAGGGCTTGGTGAGGGGGTCATAGCGGGCAAGCGAATCATAGAGCAGCAGTATGAGCAACAGAAGCTCGAATCGGGCCTGATGGCCGAGGAACAGGCGCTGCTGCTCCACGGCTTGACGCAATCACAAATCGACAGCATCCGGCAAACGAAGGAGTTGTTTCGCAAGGTAACGGTCTATTCGCCCGAACATCGCCACGAAGATGAGGCCTGCGAGGGGCCTCATCTGTACACGGTCCAGCGACTCGGGATTGCAGAAGGCGAGCAGATTGAGGTTGGCCGAGAACTAGCCGTGCTTGCCGATCATTGTGCATTGCACGTCGAAGCGACCGCATTTGAGGACGACGCGAGGGCGATTCGCTCCGCCGCCGAGGCGGGGCGTGGCGTCACCGCACGACTGCTGCGAGCCGATTCGGAGGAAGGCGTCGTCCCAGGCCTCGAAATCCTCTACGTAGCAGATCAGATCGATCCAGAGTCTCGGGCTTTGAAGGTGTTTTTCCGTCTACCCAATCAAGTGGCTTACGAGAAATCGCTCCCTGGTGGGAAGCGGTTCCTCGAATGGCGGTACAAGCCGGGACAACGCTTGCAAATCAACATCCCCGTTGAGACGTGGGAAGACCAATTGGTCGTCTCAACGACCGCCGTCGTTGACGAGGGAGGCGAATCCTACGTCTACAGGCAGAATGGCGGTCACTTCGATCAGGTCCCTGTGCATGTGGTTCATCGTGACCAGAACGTGATCGTGATCGCCAACGATGGCGCGCTTTTCACAGGTGACGTGATTGCCGGGCAAGGCGCCTTTCAGATGCATCTTGCTCTGAAGAACAAAGCTGGCGGTGGTGTCGATCCTCACGCTGGTCACAACCACTAGCAATAGCGAAGGAATAGCGCAGTGCTCAATGCAATCATTCGCTTCTCGTTGCACAACCGGCTGCTGGTAGTCGCCGCTGCCTTGCTGTTGCTGGGGTACGGAGGATGGCAGGCGACGCAGCTGCCTATTGACGTATTTCCCAACCTCAATCGTCCCCGCGTAGTCGTCATGACCGAAGCGCACGGTCTGGCGCCTGAAGAAGTCGAGACCTTGGTCACCTTCCCGATCGAGACCGTGTTGAACGGCGCCACGGGGGTGCAAGCGGTACGGACCTCATCAGGCATCGGCCTGTCGGTGGTCTACGTCGAGTTCGATTGGGGCACGAACATCTACAACGATCGGCAGATCGTCGCCGAACGGATGGCCCTGGCGGGCGACGTCCTCCCGCTCGACGTCTCCCCCCAATTGATGCCCATCTCCTCGATCATGGGCCAGATCATGATCGCCGGCATGACCGCCGGCGAAGAGACCTCGCCGATGGAGCTGCGCACCCTCGCCGACTGGGTCGTCAGGCAGCGGCTACTGACGATACCGGGTGTTTCCCAGGTGATTGTCATGGGCGGCGATCGCAAACAATTCCAGGTGCTCGTGGATCCTGATTTGTTGCTCCGCTACGGGGTGACGCTGCACGAAGTCAAGCAGGCGATCGCCGACAGCAACCAGAACACCGCTGGGGGCTACCTCGATGAGCAAGGCCCGAACGAGTTCCTCGTCCGTTCGCTTGGGCGTGTCTCGTCGGCCGACGAAATCGGTGACATCGTGGTCCGACAACGGGGACGTCAATCGATCACGCTCTCGCAGATCGCCCGCATCACCGAGGGGGCCCAGGTCAAACGGGGGGACAGCTCGGCGTTCGCTCGCAACGCGGAAGGAGAAATGGTGGGCGGCCGCTCGGTCGTGCTGACCATCCTCAAGCAACCCCAGGCCGATACTCGGGCGGTCACCAACCTGGTGACCGAGGCCTTGGAGGAGATGAGCGACTCGCTGCCCAGCGACGTACGGCTGCTGCCCGAACTCTACCAGCAGAAGGAGTTCATCGACCTCGCGATCGAGAATGTTGTCGAGGCGCTCCGTGACGGCGCGATTCTCGTCGTCATCATCCTCTTTTTGTTCCTGATGAATATCCGCACCACCTTGATCACGCTGACGGCTATCCCGCTGTCAATCGTGATCACGGCCATGGTCTTCGCCGTATTTGGGCTGTCGGTGAACACGATGACCCTCGGCGGGCTCGCCGTCGCCATTGGTGAACTCGTTGACGACGCGATCGTCGATGTTGAGAACATCTTCCGTCGCCTGCGTGAGAATCGGAACAAGGAGCACCCGAAGCACCCCTTGCTGGTCGTTTTTCAGGCGAGCGTCGAAATCCGCAATTCGATCGTCTACGGCACGCTGATCGTGATGATCGTCTTCGTGCCGCTCTTCGCACTCTCCGGTATGGAGGGCCGCCTCTTCTCCCCGCTGGGAGTGTCGTACATCGTCTCCATCGCCTCCTCGCTGTTGGTGTCTCTCACCGTGACGCCCGTGCTCAGCTTCTGGCTGCTACGCGGGAAAGTGACCGAAGGCGAAGAGCGGGACGTCCTGCTGTTGCGTGGCCTCAAAGCGATTGCCGAGGCCGTGATACGGTTCAGCTTGCGGCTCTCTTGGCCGATCCTAGCCGCCGCAGCGACCGCCGTCGTCGTCTCGGGTTGGTCCGTGCTGCGATTGGAGAGTGATTTCCTCCCGCCGTTCAATGAGGGCGCGGTCCAGATCAACGTCATCCTGCCGCCAGGCACATCACTAGCGATGTCCAACGAAGTTGCCGGTCGCGTTGAACAGCGGCTTGCGCAGATCGACGACCTCGTCGCCTTCGTGCGGAAAACGGGTCGGGCCGAACTGGATGAACATGCCGAGGGGGTCAACGTCTCGGAGTTCGTGGCAACCGTTGACCCAAACACGGCGCGCTCGCGCGAAGAAGTGATCGAAGAGATCAGCGAAGCACTGGCTGATATTCCCGGTATCGTCACCGCGGTCGAACAGCCCCTCGCCCACCTGATCTCCCACATGCTCTCTGGCGTGAAAGCCCAGATCGCCATCAAGCTCTTCGGAGACGATCTGGATGAGCTACGCCGGCAAGCCCAGGGCATGGAGGCCGCTATCAAGGACGTCGAGGGCGTCCGCGACCTGCAGGTCGAACAACAAGTCATCATCCCCCAGCTGCGTATCGAAGCGGACGGCAAGAAACTCAAGGCATTCGGACTACGGCGTAGCGACGTCAATCAGTTCGTCGAAACCGCGATGCAAGGGGAAGTCATCTCCCAAGTGCTCGACGGGCAACGCACGTTTGATCTGATGGTGCGTCTTGGAGAAGAGTTCCGAGAAGACCTGGATGCGCTCAAGCGGCTCCAGATCGACCTGCCCGATGGGGGGAGCGTGAAGCTCGAAGACGTGGCTCGCATCTACAAAGCGGGGGGACCCAACACGGTCAACCGTGAGCAAGTGCGTCGCAGGATCGTTGTCCAATGCAACGTGTCGGGCCGCGGGCTGGTCGATGTGGTCGGCGACATCAAAGAACGGCTCGAGCCGATCCGGGCGGAACTCCCAGCCGGCTACTTCGTCGAGTTCAGCGGCCAGTTCGAGAGCCAGCAGTCGGCGTCCAGGATGATCTCGATTCTCTTCGTGGTTTCTCTGCTGGGCATGTTCCTGGTGCTCTACAAGATGTTTAGTTCGGCCAACCTCGCCTTGCAAGTCATGGTCGCCCTGCCGATGGCGTTCATCGGAAGCGTCGCGTCGCTCTACCTGACCGGCCAGACGCTAACGATCGCTAGCATGGTCGGCTTCATTTCTTTGTGTGGCATTGCCTCTCGCAATGGCATCTTGCTGATCAACCACTACCTGCACCTCGTGAAATACGAGGGCGAGGGCTGGACCCGCGACATGGTCGTCCGTGCCGGCAAGGATCGCTTGGCCCCCGTCCTGATGACCGCCCTTACTTCCGGCATCGGATTGGTCCCGCTTGCGCTTTCGGCGGGAGAGCCGGGCAAAGAGATCCTCTACCCGGTCGCCACCGTCATCATCGGAGGACTCATCACAAGCACGCTCTTGGAGTTCTTGGTGCGACCGGCCCTGTTCTGGACGACGGGCATGAAAGCAGCCCGCGCCGTCTTGGAGTCCTCCCACGAGCAAGTCGAGCTGATTGAAGAGGAAGAACTCGCTGCGTAGGCGAGCAAGGCTAACCCAATCCGGCGTCGCACGACGCCCCCCACACCAAAAAAGGAAGTTCTATGAAAGCACTATGTCGCTTCGCCCAACTGGCGGTTGCCTCGGGTTTCTGTGTGGCCGTAAGCGGCCTCGTTGGCTGCGACAGCTCGCAGAATGGCGGTAAGTCGGCGGCTCCGTCTGCGGACGAGAGTCATGCCGATCATCCTACCGAAGGCCCGCACCATGGGAGTCTGATCGAACTCGGCGCCGAGGAGTACCACGCTGAACTGGTCCATGACGACGCCGCGGCGACGGTCACGGTCTACCTGCTCGACTCGGAGGCGAAGGTCGCGGTCCCGATCGATGCCAAAGAGATCCAGATCAACCTGAGTCACGACGGTCAGGCCGAGCAGTTCCAGCTGACCGCAAGCCCCGATGCTACCGACCCAGCGGGCAAGTCTTCTCGTTTCGCGTCCACTGATGCCGAGCTTGCTGCAGAACTAGATCATGAAGGCTCTGCGCAGCTAGTAGTGAACATTGATGGCAAACAGTTTCACGGCGCAATCGTCCATGACGACGACCACGAGGGACACGGTGAGTAACTAGTGTCCGGCGTTCGCACGGTTCCACCAGTGGAGGCATGGTGGAACCGTGCCCTTAAAGCCTGTCCCGATTAACGAATGACGGGCCATTCAAGAACATACTCGCTTCGTGCTAACCGCCTACTTCCGCGGTTTTCCTGACTGCCGGCTTGTTGCTAATGTTCTCGATTCGAGTACCATCCGCTACTCGCAGCAGCTTATTAGCTGGCACGGTAGTTGCACTTCTTCATACGATGCCAGATATAACCTCGCTACGGGAGCTATAGAGATATGCCGGATAACGCTTCCGATAAAGCTTACCTACGGCAGCAGTTGCGTCGCGGACGCTGGGTTGAATTGGTGAGCTTGGCGTACAACCTCATAGAAGTTGGCATCTCGCTCACGGCTGGCTTTCTAACAGGAAGCTCAGCACTGGTAAGTTGGGGAGTCGATAGCATCGTTGAGGCGAACTCAGCGGCTTTTATGATCTGGCGCCTTCGCGGAGAGGAAAAAGGAATCAGTCAGCAAAACGTCCTGAGACGCAAAAAGGTTGCACTAGGGGTCTTGTCCGGAGCCTTCGCTATCGCAGCCATATTCATTCTCTACGAAGCGATCAGCAAGCTGATTAGTGGAAACACAGCCAGTTGGTCTTGGTGGGGGATGGGCATTCTGCTGACGTCGGTCGTCGTGAATCCATTGTTGGCTTGGGGAAAGTACTACTACGGCAGAGAGACCGCCTCTCCATCACTCAAGTACGACGCCATCGACACCATGATCTGTGAGTATCAGACGATTGTGGTGCTGGCCGGAATTGGACTGGTGCAGTGGCAAGGGTGGTGGTGGGCTGATCCTGCGGCGGCTCTGTTGATAGTTCCCTATATCGCCTGGAATGCGTTCCATGCTGGTCGAGATGCGTGGACCGTGCAGACAGAGAATCCGATGTAAATGTATTCCCCGCACATCTCACTCCCTGCCGACAAGACGGATAGCTCGGTGCTGGAAACACTGTTGAAGAATCTGGGATGGGTCCCCCACAGTAAAGCAATATATGCACAAGAAACAGATCGTACTCGGTGTAGTTCTCCCCGGTGTCCCCGATTTACAGGACAAGTGCGTCCAGCGGATTACGGAGCAACTTGGAACAAAGATCGGCATCGACGACGCCCACAGCATTGAGGGCGACGAGAACCGGCCCAACAAGCTTTGTATCCATTTTGATCCATCAATCCTGTCGCTGACCGATGTTCGCGATATTACGCGTCGAGCAGGTGCGAGGCTGGAAGCTCGATACGGACACGCGGTGCGTCGGATAGGGGCTATGCACGCTAGCAAAGCGTCTGCCATCGAATCTCGACTTGGTCGCCTTGATGGAGTGCTCGAAGTGGTTGTGTCGCCGGGCGGCACGTTACGTGTTGAGTACGATCGCCAACTCATTAGCGTAGACAAGATTGAGGATGCTGTCGGGGAGTGGTCGAAGCAGCCCGGGGAAAAGTCCGATGACCATACCGGCCATAGTCACGAAGATGAGGGCCACGAGAAGGATCACGATCATGCCGGGCACGGACATGCCCACGGTGGGATTTTCGGGCCTCGCAGCGAACTCATTTTCGCGGTGCTTTGCGGCGTCTTTCTGCTGGCTGGCTGGCTGCTGGAGATGGTCACGGGAGCCACCGATTGGCTGCCGCTGGTCTGTTATGGCGCCGCTTATCTGTTCGGTGGTTACTACACCGTCGCAGAAGCGATTGAGAAGATCCGGGCGGGGAAGTTCGAGATCGATTTCCTGATGATCGTGGCTGCTGCCGGTGCGGCTACGCTTGGAGCATGGGCTGAGGGCGCTTTGCTTCTATTCTTGTTCAGCATCGGTCACGCCCTGGAAGGCTTCGCGATGGGCCGTGCCAAACGCGCGATCAAAGCGCTCTCGGAACTCGCCCCCCGTACAGCTCGCGTGCGTCGTGACGGACAGAAATTGGAAGTTGCTGTCGAGGAACTGCGTGTCGGCGACATCGCCATCGTCAAGCCCGACGAGCGGCTGCCGGCCGATGGGTTTGTTGTCCGTGGCGAAACCAGCATCGACCAAGCCCCGATCACCGGTGAAAGCGCGCCCGTTGACAAGCTACCGGTCGCCGATCGGGAGTCTGCTGCCGCCGACCCGGAAGGCGTCGCATCCGACCACCGGGTCTTCGCGGGCACCATAAATCAGGCGGGGGCGATCGAGGTCCAAGTAACCAAGACGTCCGCCGAGAACACGCTCGCTCGTGTCGTCACGATGGTCAACGAAGCGGAGACACGCACTTCGCCAACGCAGAAGTTCACGAAGCGGTTTGAGCGTTACTTTGTGCCCGCGGTGATCACCACCGTCGTGCTGCTCCTCTTCGCACCACTCGTTCTCGATGAAGCCTTCAGCGACTCCTTTTATCGTGCGATGGCGGTCTTGGTCGCAGCTAGCCCTTGCGCCTTGGCGATCGCGACACCGAGTGCGGTACTGAGCGGTGTGGCCCGCGCGGCGCGTGGTGGTGTGCTCGTAAAGGGGGGCGGCCCTTTGGAAAGTCTCGGCCGCTTGGACGCGATCGCCTTCGACAAGACAGGCACCCTGACCGAAGGCAAGCCTCGCATGACGGATGTGCGACCCGCGGACGGTGTAAGTAAAGAGGAGCTTCTGCGTATCGCCATCGCCGTAGAAGACCTCAGCAAGCATCCGCTCGCCAAAGCCGTCGTTCGTGACGGAAAAGCAAAGTTGGGAACCGAGAGAGATGGCCTATCAAAGGCGGCGAATCTCAAGAGTATCACCGGCCGTGGGGTTCAGGCAGAAGTAGATGGACGACCTGTCTTCATTGGCAAAGACGAGTTGTTCTCGGAGGTTGACGGCCCGTCGCTTCCCTATCCGATCCGCTCGACCGTCGAGTCATTGGAGAGCGAGGGACGCACAACAATGATCGTGCGGTATGCCGACCGCTACCTCGGCGTAATTGGGCTCATGGATACTCCACGGAAAGCGGCCAAGCGAACGATCTCGCGGCTCCGAAAACTTGGCATCAAGCGAATGATCATGATTTCCGGAGACAACCAGCAGGTGGCCGATGCGGTCGCCAAAGCGGTTGGCATTGATGAAGCGCGAGGCGACCTGATGCCCGAGGACAAGGTCGATGAGATTAAGAAACTCAATAGCGACGCCGGGGTGGCCATGGTCGGCGATGGCGTCAACGACGCACCGGCGATGGCGTCCGCATCGGTCGGTATCGCAATGGGAGCAGCCGGTAGCGACGTCGCCCTTGAAACGGCCGATGTCGCATTGATGGCGGACAATCTCGACCATCTGCCATTGGCAATCGGACTGAGCCGTGCCACTCGCCGCATCATCCGCCAGAATCTCTGGATGAGCCTCGGAATGGTCGCCTTTCTTGTGCCGGCAACGATCTTCGGTCTCAACATCGGCCCGGCGGTAGCGCTCCACGAAGGCTCGACGCTTGTTGTTGTGTTCAACGCACTCCGCCTGCTCGCCTACGCATCACCATCTACCGACGGGAGCTAACGAATGGAAGTCAAACACCTCGTCCTCGGCCTGCTCGAAGCCGGAGCCTGGTACTTCTTCATCTACTACCTGCTGGACACGCTGAGAAAGCCCAAGAGGAACCTTTGGATCGCAGCGGGAGTCTTGCTCGCGCTCTTCTACCTTGGGTTCATGCTGTGCCCGTGGGTGAGGCACACACCGGCGTGGCACCAGCTCTAGAGACCAAACCAGCACCTAGATCGGTACGTACGCTTGATTGGCCACCAATTACGGACGCATTCAAAAGAACCAACGAACGGCACGAGGGGTAGTTCGATGCGACAAACATTTGAGACCAACTTGCGTTGCCAGAAGTGCTTGGCGACAGTCGGCCCGTTGTTAGACGATGAGTCGGGAGTGCTTAACTGGTCCGTGGACCTTGACGATCCGGGGAAGCCCCTTACCGTCGATTTGTCAGAAGCGTCTGCCGAGAGTCGCGTTGTTGATCTGATGGCAGGCGCGGGCTATCAGGCGACACCGGTCGATCGAGCATCGACGGAGCCTATCGAACCGCCAAGTGAGGCTGACTCGGCGTTCAAGCTATCCAACTACAAACCGCTCTTGCTGGTAATCGCCTACGTACTGGGCGCTACAGCCGCCGCGGAATCGATCCACGGCGGTTTCGTTTGGCCGCGGGCGATGAGCTACTTCATGGGCTTCTTCTTTCTCGGATTCGCATTCTTCAAGCTGCTCGACATCCCCGCCTTTGCGGACTCGTTCTCTAGCTACGACATCATCGCTAAACGCTCACGCGGCTACGCGTTGGCGTACCCGTGGATTGAGCTTGGGCTCGGAGTCCTGTTCGTGAGTGGCGTGCTGCCGCTGGTCGCCAACGGGGTGACCGCGGTGATCATGGCCGTTGGGCTGGTCGGTGTCGTGCAGGCCGTCTTCCGCAAGCAAGCCATCCAATGCGCCTGCCTAGGCACCGTCTTCAACCTGCCGATGTCGACCGTCACGATCGTCGAGAACAGCGTCATGCTAGCGATGGCGATCACGATGCTGGCAAGGGCGGTTGGAGCCTGATCTACCAGCTGGTAACCCAGACGACCAGCCGTCCGTCGAATATTGCAGGCCTCAAACCTTCACAGCGGCGGCGCCCGGACTGATTAGAAACTGGCCACGCAGATGTACCCCCAGGGGGTACTCCGCCGATACCGGTTAGGTAGAGCCTTCCGAAAGCCAGCCCGAAAGTCAGCTCACGGTGCTTATGCCCCGGTCATCGAAGATAGTCGCAGCCCTAGGGGCAATCGCCGTGTGCTGCGGCACGATGACGGCGCAAGAGCTGGTTGCTCCCCCGCGGGCGCCAATCCCGCCAGAAGCGGCGAAGGCGTTCACCAATCCGCCAGCGATCCCGACCGTGCCCGGCCCCGAGTTGCGGATCGATACGCCCCGCGATGGAGAGTTCGCCCCGTCAAGTTACACGCTCAACGAGCTGCTGAGGCTTACCGGACAGAACAACCCAACGCTCCGGCAGGCGCAGCTCCATATTTCGGCCGAGCTGGGCAAAGCACAGCAAGCCGGCCTCTATCCGAACCCCGTCTTCTCTTACGAAGCCGAGCAGATCGGCGTTGATGTGGAAGGGAACAAGGACTCGCCTGGCGAGTTTCAAGGCGGTGTCTTAGAGCAGCGTTTCGTGACCGCGGGCAAGCTCCGGCTGAGTCGCGAGAAGTACCTACGTCGGGCCCATGTGTCCGAACACCTAGCAACGGTTCAGCAGTTCCGCGTCTGCAACGACGTGCGGCTCCACTTCTACCGGGCCCTGGCAGCCGGCGAGACGCTGGCGATCCGACGCGAATTGCTCAAGAGCAGCGAGGACGCCGCGGTCACCGCTCAAGAAGCGTACAACATGGGACAGGTGCGCCGACCCGAGGTACGGAGGGCGAACGTCACGCTACAGCGTGCTCGGCTGAGTGTGATGCGAGCGGAGAACGCTCAGCGGGAAAGCTTCCGTCGACTCACGGCCTTAGTCGGCGTGGCGCTCAAAGAAGGCGCTGTCGAAGGGAGTCTGACGCCCGAACGCGAGGCAACCTCTTTTGAAAGCGAACTGGGGCGTCTGCTTGCTGAAAGCCCCGAGGTCGCGGCAGCCAGGGCGAAGCTCGCCGTCGATCGGGCGACGGTTGAGCGAGAGCGTGTCGAATGGGTCCCCGATCTCGTGGCGCGTGGCGGCGCGGGATACAACTTCGAGGCGGGCGAGACGGTCGCCGTCGCCGGGCTGTCACTAGAGCTTCCCATCTACGACCGCAACCAGGGTACGATACGTCAAGCTAGAGCCGACTACGCCCGACAGCAGCAAGAACTCCGACGGATCGAACTCAGGCTGCGGAACCGGCTGGCGATGACCTACGAGCAGTATCTCTCATCGCTGCAGCACGCCTACGAGTACGAGCGGGTGATCCTGCCCGAGTCGAAGGCGGCGTACGCCGAGCTGCTCGAAAGCTACAAACGCGATCGGGTCGATTGGCCCGAGGTGCTGATGGCGCAGCACGACTACTTCGACGCCAAGCTTGTGCAGGTCGACAACCTGCTGGAAGCCCGCACGCACGAAGTCTTGATAGCGGGCTACTTGCTCCACGACGGCCTGATGGCCGCTGAGGGGAGTACTCCGGCCGGCCACATCGACGCGACGCCGCGGCCGCGATAATCATCACGGAACACTCAAGCCCGAACCCCCCTCTGCCCACGATGAGCATACCCCAAGAGCCCAGCCGTCCGCCACGCCGTGAGTTCCTCCGCACGACGGCGCTTGCCGCGGGCGGGGCGTTGACCGGTTCGTCGATTGCCGCGGCGCAGCACAGCGGTCATGCAATGGACGGTGGCGGTCGTGGCATGAAAGGCCACAATGGCATGTCGCCCGAGCTGCCAAAGCCGATCGGCGATCCGTCGTTGGGTCGCCCAACGGGCGTACAGGACGAGTACGACGGCTTCCGGCGCTTCGCTCCGAGCCGGGGAAACAGCCCCGACAGCGATTATTACCTTGGCAAGCTTGTGCCGGGGCTGCGAGATCCGTCGGCGGGTCGGGCGCCGTTCGTCGCGCCGGATATCACGTCCTTGCCGTACGAGATGAAGGGGGGCGTCAAGGAGTTTCACCTCCGCGCGACGCCCGTCGAAGCCGAATTCTTGCCCGGCTACAAGATGAACGTCTACGGATACAACGGCAGCATGCCGGGGCCGACGATCGAGGTCACGCAGGGCGATCGGGTCCGGATCGTCGCCAAGAACGAACTCCCCGAGCCAACGTCGATGCATTGGCACGGATTCGAGTTGCCAGTGCAGTGGGATGGCGCTTCGGAGCTAACCCAGAATCTCATCGAGCCAGGAGAGACATTCGTTTACGAGTTCGACATCCACGAAGAGGGAACCTTCTTCTATCACTCTCACATTCCCATGCAGGAAGCATTCGGCATGGTCGGCTGGTTTATCGTCCACCCGAAGAAGGACTGGGACCCGCCGGTCGATCGCGACTTCGGGTTGATCTTTCAGAACTTCGCTATCGAACCGGGCCAGACGGTCTCTGACAGCTGGGCGATGGATTGGAGCTGGCACACGATCAACGGCCGCAGCGGTCCGTTTAATTCGCCGCTAGTCGTCAAGCACGGTGAGCGCGTGCGGATCCGTATCCTCAACTTCTCGCCGATGCAGCACCACCCGATCCACTTGCACGGCCACACGTTCTGGGTCACCGGGCACGAAGGGGCGAGGATTCCTAAGAGTGCTTGGATCCCGCGGAATACCGAGCTGATCGCCGTAGCTCAGGCTTCCGATTTCGAGTTCATCGCCAACAATCCGGGCGACTGGATGATGCACTGCCACATGGTGCATCACATGATGAACCACATGACCGAGCAGGTCGGCCCGCGGGTCCGGCCTCACCAATCCGTCGATGCCTACCTCGCGAACCTCGACCGCTCGCCCGGCGTGTCCAGCCAGAACTCCGACCCCGGCTTCGCGGTGCCTGGATATCCCCAAAAGATGAAGGGAATGAGCATGGACATGATGATGAGCGACCGGATCGTCGGCCGCCGCGAGACCCTTGGCATGAGGGCCGACTGGCCGATGGCGATTATGGGCCTGATGCTGGCGGTGCGAGTGTTGCCCGAGGACCTCTACCACCTCGTCATGGAGACCGATGAGCCGGTCGAGCCAGGCTCGGTCTTCACCGAGATCGTCCGCCGGTTCGGCGACCCGAGCGTCTACCACCCGGCCATGAAGATGTCGCACGGGTAGGCCACTTCGCATTACGCCGGATACCCCCGGGTGGTATGCGGTTTGCTCTGGGTCTGGTTGTCCATTTCGGCGATTTGATCGCCAAAACCAGATCTAGGGAGACCTTTTCGATGGCTACTGTGACTGCGAATTACCAGGACTGTATCGAGGCCTGCAACGTCTGCCTCGCCGACTGTCTTGCCTGCGTTGAGGGCATGCTGGGCAAGGAGTCGATGAACGACTGCCCGAAGTGCTGTCTAGAGTGTGCGGCGATCTGCCGGGCATGCGTCGAGGCGATGGCGATCGGTGGTAAGCACGCCGGAGCGTTCTGCAAATTATGTGCTGAGGTTTGCCAGTACTGTGCCGATCAGTGCGGCGCCCACGACCACGACCATTGCCAGAAGTGCGCCGAGAGTTGTCGCCGGTGCGCGGAGAGCTGCCAAGCTGTTGCAGCTTGAGCCGGGTCGGTCTTTCAATGCACCCGATTGGAGGCGGCCCGGGCGACTGGGCTGCCTCCTCCTTCTAAGTATCGACAGGCCACAGGATGCCCTCAAGTTCTGACGACACAGACAACTCGTACGAATCTGGCAGTCTCTCGCTGCCGGGTGCGGTGGCGATGGGCACCGGCGTCATGATCGGTGCTGGCATCTTCGCTTTGACCGGGCAGATGGCCGAGCAAGCGGGCGGTCTCTTTCCGATAGCTTTCCTCTCGGCGGCGGTTGTCACGGCATTCAGTGCCTATAGCTACGTGAAGATGTCCAACGCCCACCCATCCGCGGGCGGCATCGCGATGTACCTCAAGAAGTGCTACGGCGAAGGTACGATCACGGCCGGTTGCTCGTTGCTGATGTATTTCTCAATGGTCATCAACGAGAGCCTCGTCGCGAGGACGTTCGGCGCTTACACGCTCCAGCTGTTTGATGCCCCAAAGGACTCGTGGCTCGTGCCGGCCCTTGGAGTCGGTCTGCTGCTAGCCGCCTTCTCCGTTAATCTGATGGGCAATCAATGGATCGGCGGGATGTCGATGGTGACCGCGGTGATCAAGATCGGCGGCATCGCTCTGTTCGCGGGGATCGGGCTCTGGCTCTCGGGCGGATCGTTCGCGCCGGTCACGTCAGCAAAAGAAGCCTCCGTGACAGGCTTCTTGGCGGCGACCGCTCTCGGCGTTCTGGCCTACAAGGGCTTTACGACTATCACCAACGACGGCGACGAGTTGGTCGAGCCGAAGAAGAATGTCAGCCGTGCGATTATGATTTCGATTGGGATTTGCGTCGCCACTTACGCCTTGGTCGCTTTGGCGGTGGCGGGATCGCTGAGCCTCGACGAGATCGTCGCCGCCAAAGACTACGTCCTGGCCGAAGCAGCACGGCCGGCTCTTGGCGAAGCAGCGGTCTACTTCACGGTCGGATTGGCGATTGTGGCGACGATCTCGGGAGTGATTGCGAGCGTGTTTGCGGTCTCGCGGATGCTGGCGATGCTCACCCAGATGGAATTGGTCCCGCACCGCCACTTCGGGATGCCCGGCGACGTGCAGAAGCACACGCTCGTCTACACGGTCGTGCTGGCGATCGTCTTGACGATCTTCTTCGACCTCAGCCGGATCGCCGCCCTCGGAGCGTTCTTCTATCTCGTGATGGATATCGCGATCCACTGGGGTATCTATCGGAGCCTACGCGAACAGATCGGGGCCAGTGGGCCGGTTCTCCTGACCGCGATTGGGCTCGACTTGGTCGTGCTCGGTGCCTTGATCGCCGTGAAGGGGGCCGCCGATCCGTGGCTGCTTGCAATTGGGGCGGCTGGATTCTTGTTGATCTTCGGCGGCGAGCGGTGGTTTCTCGGCTGGAAGCATGGCGAGTCACGCTCGGCAGAGACAACCAGCTAGGCCTGCTCCTCTCGGACAGGTAAGCTGGGTAATTCCACCCGACACCGTGAGTTGCTGCCCCCGTGCTCTCCGACGACGACAAGACGAAGATCGGCAATCGCCTGCGGCGGATCGCGGGGCAAGTCTCGGCCGTTCAGCGGATGATTGACGAAGACGCCTACTGCGTCGAGACACTCACCCAGATCGCCGCCGCCAACGGCGCCCTCAGCAAAGTGGGCCGGATGATCCTAGAGACGCATGTCCAAACCTGCATCCAGAGCGCCCTCGAAGGAGACGACGAGGCGAAGCGCGATGCAATGCTCGAAGAGCTAGCCTCCCTCTTCCAGAAATATGGCCGCGTAACCGACTGATCCAGCTGACCTGTCTGGCTATCCAAAAGATTGGATCGGCGGGACGGGTTTCGGGTAGCTTCCGAACACTCGGCGGCCGATGCCATAACGCGTGTAGTGACCGATCTCCTGGAAGCCCGTTCTGCCGAAGGCACGGAGTGCCGAGGTATTGAGGCTCTCCGTCGTCGCGACGAACCAATTAACGCCGCTGGACTCGGCTAGCTCGTTGGCGGCGCAGCAAAGGACTTCTCTCATCAATCCGACGCCACGCGAATCGGCGGCCGTGTAGGCGTGAAAAACGAAAACGCTACGCTCGTCGAGTTCGATCGCGGTAGCCGTAGCTTTCAATCGACCGTAGTTCATGCCGGCTTCTGCCGAGCCTTGAAAGAACCACGCAAACGAGCTTAGCCTTTCGGCGGCAGTAACAGCGAAGCAACTGAGTCTTGGGTCGTCGAGTCTTTCGACAAGCTCCTCGCAATAGCGAGCCTCGCCGCTTTCGATGAATCGCTTCAGCTTTGCTACTGAAATCCGCTCCGCCTGCCCGTTGATTGACTCTGCCGCGAGCTTAGAAGTCTCGGCGATCATCACGGTGACCCGTTCGAGCACCATGACGCGTTGCAAGCAGCGGTAGGCAAACCGTTTTAGCCAGAAAGACATCGTGTCATTCTCCAAAAAGGGCGGGGGCGACGGGGCGCTCCGGGTAGGAGGACCTCCCCTCGGCACGTCGCCGCCCCCGCGAGAATCGCGTCTTATCGAACCCGCGGCGGTTCGACGCCTTGTTGGGCTAGCTTCTGGAGGTAGCCCTGGGGGTTGGCGTGCAGCTTCTTCGCGCAGCCTGGGCAGCACAGGTAAACCACCCGTCCTTCAACAACGGTCCGGTAGGGCCCGCCCATCGCGTCGAGCGGCTCATCCATCACGGGACAGAGCTTTTGGGCGGCTACAAATGGGGCGTCCGCCGCGGTCGCCTTGGTGATCTCTGGCTTCGCCGTACCGCTCGCAGTGGGCAGCTTGGCAAGGTACTTCTGCGGCTCCTTTTCCAAGAACTTCAGACATCCTTTGCAGCAGAGATAGACATCACGCGGCAAGCCGGTGACCTTGAGCGGCGTCCCCATTGAGCCGAGGGGCTCGTCCATCACGGGGCAGAGCTTCTGGGCCGCGATCGCCGCCGTGTCGGCTTCCGTGGCCGGCGCGACCTTGAGATCGGGCTTGCCGATCACGTACTGAGACGGGTTGTCTTTGACGGCATCAATGCAGCCCGCGCAGCAAACGTAGACCGTTTGATCACCGACTTGCACCGGGATCGGCTTGCCCATCGAACCCAACGGTTGGCCGCTGACGGGGCAGACCCTCTGCTCGGCGATGGCGGCCGCTACCTGCTGGGCTTCGGTCCTCGGGGCAACCGCGGTCGTTTGGAATCGGACCGGCTGATCTTGCGGACCGGAGAGGCCGGCGAGCTGGACGTCGAGTTCAATTTGACGACCGGCGATCGGCGAGAGATCAACCGCCACCGCCAACGCTTCGGCCGAGCCGTCGGAGCGTGTCTCAGCGAAAAGGTCGTACCGATAACGCTTAGCGTCGCCCTGGACCTGAAGCGTCGCCACGCCACGGACATCGCGTAGATCAAGCGGATTCTTCTGCTCGGTATAGGCGAAGAGTCGAATTCCGCTTGGAGCAATCACGGTTTCGATCTGCATCGCGCCGACGTCGGCCAGCCGACCGCCGTGAGGGCCTTGGTCATCGGCAACGGCTGGTGCTGGGGGAGCGACCGGTGGTTGTTGCGCAGCCATCTTGTGGCCGGACCCGTGCGTTGCTTGATCATGCTGAGCAAATGCAGGTACCGCGATTGCAAGACCGCAAGCGAGCACCAAGTAATTGAGGACTCTCATCGTTTCTCTCCCTAGGTTCACTTCTTAGATTGATCGCCGCGGACGCTTCCTTACGCCGTTGGCACGAGTTCTGAGACTTCTTTGGCCGACTCGGTGCCGGCCCAGTGCCGATCCGGAAGGCCCATCTGCATCTTCATTTCCTTGTAGCCGCAGTAGACGACCGGAACGACAAACAGCGTCACCAGCTCGACGATCATGCCGCCAAACACCGGCAACGCCATCGCGTGAGCAACATCGGCGCCTCGCCCGGTGGATAGGAGCACCGGCACGAGCGCCAGGACCGTGGTTGCCGTTGTCATCAGGCAGGGTCGGATGCGGCGCATGCCTGCCTCGATCGTCGCGGTTCGGATGTCCTGCACGCTGTTGAGCCTCACGCGACTGAAGACCTGATCGAGGTAGGTGGCGACCACCACCCCGTCGTCCACCGCGATGCCGAACAGAGCGATGAAGCCGACCCAGACAGCGGTGTTCATTTCAGCGCCGGCGAACGCCAGGGCGATCATCCCGCCGGCAAACGCCACCGGGATGCCGGCGAAGACCGCGAGCGTGATCGGCACGTGGCGGAACTGGAGATAGATCACCAGCAGGTTGATCAACACTACCAGGGGCACTAGCCAGATCAGCCGCTGGTTCGCTTCGATCTGGTTGCGGAAACTGCCGACCGCTTCGAGCGAGTAGCCGGCCGGCAACGCCAGCCGCGAGGGATCGTTCTCAGGCAAAGCCATCGCGTCACGCAGCGACTTCTCAATCGCTGCGACCGATTCGAGGTCACCCGTCACACCGCTCGAAGCGAACGCGACGTGCGCGACCAATCGGGCGTTCTCGCTGTTGATGGCGCCGGGCCCCCACGTAGTTTCTAGCTTCGCCAGCTCGCCAAGCGGGATGACCTGCCCGCCATGGGTGACGACCGGCAGGCTCTCCAACTGGTCGATGCGTTCCCGCAGGTCGCGGCGGTAGCGGATGCGGACCGGGTAGCGTTCACGGCCCTCGACGGTCTTGATCAGATTCATGCCGCCGAGCGCTGTCTCGACGACCTGGTTGACCATCTGCACCGACATGCCGTAGCGAGCGGCGGCGGCGCGATCGACCGTGAACTCGATGTAGGGCTTACCCAGCACGATGTCGGGGTTCACCGTCGCGGGGTTCACATACGGCGAGCCACGCAAGTGCTCAGCGATCGAGACCGCCGCGTCGGCCAGCTCCGCGAGCGTGTCGCCGTAGATGCGGATCGCCATCGGCGCCTTGATGCCGCTCTGGAGCATCACGACACGGCCCTCGATTGGCTGAAGCGGACTGGCGGGTGTTACGCCCGGCAGCGTCGCGGCCGCGTTGATCTCGTCCCACACGTCGCGGGAAGTGACGCCCTCACGCCATTGGTCCTTCGGCTTGAGCATGACGTAGGTCTCGACCATCGCGGCGGGCGCCGGATCGAGGGCCGACTCGACGCGGCCGATCTTGCCGAGCACGTCCTGGACTTCGGGGATCTGCCCGATGAGCACGTCCTGAGCTTGGAGCACCTGCATCGCTTGACTGAAGCTGGCGGCTGGGTAAAGGGTCGGCATGTAGAACCAACTCCCCTCGTCTAGCGCGATCCAGTCGTCACTCTTTAGCCCGGTAAAAGTGTGTTTTAGATCGACGTACCCCGGCAATTCGTTAGGTTTCACGCCGAGGACCGTGGCGATCCGCTCGAAAGGCCGCATCACGGTTGGCAGTCCGATCCAACCCCCCAGCCCAACGACCATGATCAAGACCGGGACCACCAGGAACGCGGCTTTATTCCGTAGGAAAAGGTTGAGCGTGGGCACATACGCTCTCACGATTGCGCGACTGACGAAGCTCTCCTCGATCGGTCGGATACGCTCCCTAGTGAGCAGGTAGCCACCGAGCCCGCCTAAGGCGACGGATAAGGAGACTGCGATAAGCGGTGCGACGCCGTACTCGGCCTCAATCGCCTCGGTCCATAGCAGAGAAACCAGCAAACCGCCCAGAACGCCGCCGACCAAAGCCACGGCGAGGTTCGCAGAGCGTGGCCAGCGAGCGCTGCGGAGCAAGAGTCGGGCGAGCGCCGGCACCAAGGTCACAGCGACGACCAACGCCGCGGCGATGGCGAAGGTCTTGGTCCAAGCTAGCGGGCTGAAAAGCTTGTAGTCGCGGCCCGTCAGGAAGAAGATCGGCAGGAAGCTGACGATGGTGGTTGTCACAGCGGTCACGACCGCCGGGGCGACCTCGGTCGCGGCGTCAGCGATGACTTGGCTGCGGCGTTCAGAGCCCCCCTCTTCGCCCGCCTGCTCCCACTCGGCGAGGTGCTGGTAGATGTTCTCTGAGACGATGATCCCCATATCGACCATCGTTCCGATCGCGATCGCGATGCCCGCAAGCGACATGATGTTGGCGTCGATGTGAAGGGTCTTCATTGCGACGAACGCCAACAGCACCGCGACGGGCAGCGTGGCGGCGACAATGAAGCTGCTGCGGATGTGCAGCAGGAAGAGCAGGATCACGACCCCCGTGATGAGGATTTCTTCGCGGAGGGCGGTCGTCAGGGTGCCGATCGTTTCATCGATCAACCCGGTCCGATCGTAAACGCCGTGGATCGTGACGCCGTCCAGGGCGGGCGTGATCTGCTCGATCCGCTTCTTGATGCGGTCGATTACCTGCCGCGGGTTCTCGCCGTACCGCATCACGACCACGCCACCGACCGCCTCGGTCCCGTTGTAGTCGAGCGCACCCCGGCGGAAGTCGGGCCCCAACTGCACCCGAGCCACGTCCTCCACCTTCAGCGGCACCCCGTCTTGCTGGCGGATGACGGTCTGCTCAATGTCGCGGATCGCCTTGGTTGCGTCACCGTCGCCGCCCAGGAATCCTTTGCCACGGACGATGAACTCCATGCCGCTGGTCTCGACGGTCTTAGCGCCGACATCGACGTTCGATCCCTGCACCGCCGAAACCACCTGATCCAACGCGACACCGTGGAATCGTAGCCGGTCGGGATCGACCTCGATCTGATACTGACGCACGTAGCCGCCTATCGAAGCGACTTCGCTGACCCCCTCCACCGCTTGCAACTCAAACTTCACGACGAAGTCCTGAAGCGACCGCAACTCGGCGAGGCTCATGCCCTCTGGGGGTGGGCGCAGCACGTAGTAGTAGACTTGCCCGAGTCCGGTTGCGTCGGGTCCGAGCTGAGGAACGACGCTATCGGGAAGTTGGCCGGCGGCCGATCCCAGCTGTTCGGAGACTCGGCTACGCGCCCAGTAGAAATCGACCGAGTCCTTGAAGGTGACTTGGACGAACGAGTAGCCGAACATACTCTTGCCGCGCACGCTCTCCGCGCCCGGCACGGCAAGCAACGAGACACTCAGCGGATAGGTGACTTGGTCCTCAATGTCCTTCGGTGAACGTCCCGGCCAAGGCGTTAGGACGATGACTTGGTTCTCGCCGATGTTCGGGATCGCATCGATCGGCACGGTCCGGTAGCTGTACCAGCCGTAGACGCTCAACCCCACCGCCAGCAGGACAACCAGCCAGGCTTCTTTGACGCAGAACCTCACGAGATTAGTGAGCATGAGGAGCCTCCGTCATGGCAGGCATGGGGGCGTCGGCCTCGTTCTTGTCTTCGCCGCGGCTCGGGTCCATCAAAGAAGGCTTGCCACCGAGCTGCATCTGGGAGTCGATGAGGAAGTTGCCGTCGGTCGCCACCGTGTCGCCCACCGTTAACCCGTCGAGCAGGACGGCCGACTCATCCGTGAGGGCCGCGATCGTGACCTCCCGCAGCTCGAATTCGCCCGGCTTGGTCTCGACATAAACGACGGAGTTGTCGCCAGCCATCAACACAGCGCTCCGCGGCACGACGATCTCCCCGTCATCTGCTGGCGGCTGCGCCGCGTAGCCGTAGCGCGTCGTCGGGACGAGGTCCATCTGGCAGATCGGGCAGACCCCCGGCTCGGTGCGGACGATCTGGGGGTGCATCGGGCTGATCCACTTGCCGGCGAGGGCCGGGTCATAGACCTCATCAAGTGGGATCGCCGGGACGCGGATCGTCGCGGTGGCGTAGTCGCCCGGCTTGAGGCGGCCATCGAAGTTCGACAGCTCAACCCGCACGCCGACTGTCCGGGTCTTGTCGCTGACCACCGGGTCGATAAAGGCAACCCGTCCGGTATAAACCTCGCCGGGGTAGGATTGGACTTCGGCCTGGACTTCTTGGCCGAACCGGACCCGGGCGGCGTCGCTTGGATAGAGGTCGAGCATCAACCAGACGGTTGAGAGATCAACGACACGGTAGATCGGCTCGCCCGTCTTGAGGTAGTCGCCTTCGACCTTGAAACGCTTGACAACGGTGCCAGTGATCGGCGAGGTGATTCGGAGTCGCTTATCCGCTTGCCGTGTCGTCAGCAGCCGATCGATCTGCGACGGGGTCATCCCCAACTCTTGCAGGTTGTCCTGAGCGACCTCGCTCAACTTGTCGTTCCGATTGCCAAGCACCGAAAGAGCCGGCGTATCAAGGCTCGACAGGTACTCAACCTGGGCCGAGTAGAGCGCCGGGCTGTAGACGAGCGCCAAGTCGTCACCTTTGGCCACTTCGACGCCCTCGTACTCGGCGTACATCTCTTCTAAGCGACCATCAACGTAGGCCGCGATTGTCGCCATCCGCTCCTGGTCATAGGCGAGCTGGCCGATGCTGTGGATCGTGCGGTAGGCCGGCTTGCGCTGAACCGTGGCGGTGCGGATGCCGAGGATGCGTCGCGCCGCGGCGTCGATCGAAACCGATCGCTCCCCGCCCCCCCCCGCTTCGGCGAGCACCAAATCCATGGCGCAGACCGGGCACTTGCCCGGTTCGCCCTGCGGTGGCGTGCACATCATGGGGCAGATGTAGCGCTCGCTCTCGGCGTCGGCCTTAACCTCAGGAGTTTCTTTACTGGACGCGACCGCTACAGGGACCAACGCCATCCCGCAGATCGGACACTTGCCTTCGGCGTCTTGGCGTATCTCCGGGTGCATTGGGCAGGTGAACTCGGCCGTCGCCGCCTCAACGGATTCGGGCGCCGACGCTGTCCCGTCGGCGCTCCTGATCCATCCAATGCGTTGGCTCAAGCCGACTAAGAAGAGGCAGAGCACCATCGCACCAACCGCGATGCCGGCCTGCCTCGTCGTGCGGGCAACCCAGCTACGCATGGCCCCGGGTCGCGACGATGATTGCGTCTCGCCACGGACGAACTCGTTAGCGGTTTTCATGCGTAAGGTCTCACGAGACGGGAGAGCAGGTCACGATCAAGTTCTCGATCGTGACCAACGGATTCGTGGCGGCGCGCAGCAGCCAACTGAAGGCTTCCCTGTGATACGACCGCCCAGAAAAGGCGTGTCGTCGTTGCGCCGGCGGATGGCTCGGCGCGCACCTGGGGCGCTAGCGACTCAAATACGCCAAACGCCAAGCCGAGCTAAGCGTCCGTTGGACGGCTCGACGGCTGGATCGATGAGATACTCACGCCGCTCAGATGAATCGGCTAGCCATCGACTTGGTAGCCGAACGACCGCCCCTTGCAGCTGTTCGGCAAGCCGCTTCAAGACGGGTCGGGCGTCGCTCTCCGGAAAAGCGGGTTCGGCGGGCTTCACGCACAAGCAACCCTCGCCAACAGAACCAGAGTCACTTCCGGCGTCGGATGAGCGGCTCTCCTGTTGGCCGCTGTCCCTCTTACTGCAGCATCCCGAAGTCGCCTTGGGCGGTCGGGTGACGGCAGGCTTCCGCATTTTCGAGCAACAGCCACAACGCTGACCTACCTGCGTCACGGGACAGGAGCCGCAGCCGGCACAAGTCGCATCGACGCCTGCTTTGGTAGTGCAAGTCGAGCCGTGTGCTCGCGGAAGACCGTGCAGCGGCAACGCTAGCATTCCGATCAGGAAGAGCTTGACGGCCGAACGGATTGCACGGGACTTGATCAACGGACCGGTCGATAGGTTGGTAACGCAGATACCTCTGGGGGGTATTATCGGCAGGATGCCCCACCACAGCAAGTGTAGTTCGCTTGAGCACCTCGCGGCGACTGTCTCAATAGCCATTCCGAACGCATGGATAAGCAAGAACAGGGCGTGTGGAGCCTATCCACGCTAGGAATCGTCGTCGCGGGACTCTCACTCTTGGCTGGCTGCCGTGCGCCCCTGGGGCAAGGGGACGCCTGCGTCGAGCCCACCACGCCATCTGCTGACCATCGGGCGGTCCTCGTTGATTTCGAGTCCGCGGCGGAACGGGATGAGGCGGTGGCTGTAAGCCTCCCAGATGGGGGACCTACCCTAGAACCGGTCCAGCCCGGGGTGATTCGGCTCAGCTCAACGCCAACCCCCCCGGCCCGACAACCGGTCGAGCAACTGGTCGCCGTAGCAATCGTTCAGCACCCCCGCGTGAGAGCGGCCCGAGCACGGTACGCCTCGGCAACCTGGCGGCCGGAGCAAGCCCGTTCGCTCGATGATCCGATGCTGTCAAACACATTCTTTCCGATCTCGGATCAGGCTCTGCAAACAGCGGGCGGTCGGGCTGGCAACACGATGTCGCTGTCGCAGAAGTACCCGTGGCCAGCTAAGCGCGAAGTGAAAGGGGCGATCGCCGAAAGGGAGGCCCAAATCGCCGCAACGAAGATCAGGCAGGCCGAGCTGGAGATCGAAGAGCTGGTCCGGCTTGCCTACTACGAACTCTGGTTCGCCGATCGCGCGATCGGGATTACCGAGCGGAACCGTGAGATCGCGATCGAACTGGTCAAGCTCGCCGAGGCCCGAAACGCCGCCGGCGGGAGTCAGCAGGACGTGCTGCGTGCTTCACTGCAAGTTGACAATCTCGACTCGAAGTTGATCAGCCTGACCGAGCAAAAAGCGCTCGCACAGGCCGACCTCGCCGCCCTGACGCAGCAGCCGAGCGCGCAAGGCATCGAGCCGATTGAGACCATCGACCTCACCGGCGTTGAGCAACAACGTGAGGCCTTGTTCGCACTCGCGCTCGAATACAACCCCAGCCTGAACGAGCAGCGATGGGCGATCTCACGTGATCGGCAGAAGCAAGAGCTTGCCTGCTTGCAGAAGCGTCCTGATTTCACGTTCGGAGTTGGCTGGCAAACCATCACCGAGAGCGACGCCATCTCCCCAGTCGCCAACGGGCACGACAACATCAGCTTCGCGGTGGGGCTGACGCTGCCGATTTGGCGAGATCGGATCCGAGCGGGGATTAACGAAGCGTCGGCTGCCTTCGCGGCCGCGTCACGCGAGTACGCCGATACACGCGACGACACATTCCGCCGCATCCGCCGCTACAACGAACAGGCGCAGGCAGCCCAGCAGCAACTCGACCTGTACGAGAATCGCCTGATGCCCCGATCTAAACGGGCTCTCGAACTCGCCTCGGCCGACTACCGGGGCCGCCTCGTCGATTTCGGTGAGGTCACCGCCGGCTTCACCGAACTGCTGATGATCGAACTACAAGTCGCCCGGACCAAAGCCACGCTCGCCGGGGCCATCGCTCAGCTAGAGCGAGCCGTCGGTTGCGGGGTCGATACGACGGAGTGACGAATGTCTCTCCAGTGGCACTAAGCGGTGACAAGCGACCTCGGCGTTTACGTCCTGTGTACGTTCGCACCTCTGCTACTTGCCATAGTATGAGAGTACGTCAGACTGATACGTCTGCGGCTTCGACTGGCGGTTCAGCCACGGCTGATTCCGCCTTCTATTGCACGGCCTTGGCTGGCACGACTTCGCTCAGCCTTGTGAGCGAGTATCGGTGCTGTCTAAACCGGAACGCTTGCTCACCACCTTCGAGCTGCACCACGGCGGTTGTGACCTCTGATCGCTCGAAGCAGCCCTCGGCAACGACGACGCACTGACGGCCGGTATCGGCGTGCGGCCGATTCTCCAGCTTGATCACGTAGTCGGCATCCCCGAGGACGGGAATGTTGGCGACGTGGGTGACGACGATCAGCTGCCGCAGGAACTTCGCCCTCAGCATCTTGGGAACGATCAGGTTGACGACGTACGAGTAACCTAGCTCGTCTTCCGGCTGATCAACAATGAGGGGCCGCGATCGCGTCTGAAGCGCCAGCGTCAGGATAGCTGCGCTCTGCTCGCCCGGTGAAAGCCCGGTGGCGAGATCCGCGTAGGTTTCTTCGCCCTCACGTTTGACTTTGATGCGCGGTACATCGGGAACGTCAACGATCTCTATCTTGTTGACTAACTCGATGTCGGACCCAATCGTACAGAGCACTTCCTGCGTGTTCTTGGTGATCTCGCACAAGTCGGTCAACGACGGCGAACCAGATCGGCTGATAACCTTGCCGTCATTGCAGATAGCCTCGGCCAGCTCCAACGGTGTCACGTTTGAAGCAATGGCTTGCAGGTGCTGTTCGCGTTTCTGGATTCGCTGGTATTGGTTGGTGATCTCGTCGCAGATTTCACGCAGCGATTCAAGGTATTCTCGTTGGTCGCCACCCCCCTCCACGTTGACGATGATCTTCTTATCGAAGGTGCCGTTCAGTTCCTCGGCCTTTTCTGAGCGCGTCTTCGAAATCGTGGTGTTCGCGGCCTTCAGTTGCGTGCGCAGCGTATCTCGTTCATTCTCCAGTCGGCTGATCTCCGTCTCCACGCTCCCCAGCCGGGGCTGATCCTTCTCCTTGATCTTGCGGATCTTCGCGCGGTGTGACGTGATCTGTTGGCGTAATTGGGTCGGTGATTCGACGCCGCTCTTCTTCAGTTGCTCGGCAATCTCTTTCTCGTGATCGGCGTGCTTCGCCTTCCAAGGCTTCAGATGCGACTGATGAGTAGCGCTGAGCTTCTTGATAGCACCCACCAGCTGCGCTCGGGTGGTCTCGATCTCTTTTAGACCCTTCTGGGCGTCTTCACGCCAAGCCTCGATGGCATCCCGGTCGGCTACGTTCTCAGCCGGTACGGCCGGAAGCGATTGAGAGAAGAGCTGGACCAGTACGTCGTCTTCGTCGGCCAGCTCATTCGGGACGGCGGGGTCTGGGATTTGCGCTGCCGCGAGTGTGATAGTTTCCACGGCGCCGGTGATCCCATCCACAACGGCAACCGCGTTGCCCCATTCGCCTTCCGTTGCTTCGTCGGGCAGCTGCTCGTTGAAGCCCTCCAGCTCCTCCTCCAGCCGTTTGAGCGCTGCGATCTCGGTCTTCAGTGTCTCACGCTCAGCGTTGAGCGGCTTCAGGGCAGTGGCATTGGTCGTCAGCTTC